>JBKHFH010000055.1:0-13160 GCA_046540335.1 Thermoplasmata archaeon | reverse complement strand
GTAGAAAACCTCATGATATTTTTTCATATGTAAATGAACAGCTAGTAGAAACTTTTTCCTAACCAGTGAGCAGTTAAACAGGAAAAGTTTATTTACCTCTTCTTTGTTAGAAATAAATAACATAAAGTTAGAAATGTATAATAAAAAGGTGTTAGGAAATGAAAAAAAATTATCTCTATCTTATGGTCGGGGGAATGGCTTTGATCACTTTATCGATCCTGTTAGGGTATGTTTTTCCGAATTTGGGTTTTGAAACTTCTCTTCTAGAGGGGATAATGTTCAGTACAGGTATCGCTTTTATCTTTGTAGCAATTTTTTCTCATTGGTTTTACGGTGAGGATCCTATTGAGAGGGACGAGATGATAAAAAGTATAGTCGATAGGTCTTTATCTATCTCTTGGGTGATTACACTTTTTGTAATCTTCGGTCTAGGTATAATCAATCTCTTCGTCAGTTTGAGTTCTGAAATCGTCATCTTGATCCTTATATTTGTCATAGGATGGTCGGGTACGCTCTTGATGTTTTACTTCAAAATTAACCCTGAGAAGGTTTAAGATAACATGAAGACGAGGATTAAAGAATTTCGTGCTAAACATGATTTGACTCAAAATGATTTAGCAGAAAAAGTCGGGGTGAGAAGAGAGACTATACTATATTTAGAAAAGGGAGAATACAATCCCTCATTAAAACTAGCGTACAAGGTGGCTAAAGTTTTTGATACTGATATAGAGGAACTTTTTATCTTTGATGACGAAGATTTGAAAGATTGAACTCTAGCATTTTTAAAAACCAACCTCGGTAATGATATCTGATCATCTTTAATTTAGGAGGTTTTCTACTGAGCTTAATTTGACTGTACGGCCGATCATTCCGAAATATATTCATCTACTCTAGAAAGTCCCTCTTTAAGTTTATAAGTCTCTAAGCCGAACCCTATCCTAAAATATCCATCAAAGCCGAAAAGTTTACCAGGAGCGAGAACCACGCTCTGATCTTCGACTAAACCGCGGCAGAAGTCAACCGATCCTTCGAATCCTTCCGGAATGGTGACAAAACCATTGACTCCTACTGGCTTATACCAGTCAAGATCGTGTTTATCTATGAATTTCTGAACTAGTTCCCTGTTCTTATCCGCGAGTGCTCTATTCTCCGCAAGAATATCGTCTTCCAATTCACCCACAGCCTGTTTTGCGATGTATTGACCTATCTTGGTGGGAGATATCGTCGTGTAGTCTTTCCACCGCCAGGTTTTCTCTATCACTTTTTTTGGACCGACGATCCATCCGAATCTCGCACCGGCTAATCCGTAAGATTTGGTAAGACTTGTCGTACTTATCCCTTTTTCACTCATCTCGGCAACAGAGGGAATAGGATCCTCGACTAACAACCTGTATACTTCATCACACAATAAATAGGCATCTTCGTCCTCTGCTATTTCTAGAAGCGCCTCAATTTTCTTTTTGGGATGGTATCTACCCGTAGGATTATTCGGATTATTAATGACTATCAATTCCGTCTCATCTCTCACTGCATCTTCGACTTCTTTCACAGAAAGTTCCCAATCAGGAGGAGAGAGGTACACTTCGGTAACCTGCCCAAAAGCTCTAGGAACAGAGTGCAGTGCCTGATATGTCGGAGTTACAACTACAGCATGAGAATGTCTATCTAGCAGAGAAAGAAAGACTAAAAAATTGGCCTCTTGAGTTCCGCAGGTGAATAATACTTCATCTTTTTCTTTACCATATCTTTCGCCTATCTCACTTCTGAACTCAGGGTCACCATTAGTAGGAATAACATATCCCAATTTACCGGGGTCTAGCTCAAATCTCTCTGCGTTCAAACTTCTTATCCCACTCTCTGCCAACATTATATCTGACTTATGTTCGTATGTTGCAAACCATCTTTCCAACTCAAAATCTTCGATTTCCATGTTCTTATTATGGGAAAACAGACTATAAATAATTATAGGACCATTATAGGATCGGGATGACAAATTTAAAAGATTTGAGCATCAAACTGCATATCAGACTTCTCTCACCCACATCTTTTTTGAAAGTGTTTTCTCAAACTTTCATCCGTCACATTTATACTCAGACAGTATCCGCCCTTATTTTTCCTCTCTAGATTGACAGAGAAATCTTCGGTATCGAAATAGTAAGGATTCAATTTTAACATCAACCTCTCGTATATAGTCTCCTCTATCTTCCTCAAAGACCTTAACGACTCCACCCCTAATACCTTCTCGATCTCTACGAGAGCTTCTTTCAGGTCTTTAGAGGGACTTACACCGTTTCTGATATCTTCTACAGACTTAGCCATATTTTTTCCTGCCTTGTTCAACTCTTCTTTCGCTCCTTCAAAATCCCTTTCAATATTTCTCTCTTTCACCGCTGCCTCTTCTGCAGTCTTAAGCTTCATATCTTCATCTGAATCTTCTTCATGCGGCATCCACTCTTCAAACTCATCTATCTCTTCTTTAGACTCTAGATACTTTTCCATCGCAACCTCTAACTCGCTACAAAATTCACAGATTTCTCTCCAATCACCTTCTAATTCTAGACCGGAGTTCGTGATCTTAACTCCTTCCATGCTCTTGGAAATTAAAACACTGTATTTATCAGTTTGGTATGGATCGAAAATAAAAAGGATACGTCTCAAAGATTCAGATTCTCTTCCTAGGACCTTCAGATATTATCTCTTCTTTCCATTTCCCTCTCCTATAAACAAGGTAAGCTGCACTACCAGCGATTATATTGCTCAAAGCTATAGCCAACCAAACCCCAGTTGATTCCATGGTCAATAAAAATGCAAAGATGAAGACAAAAGGAATCCTTATTGCCCATAGCCGAGTCAAGCTCAAGAACATCTGTTTAAGTGTGTGTCCTGATCCGTTCAAGGCACCTGATACCGCTTCAAATATACCAAAAAAAGGTCCTCCGATAGCCAAGATCGCTAAGAAAACTGCACCCATACGTATCACTGTGGGATCGTCGGGTATGAAGAATGTCATAAGAGGATATCTTAATATGACCAATACAAGAGATATTATGACCATGAATGAGGCCATGAGTATGATACCTTTCTTGGTTATCCTGTTAGCACGTTCTTTTTTATTCGCTCCCAAAGCTTGTCCGACCATAGTACTCAAAGCGATCCCTAGTCCGAAGATGATCACGAATGTGATATTGATGATCCTGCTCCCTATACCATAAGCAGCTAGAACTTCCTTCTGTTGGGGGAGTCGAGCCAGTAAACCTGTTAGTACTACAAACCCCACCGCATCAAATACTCGAGCCCCAGTAGCTGGGAGACCGATCTTGAAGAACTTCTTTATCTTCTCGATCCGAGGTTTCAGATAAGAGAGTTGGAGCTCTATTCCGACTTTACCAGTGAACAACAGATAAACCGCGATCACAGCCCCGATCCCACGTGAGAAGACGGTCGCGATCGCCGCCCCTCTTATACCTAAATGGGGAAACGGTCCCCAACCAAATATCAATACAGGATCCAAAATTATATTCAAAACTACGGTGAGAGACATGATAGCCATAGGAGTGATTGTATCACCATAGGCCCTTAATGAGAAGGAAAAACCAGCAAAGATCAAAAGAAGAGGAAATCCAAGAAATATTATCTGGAGGTAAGCTACGGCGTAAGAAACCACATCGCCCTGCTCTGCGAGAAAAGAGATGAAAGATTGGGAAACTAGATACCCAATTATCCCCAGAAATAAGGAGATAACTATCAGTATGAAATAAAGTTGACCCGCATCTTCGTTAGCCTCCTCGTATCTCTTCGCACCGGTATGCTGTGATATCAAAGCCACGGCGGCGATGCCTAAACCAAGTTCGATTGATAACAATAAGAATACAAAGGGCCAAGCTAGACTCATCGCTCCAACAGATAGTGTATTATCAGGAGGAGATAAACGACCGAGCCATAATGTATCAGCTAGATTGTAAGCTGTCTGCAATAGATTGGCTATCATCAAAGGCCAACCCAGTTTGAAGAGAAGTGGTACTATATCCCCCTCTAAGATCTCTTCTTTGCTGGGACGACCTAGGTGTCGCCTTAACCAGGTAACTATCGCAGTCCTGTCCATTTGTTCCTCCCGCTCATTTACTTATATCATATATATCCTTTTTGCACGGCGATGCAAAGGCCTCGAGTCATAAAAAATCAGATATCGACACTGTAATATTCTTTGTACCAGTCAACGAACTTCTCTATACCCTCCCTGAGATCGGTTTCAGGTTCAAATCCAAGTTTCTTCTGAGAGCCGGATATATCGGCGTAAGTGACTTTCATATCACCGGGCTGCATCGGCTCCATCTCTTTCTCAGCTTCTATACCGAGAGCGTCTTCCAACATCTCGATAAATTCCATCAACTCCACAGGGGTATGATTACCCAAGTTGAATATCTCGTAATCGAACGGTTTATTCAAGCTGGTTATCACCCCATCAACTATATCGTCGATATATGTGAAGTCTCTCTTCATGTCTCCATAATTGTATACCTCTATAGGTCTTCCATCGACAATCCTGTCGGTGAACTTGAACATCGCCATATCGGGTCTTCCCCAAGGTCCGTAAACTGTGAAAAATCTTAATCCGGTACAGGATATATCGTATAGATGATTATAGGAATGAGCCATGACTTCATTGGCTACTTTCGTTGCTGCATAATATGAAACCGGTTCATTCACGTCGTCGCCCACAGCGTAAGGGATATCTTCATTTCCTCCGTACACTGATGAAGAGGAAGCATAAACCAAATTTTCGAGGTCGTTATGTCTAGCCATCTCTAGAACATTGGTAAATCCTTGTAAATTGGATTTTTCATAGGCATGTGGATTCTCTACCGAGTAACGGACGCCTGCCTGAGCCGCGAGATGGCAGATCTTATCTATCTCGTCCTCTTCGAACACTTTTTCCAATGATTTTAAGTCGCAAAGGTCTAAATGATGGAAGCTAAAATCCTTGTATCCTTCCAGAATGGAATTCCTATCCCATTTCAGATCCTGCGAGTAGTAATCGTTCACGCTGTCCACACCGACTACCTTTTCCCCTCTCTCTAACAGTTCTTTGGCGACGTGAAATCCAATGAATCCCGCAGATCCTGTAACTAATATTGACATGGATTCTTCTATGGTATAATATTATTTAATGATTGTCGATAATGTCTTTTTTTCTTCGGGGATAAAAAACAAATACATTAGGAAATCTGTACGCATTGATGTTGGATTCCGTTAAATCAAGAACTATCATTGTGGCGATACTTCTTGTGATTCTACTATCTCTTTTCATCTGGTACGGGTCTCTATCGCCGGCTCCAGAAAAAGATAGATTTCCCGGAAATGACGAACTTGTCGAAGATTACGATAAGTACAAGGGAGAAAAAGTGGAAGTGGGGGGCGAAGTTATCAAAACAGACCCGATGATGATAGAAGTCGAGAGTGGGGACAGGACGATAGAACTGGAAATAACAGATCTTCAAGAACGACCGGATAAAGGCGATAGACTGACGGTCTTCGGTACCGCTGGAGAAAACAATACGGTCTATTCAGAAAACGCATTGATACGACCGTCCTGGCGTTTCGTTTACATGTACGGCATATCTATCATCGCGGCGGTATGGATAGGTCTCAGATTGGTAGGTCACTGGAGATTCGATAGAGAAAACTTATCCTTCGAATCTAGAGAGACCATTGACCATACTAGAAACACTATCACATATAAGGGGAAGTGATAGAGATGGCTGATCTGATGACTCACGCTCTGATCGGTCTCACCATAGGCACTATCCTCTCCTGGAGATACAAAAAGATTGGATCGCCTCAGATAACGCTGATAATGGTTGGAACCACTCTTCCCGATCTTATCCGGATAGGACTCGTATTGGACCCGGTCAAAATAGAGCAAGTGTTGGGTATCCCTTTCTCATGGACACCATTACATACGACTGGGGGGGTACTCATCATAATAGCTTTGGGTTCTTTGCTTACGGTTCCAAAAGATCGAAAACTACTTTTCGTATCACTTATTTTGGGCGCGGGATCACATCTTTTCTTGGATGTTCTATTGATAACTACGTCCGGATACTCTTACGCTCTCTTTTGGCCTTTGATAGATGTCCGTCCATACACCCCCGGGTTTTATCTGAGCACGGATGTCTGGCCTGCTATGGTAAGCGGAACGGTAGCTCTCTTAGTGAGGAGCGCAGATAAGGTGATTGGCTGACCAACCTCCGTACTATTTAACTATCTCTCTCCCTTCCAGTGGTAATTCGGCGTATCTTCTGTTATCTCCACGTTGTGGGGATGGCTTTCTTGCTTGCCCCCTTCTGTTATCTCGTAAATCTCCGCGTCCCTCATCTTTTCGATCTTATCAGCCCCTAGGTGACCCATACTGGACTTTATACCACCGACGATCTGATGGAGCACCTCGGAAACTGTGCCTTTATAAGGAACGAGTCCTTCGACACCCTCAGGCACGTATTCTTCTCGGCTCTCGAAGTCTTGCTGGTATCTGTTTTTCTCTCGTTTTTCTAAAGCTGAGATGGAAGCCATGCCTCTATACTCTTTGTACTTCCTACCCCCTCGGAAGACTACTCTGCCCGGTGCTTCTTCAGTCCCTGCGAGCATATTTCCAAGCATAACTCCATCGGCACCGCTGGCGATTGCTTTAGCCGCGTCGCCACTGTACCTTATCCCGCCATCAGCTATAACGCCTATATCTTCTTTTCGAGCTTCTTCATATACATTTCTGATCGCGGTTATCTGGGGGACTCCTATCCCCGATACTATCCTGGTCGTACATATCGAACCAGGCCCTATCCCCACTCGGAGTGAATCAGCGCCCGCATCTATCAGTGCTCTAGCTCCTTTGCCGGTAGCTATATTTCCGGCCATTATATCTACGCCGAAACTTCCGTTTATCTCCTCCGTAGCTTCTATAACATCTTTAGAGTTGCCATGAGCAGTATCTACGACTATCATATCGACGCCAGCATCGACTAAAGCTTCGATCCTCCTGAATTCGTCGGGTCCAACCGCAGAAGCCACCATCAGTTGACCGTTCTCGTCCATAGTTGCGTGAGGATGTTGTTTCTTCTTTTCGATATCTCTAACGGTGATCAACCCTTTGAGGCGGTTTTCTTCGTCCACCAATGGCAGCTTTTCGATTTTATTCTTATTGAGTATCGATTTGGCCTCGTTCATATCTGTGTTAGGGTCTGCGGTAACAAGTTCGGAGGTCATCACCTCTTTTACCTTTTTGTCGAGTTCGGTTTCGAATCTGAGGTCTCTTTTGGTCACTATTCCTATAAGTTTTCCTTCTTTAACCACGGGTAATCCTGAAATATCCTTTTCATCCATTATGCTTTTAGCTTTTCTAGCTTTTATATCGGGTGATACGGTATAAGGGTCTCGGATTATCCAGTTCTCAGAACGTTTCACCTTCTTGACCATCTTTACCTGGTCATCTATGTCTAAGTTACGATGGATGACACCCAAACCTCCTTCCCTAGCCATCGCGATGGCCATCTCGCTGCCTGTGACTTTATCCATTGGAGAACTTAAGATCGGGACTTTCAACTTTATGTCATCAGTAAGGGCAGTAGAAGTATCGATGTCCTCTCTCTTTAAGTCGGTCTTACTAGGAACCATCATTATATCGTCGAAGCTGAGTGCTTTCTCGAATCTCATGAATATCTACTGATGGATTGACCTCGGTTTAATAAGTATTTTTCCTTATTAGAGAGGATTCATTGAAAGCGAAACTACATATTTGCTATGTTGCGCTATTGTTCAACTGCGAAATAATTATATATCGGGATATGATGCCAATGATAATGCCTGATGAAAAACTCGCAAGAGCGATCAGATCTAGAAAGAGAAGAAACATACTACAGCTACTCTGTGAGAACGAAAAGATGTCAGTTCACGAGATCGCTGATGAATTGGATCTGACAGAATCTTCAGCTTCGAAGCATCTGAAATTATTGTACGATCTCGGGCTGGTTGATCACGAGAAAAAACCACCAGAAAAGTTCTACTTTTTGAAGATCGATGAGATAAAAGAGATGTTTGAAATATACAATCTGGTCGCTGAAAAGATGGCATAAAATATGACATAGGTGAAAAAATGAAAGTGGTAATCATAATGGGATCGAAGAGTGATATGGATTGGTCGGAGGAGATAGCAAGCACGCTGGATGAGCTGGGTATAGAGAGTGTGATGAGGATCGCCTCAGCTCACAAAGTTCCGTTGAAAGCACTCGATATTATAGAAGAATACGAAGACGAAAAGGTAGTTTACATTACCGTAGCGGGAAGGAGCAATGCTTTGAGTGGTTTTGTCGATGCTCAGACAGAGAAACCGGTCATCGCTTGTCCGCCCTACAGCAGTAAATTCGCCGGTGCGGATATATTCTCAAGTCTGAGGATGCCTTCAGGAGTTTGTCCTATGGTAGTCATGGGGACGGAACAGGCGGGTTTAGCCGCGGCCAAAATGCTCGGTTTGACTGATAAAGATCTTCAAAAAAGAATAAAGAAATATCAAGAGGAAAACAGGAAGCAGATAGATAAGGACGACAAAGAGGTGAAATAAGATGGGAAGTGTGAAGGATCTGGAGATAATAGAAGAACCGACCAAAGATGAAGAAGGTGTAGGCATCTTTGAGTTCAGTGATAGATACAGCGTTTTCGACTATGGAGAGATGCCTGACAAAATAGAGGGCAAAGGAAAGGCTTTGTGTTTGATGGGGGCTTATAACTTCAAAAAACTAGAAAAAGAAGGGATAAAGAGCCATTTTATCGAACTAGAAGATGATAACAGGATGAAGTTCAAGCTCGTAAATGTTTTCACCGACGAAGAACCGGAAGAATACAAAAACATGATGGTTCCGCTAGAGATCATCTATAGGAACTACTTAGGCGAGGGTAGTTCTGTTTTTCGAAGACTTGACAAAGGAAAGATAGAACCTGAAGATCTGGGTCTGGACGGTTACCCCGAAGTGAATACTGAGTTGGATCCTCCGATCATCGATTTCAGCACAAAATTCGAAAAGTTCGACCGATACTTCAAAAATCTAGATGAAGTCAAAGAGCATACCGGATTCGATGACGAAAAAATCGACCGTATAAAAAAGAAAGCGATCGAGGTCAACGAATTCATCAATGAAAGAGCCGAAAAGCTGGGCTGGAGACATCTAGATGGCAAAATGGAAGTCGCACTCGACAAGAACGGTGAGTTGATGTTGGGCGATGTTTTGGGAACTTTGGACGAAGACAGGTTCGAGTACGACGGTTTCAAGCTCAGCAAGCAGATGTTGAGGAATTACTATAGAGGCGGAGGATGGCACGAAAAGATGGAAGAGGCGAAAGATAATGACCTTCCAAAAGAAGAGTGGCCTGAACCGCCTAGACTACCCGAAAAACTCGTGAATTTTGTCTCCGATATGTACAAGGCTGCGGCGAACGCTTGGACCGGTGAAAAGCACTTTGACGTTAAAGATCTAGACAGTCTGATCGAAGAGGATTACGAAGAGTTGAAAGAAGAGGGTCTAGTAGATTAAAGAAAAGTAAAATCGTTTCAAACAAATACCCCATTCCCAAAAAGACTTTCTTTTTTCTTATACATCCCAAAATCTTTATGGATGAGTAGAGAACTTAGCTATCTGAAAGATAAAAATACTAAATAAGAGAACGCCAAAAGTGATAACGATGAAGGAAGAGATGGAGGCCCTTGAGATCAGGGCGGCGGTCAACGAACTCAAGTCGTTAGAAGGAGGGTTCGTGAAAAAGATATACCAACCTAACGAAGGAGAGATACTTCTCCGGATTTACGTACCCGGTGAGGGAAAGAAGATGCTTCTTTTCAAAGTCGGTAAGGGCCTCTACCTGACTGAAGAGAGCAAAGATAACCCAAAGAAACCCGGAGATTACGTGATGCTGATGAGAAAATACGCTAGCAACGCAACCATAACCAGTGTAGAACAGCATGAATTCGACAGGGTCGTTATTTTCAAACTGCAGAAAGAAAAGAAAAGCAGACTGATATTTGAGGTATTTGGAAAAGGAAATTTGATATTGGAAGGGGAAAAGCATATACTTGTTCCTTATCGCTCTGAATCATGGAGTCATAGAGAATTGAAAGAAGGATATGAGTACAAATTCCCACCTTCGAGAGTACAGCCTTTCGATCTGAACAAAGATGAGATCAGGCAGGAATTAAAAGGATCAGAAAAAGATCTTGTGAGAGCTTTAGCGGTCGATCTTAATCTCGGAGGTAAGTACGCAGAGGAGATATGCAGTAGGATCGGCGTGAATAAACACATGGAAGAACCAGAAGAGCTATCCGATGAGATCACTTTAATAATACAGGAGATGAAAAAGCAGATAGAAGAGTATGATCTAGAGCCGCATGTGGTCAAGGATGAAGACGACGAAATCATCGATGCGGTACCGTTCCCGCTAGAGCAGTATGAAGATAAGGAAAGCGAGATGTTCGTGACCTATAACCGAGCTTTAGACATGGCCTTCAGGACCGAAAAGAGCGAGGATACGCCCGAGGAAAGAGAAGAGAAATCAAGACTGGAGAGAAAACTCGAAAGCCAAAAGAGAGCTCTAGAAGACCTGAAAGAGGAAGAGGTTGAAGAGAAGATAAAAGCTGAACTTATATACCAGAACTACAGCGACTGTGAGAGATTGCTAGATCACATATATAAAGCGAGGAGAGAGGGAGATAGGGAAAAGATATACTCTAAGATCCGGGACCTTGAAAATGTGGTCCAATTGAATGATTCAGACGAATACGTGGTAGTTGAACTGACGGGAGAGAAGGATGGGGAGAACTATACCAAAAATGTCAAACTGGATTTCAGAAAAGATGTTAACGAGAACGCCCAGAAGCACTACGAAAAGAGTAAAAAGAGCAAAAAGAAGATGAAGGGTGCAAAAAAGGCGATCGAGGAAACGAAAAAAGAGATCGAAGCCGGAAAGAAGAAACGGAAAAAGAGGAAGAAAAAGGAGGGTACCGTGAATCACTGGTTCGATAGGTACAAATGGTTCATATCCAGCGGCGGTCATATTGTCATCGCTGGTAAAGACACTAAAACAAATGAAGAAGTGGTCAAAAAGTATCTTGAGAAATTTGACCGATACGCTCATGCTGAAGCAGGAGGAGCTCCTAGCGTGGTGGCGAAGAGAGGAGAAAAAGAAGATATCGGCAAAGAAACTCTAAAAGAAGCTTGCCAGTACTCTATAATCCACTCGAAGGAGTGGAAAAGAGGTATCAGCGCTGGTAGAGCTTATTGGGTGGAACCCGATCAGGTCAGCAAGACAGCCGAAGCGGGTGAGTCTCTACCCACCGGCGCCTTCGTGATAAGGGGAAAGAGGAACTATCAAGACGATCTGCCTATGGAAGCCGTCATCGCAGAGATAGAGTACGAGGATAAAAAGAAAGTGATGTGTGCGCCTTCGATCACGCTAGAAAACTGCGATGAAGATTTTATCAAGAAAAAAGTCGTGTTCATCCCTGGTTCTAGAGACAAAAACAATTTTGCGAATGATATGTCTGATTATTTTTCCGTACCGATAAAAGAAATCCAAAAAATCCTCCCTCCAGGAAACGTTAAAGTAATAGAAAAAGGATAAAAGATTTTTTTGATATCTTCGGTCACTCGGTTTTCAAGAATGCCTCGTAGCCCTTGAAAGTATGGTACAAGTCCGACTTGGAGATAAGTTCGTAGGGCGCATGCATGCCTAGAACAGGTGTCCCCGCATCGATAACATCGATGTTAAGTTCGGCTAAGAACTTAGCTACCGTTCCACCGCCGCCTTCGTCGACCTTACCTAATTCAGCAGTCTGCCATGCTACATCGTTCTGGTTAAATGCTCTCCTTACCAAGGCAACGTATTCTGCATGTGCATCGTTAGCAGAATACTTTCCGCCGGAACCCGTGAACTTGTTTATAGCTATACCCTTGCCGAACGAGGCCGCGTTTTGAATATCGTGAACGCCCTTGAAGGAAGGATTGACTGCAGGACTGACATCACCGGATATAGCCTTGGAATTATCGAGCATCTTTCGATGTTGGTGCATCGTGTACTCACCTTTCGTCTTCTTCAGAAGCTCGGAGTAGAAGCTCTCAAGTAACTCAGAATTCGCACCGGTATTACCTTCACTGCCGATCTCTTCCTTATCGAAGAATATAATCCCTGCTGTCTTTTCAGGTTTCTCGAATTCAAGAAGAGCTCTCATCGAGGTATACGCGCAGACCCTATCATCGTGACCGTAACCCCCAAGCATACTGCGGTCAAAACCGACGTCTCTAGAATCATAAGCTGGAACTATTTCCAGTTCTGCACTGGTGAAGTCCTCTTCTGTGATATCGTATTTTTCGTTAAGAAGCTGTAATACCTTGATCTTGACTTTTTCATCTATATCTTCTTCATCGATTGGGATCCCCGCCACGATAATGTTGAGTTCTTCACCTTTGATCACCTCTTTCATCTTCCTCTCTCCCTGCTTCTTTTTGGAAAGGTGGGGAAGGAGATCACTTATCACAAATATGGGATCCTCAGGGTCATCTCCGATCGAAATATCGATTGGAGTTCCATCCTCTTTGACCACTCTTCCCTGGATGGATAGAGGTATACTAACCCATTGATATTTCTTGATGCCGCCGTAATAATGTGTCTGGAGAAGAGCCATCGATGCTTCTTGGTCTTCATAGAGCGGCCTTGCTTTCAAATCCAACCTAGGTGCGTCTATGTGACTGGTAACAAGGTTAACGCCTTGAGTTAGGTCTTTTTTTCCTACAACCGCTCCCGCGATGCTCTTGTTCCTATTTATGTAATATACTTTATCCCCCGGTTCTAGTTCCTCGTACTCACTGATAGCTTTAAACCCATTTTCCCTAAGAATCTTCCCTGTGGTCTCTACAGCCTTCCTTTCCGTCTTAGACGAATTCAAAAACTGCCTATAATCATCTGCAAATTCAAAAACCCTCTTCTTTTCTTCCTCGTCCATCTTTTCCCAGACATTCTCTGGAGAGTATCCTAGTTTCTCTTCCAGATCAGATTCAGACTCTTTTTCCGCCATAATAATCTAATGGGGCGAGATAGATGCTGTTATTTATTTTTTCTCAAAGGAT
>JBKHFH010000054.1:0-13757 GCA_046540335.1 Thermoplasmata archaeon | reverse complement strand
AAGAGTGCTCAGATATCAAAAATATTTATACACCCGTGGAGATATCGTCCCGAAGACCATGAGATTCGATCTTAAAGCCATCTTGACTTTCAGCGACGAGCTCAAAGGCGGAGAAGAAGACATTGATGCCATAATATCAGACTCGAACTCTGATCTCTTGAGGCGGGGCGTACCAGATCACATCCAAAACGGAGGAGCTAGAGTTGAAGCACATTCTGTAGAGGGTAGGAATCTTCACATGAACATAACATCGGACAGATATGTGAGGGCGCACGATGCAGTTATTAGGTTGAAAAAGAGGTTGAATCAAGAATTGGGTCCAGAATATCATGTCGGAGTTAGAGACGTTGAGATCGATAGTTATACCATAAAATTTGAACTGGATAAAGAGCCGAAAAAGGATGAAAAACTCGAGTTGCCTTATGCAGACGATATCAAAATCAAAGGAAAAGATTGTGAACTCAATATATCAAGTCTTGGTGAAGAAGAGCTATCTAAAAACTATGTGGACAGGATAATAAACCGTGTGAACGAAAAGATAGATGCACAGTATTACGAAGGTAAAGAGGAGATGTGGAACCTACAGTGGGAGTCGGAAAAGAAAGAGATGGCATGGGAGGAAGATCCTACAGAAGTGATGCAGGAAAGAGGATGGATAAAACGGGGGCCTACAAAAGGTAAGTGGTTCTATCGGCCTGAAGCTGCCAAGATCATAAAGACGATGGAAAAGATAGCTATCGAAGAGGTGCTTGAACCTCTCGGCTTTCAAGAGATAATGGGATCTATGATGGTTCCCTTCGACGTGTGGTTGGAGACAGGCCATATGGAAGGTATCCCCAATGAAGCCTATTATATATCGGAACCCAAGACAAGAAATCCAGATGAATGGGAAGAGATCGTTGACGAGATAAAGATAACACGGGAGGTGCCGAGAGAAAAACTAGAGGAAATGATAAAGACGCCCAATGCCGGAGTTTGCTACGCGCAGTGTCCAGTCATATACTGGTCATTCAGAAACGAAACCATAGCCGAAGAGAGTCTACCAGTACTTATTTTTGACAGTACCGTACCTAGTACGAGATACGAGTCGGGCGGAAGACACGGCATGGAAAGGGTGGACGAATTCCACCGGATCGAACCCGTTTATATAGGAACGAAAGACCAACTCCTCGAACTGAAAGAAAAACTGATAGATAGATATAAACACGTGTTCGAAGATATAATGGACATTGAATGGAGGATGGCAGAAGTAGAACCTTTCTACCTACAGCAGGCCGGCGGAGAAGAAAAAGAAGAAGAGACAGGACTAGGGACGATAGATTTCGAAGCGTATCTTCCATTTAGAGGTTCGAGAGAAGACAGCGAATGGTTAGAATTCCAGAATCTTTCTATATTTAGAAAGTACACGGAAGCCTTCAACATCAAAAGCCAGAACGAAAAGTTGTTATCTGGATGTACGGGCATCGGGCTGGAGAGATGGACCACCGCTTTTCTAGCACAGAAAGGTCTAGATCCCGAGGATTGGCCAGAAGGTTTCAGAGGATATTTCGATGGGATGCCAGAAGGTTTCGAACTGTTGTGATATCTGAACAAAGACTTTTGCAAGAAATTCATCTCTATGTATTTAAATAAAAACTTCTTTTTTCATATAAGAAGGAGATAAAGGCCGATTTGACGGGGGATTAAACCAAAAAGTAGTTATAACATCTATAAATCTCAAAGTGTCAAGTGAAAACGATGGCTAAAAAATCCAGGCGTGCAGGCAGACGTGTAAAGGATAAATGGAAAAGCAAGAGCTGGTACAGGATTGTCGCTCCCGAGATCTTTGACGGGGTAGTCGTCGGAGAAACAGTATCGTCGGACCCTGAAAATCTTCTAGGTAGAGTAACCGAGATCAGTCTTCAGGACTTGGCCGGTGATTTTTCGAGAACTCATATCAAGGCTAAGCTCAAAATCAACGGTATAAGGGGAGGAGAGTGCAAGACCAGATTTGTCGGACACGAGATGACTACGGACTACGTAAGAAGGATGACTAGGAGAAGGCGATCGAAGATCGAAGCGGTTTTTACCGTGAAAACAAAAGAAGGCTTCAAGATCAAAGTCAAGCCCCTCTCGATTACCAGTAAAAGGATCAACTCTTCCGTCAAAAGATCATTGAGGAAAAAGCAACATGAAGTGATCAAAGAGATGGCTAATGAATCCCGATTGGGTGAATTCGCTCAGAAGATGCTTTTCGGTGATCTTGCAAAAAAACTCGCCAACGAGTGCAAGAGTGTGTACCCGCTGAAGCAGGTCGAGATCTGGAAGTCCGAAGTCGTTTCGGTACCCGAGCAGGAAGAATTGGACGTAAAGATAATCACCGAAGAAGAGATGGAAGAAGAGGAAGAGGAATCTGAGGAAGAAGAAGCCGAGGAAGAAGAGGAAGAGGAAGAAGAAGTGATGCCGAGTAAACTAGAAGTGGTCGATCAGTTCCAGGATATCGAAGGAGTCGGACCGACCATCGCGGAGAAACTGTACGACGGAGGATTCCTCACGTTCCAGCAGTTGAAGGACGCCTCAAGAGAGGAACTCACCGACGTGAAAGGAATAGGAGAAGCTGTTTCAGAAAGGATTTACGAAGCCCTTCATGAGTAAGGGCTGAACTCATTTTGTCGGGGTAGCTCAGCCTGGTGGAGCGCTAGACTCATAGGGAAAACTGTCGTTCCACATAGATGTTCCTGGGACATCTAGAGGTCGCGGGTTCAAACCCCGTCCCCGACATCCACTATATTAGTTTATATTAAAAAATGAATGTTTGATTTTCAAAATTTTTTCTGTTTTCTGCTCTAATGGACCTGTACTATTTCCCATACGATCTCTTTATCCACATTCCAATATTGATGTATGGCTATATCTATGAATTTGATATCCCCCATCCTATTTCATTATACTCTTCTTTAAAATCATATGGTAAATTAGCCGCCGTTTCTCCGATAACTTCTAGGTTCCTGACAACAGCACTGATATCCCATTCGCAGTACTTGAACTTTTCATAGTCCATGACTATTGTATTTTCTTTGTTTACCTCAACACGTTTATATCACTTTCAAATAAACCCTCCAAATATTGTAAAAGATATCAGACCATTTTGGAAAAAATAGCGTCGAGAAAACGTTAAATAGCGATATTTTTTAAACTGATCGAGGGTTAGTTCTTAGATATTTCATTTTACTTGGTCCGTTAACTATTTAATTTCATGCTAAAAAACAAAAAATATAAAAATACTTGTTCATTAAACCAAAAAAAAGTGATAGAATGAATAAAAAAATATTGATCCCTGGAATCGCTGTTGTGATAGTAGGAATTCTACTTATAGCCCTCGGCATCACAGGAGTGATAGGCCCAGGGATGGTAGAGGAAACTGAGATATCGAACATTCAGAGAAAAGAAGAGGATTACACCTTTGTTTACGAAAACTACAGCGAGGGAGACATGATAGTGGTCACTGGAGAGATATCGAGAAAAGAAGAGGATCCTAATATGAGCGAACTTGATTTTGAATACGACTACGGATATGAACTAGAAGACGAAGGAGAAACATTAAGTTTTCTTTCCAATAAAGACATAGGGGATACTGGCGATGAAGTAACGGTGACTCTAGAAGTGAATAAAGAAGAGGCCGAGTTCTTTGGAGAGACGGCGACCTTCGAGTACATGGTTTTAGAACAGGAAGGTGAACCACTCTCAATCATGGGCATACCCCTTATCGGGTTACTCGGCATCATTATCGCGATAGTTGGAGTCATAATCACAGTAGTCGGAGTGGCAAAGGAAGAAGAGTTATACGATGAACCTGGACCCTCAGCTTATGCCGGTCAAACAGTGGCGCAAAGAGACCCATATGAAAAACAAGGATTCCAACAGACACAACAAGAGCCTAGACAGGAGTTACAGCAGAATCTCTGTCCCGACTGCGGGCAACCTATAAGGTATATAGAGGAATACGACAGCTGGTACTGCGACAGTTGTAAGGAATACAAATAAAAAACCATTCCTTTAATTCCGTTTTTTACCTGTGTAATCTTTATCTATGCTATCTGGAAAATGCAGCGTGAAATAAATAAGGATTGTTCAGAAACAAGATTTCAATTCCTCGGCTAGATCTTCGGGTTTTTTGTTGCAGTAAGGCTCATCCATCAGCTTCGGCATCGCGAAGTCATCGGCTCTGTAGAATCTGTCGAGCTTCGTTCGAGTCACCATATCGATAACCGTAGCAAATCTATCTTTACTCTGAGAAACAGGGATGAATATAGAAAAGTTGAATGTGGTTTGATCCATGTCGCCATAGCCTTCCAAAACGTTAACTATACCGCGGGCTAAGTCCTCGGTATCTTCTCCTTCAAACTCAGTAAAATTATGGGTGGAAATCCCCTTCACGTGGTTGAAACCTCTGGGCGCGAAAGCAGAAACCCATTCAAAACTTCCAGTTTTCCCTATGTATCTCTCATTACCTCTTTCCTCTTTCAAAAGGACCTCCCAGTAGTTCTCATCGTTTTCATCGTAGAATCTTTCAGCATGTTTGATCAGTCTTTTCTGATAATCTAGCAATTTATCTGAAATCAGCAACTGCATATGTGGGTGCGTTATAGAACTCCCCGCGGGCTTGAGATAGTTCATTATAATTAAAGGCGAAGCTTCTTTCTCAAGGTCCATCTTTTTGAGATAATCCTGTGCCAATCGAAGACCGTCGTAAAAGTGTTCTTCCTTAAAATCTGCAAGTGGAAGATAATGTTCTTCTGTCAACCTGATCACAATTGAGTGCTCTGAATATGGAGTCACATTTGCTAGCAGGACAGCCTCATCTCGCTTCATCTTCTTTCCAGACAATACTTTAATGTCTGTTGCTCCTACCTCATCGATGGTCTCCGGACAGAATGGACAGAAGCCGTTCTTTTTAACGTCACTAATGTCCCGTTCCTCTGCCGATTGAAGCGGTTTATCTATTATGCGGGAAGTCTTACCTGTGAGAGGATCCTCTCTTATCTCTATCTCTATCTCTTTCTCTTCGTCCTCTGAAGGATCGTAAAAACTAGCGGTCTCGGGATGAACATCGAACTCTAACATATTTTCATCAACGGATTCCAAAAATTAAAAATTTTCTTCCCTGTAACTCATTCTCTATCCATCAATATGTCCATGAAGTCGACAAGATGTGTCGCTAAGGACGGATTATTGGTGTAACCACAGGCCTCGAAGCCAGGGGAAGCTAAAAGGGCTCTTTTACCATCGCTGATCAGGTCGGTCGCGATGAGCCTATCCTTGCGTCTGACTTCCGCTTCTTTGTAGACCCTCTCTCGGGAAGTTGTGATCACAGTGATATCTACACCCCTTTTATCTGCTGATTCCAATTCCTTCTCACAATGATCCAAAATCATCGAAAAGTTAGGAGAAGACAATATTATCTTTTCCTCGGTCCGGTTTATAATCTCAGCTATTTTGTCTAAAACACTGTCCTTGCCATAAATTGTATACACAAGCTGTGGTTCTCCCCGCTCGGTGAGTATCTCAGATATAGTGTTCAACCTTCCAAAAATATCGTCCAATTCTCTAGAAAGTCTGCTCTTGATCTCGAGAGGCTCCGCCGGCTTGAATACCTTAGGCCTTCCTTCACTGACTACCACATAACCCATATCATGCAGTGAGTCCAAAGATTTGTATACCGAGGTACGAGGAAGATTTGCTGAAGATGCGATTGTTTCGGCGTCCGCTACACCGTGAGCGACTAAAGCGGTATAAGTTTTCGCCTGATACTCGGTAAGCCCAAATCTCTGTAAACCACTGGTTATATATTCGTATTCTTCTTCTAATTCGTCCATTTCGGTAGTGATCTCGCCCATTTATTAGCGAGATGAACTACAAAATATTTAATAGTTCCCTTTTTCTGTAATTTAAAACGATAGTATGGTGATTCAAGAAACCTCTTTAGACAGAGGATTACCTAAAAAGACTGCTTCATTGTGTCCTGAATGTAAAAAGGTTATCGCGGCGGATATAGTCGAAGAAGATGGGAAGGTCGTTATGAAAAAGGAGTGCGATGAGCACGGTCAATTCGAAAGCGTTTACTGGTCCGATGTGGAGATGTACAAAGAAGCGGAGAGATGGGCCGTCGACGGCACCGGCGTAGATAATCCCGCAGTGACAGAGGACGTAAGTTGTCCAGACAGCTGCGGTCTTTGCGATATCCATAAGAGTCATACCTGCCTCGCTAATGTCGATCTCACTAATAGATGCAACCTCAACTGTCCAATATGTTTCGCGAACGCAAATCAGCAGGGCTACGTTTACCAGCCCTCTTTCGATCAGGTAGTCGATATGATGGAAACTCTAAGGGAAGAAAAGCCGGTTCCTACAACAGCTGTGCAGTTCTCAGGGGGAGAACCTACAGTTTATCCAGACTTCTTCAAAGTGTTAAAGAAAGCTCATGATATGGGATTCTCCCAGATACAAGTCGCGACTAACGGAATCAAGTTGGCGAAAGACGAAGCATATGCTCAGAAGTGTTCTGATGCGGGCCTTCATACCGTTTATCTGCAGTTCGACGGTATGAAAAAAGAAAATTACATACAGGCTAGAGGTAAGAACCTGCTGGGAACGAAGAAAAAAGTGGTAGAGAACTGCAGGAAAGTAGATCCCGAGCCTCTGCCGATAGTTTTCGTACCCACCATAGTTAATACGATCAACGACGACCAGGTGGGACCGATACTTGATTTCGCCATAAAGCACAAGGACGTCGTAAGAGGTGTAAATTACCAGCCCGTCGCATTCACCGGTCGTATCTCGAAAGAGGAAAGGCAAGAACAAAGATACACGCTTCCGGACTTAGCCATGGACTTGGAGGAACAAACTGGATACCTCGAAAAAGATGATTTTTACCCAGTGCCTTTTGTAACACCTATCTCTCAACTTGTATCGGTGATAAAGGACGAACCACATATTGCATTCACATCGCATCCTCACTGTGGATTGGCTTCTTATCTCGTAATAGGAGATGATGGGGGCGTTAGACCGATCACAGACTTCATAGACGTCGAAGGTCTTATGGGGGAGATGAGAAACAAAGCGGAAGAATGGGACTCTTTCCTGAAGAAAGCCGCTGTAAAAGTGGGAAGCAAACTGAAAACGGAGAAGGGAAAGAGAAAAAGCATGGTGAAGAACTTCAAAAAATATTTCGGTAAATATCTGAAGGAAGAAGAACTTCCCGGTGGTGTTACTATCTCGGAGATCATGGAAGATATAATCTCCGATGCAAGCAAAGACGCGGTAGGCGAGTTTGCGTGGCGGACTATGTTCGTAGGAGGTATGCACTTCCAGGATGATTACAACTACGACTTGGAGAGATTGAAGCGCTGTGTTATACATTACGCGACACCGGATGGAAGGATAATACCCTTCTGCGCTTACAATGGAGGACCGACCTATAGAGAAGAGGTGGAGAAGAAGTTCTCTGTCCCACTCGAGGAATGGAGGGATGATGAATGAGCGTCGAGATAAACCATGAAAGATGCATGCACTGCGGAGGATGTGTCGGGACTTGCCCTCAGAACAGTCTTTTTTTGAAAGAATTCATACTCGAAGTTGACGAGAGCTGCAACGAGTGCGGTATCTGCGTTAAGATGTGTCCGACCAAAAGTCTAGAAATCAGAGGTGATTGAATGGATCCAAACGAAGGCGATGTTATCGATTGTGAAGTTCTTGTCGTAGGAGGAGGACCGATAGGTAGTACAGCGGCGCGTTACGCCGCGAAAAATTGTTCCGGAAAAGTGATAGTGATAGAAAAGAGACAGGAGATCGGTTCACCGGTGAGATGTGCCGAAGGTATCTCGCTCTCTTGGCTCGACGAAGTAGGTGTAGAAAAGAGTGAACACTTTATCAAAAAGAAAGTGGTTGGAGCTAAAATTTACTCCCCATCCGGTTATGAAGTAAAGATCGGGAAGGATATAGCAGGCGACGAAGTAGGAGGAGTCATAGAAAGAGACATCTTCGACAAGGAGATGGCAATACTCGCTGTAAGAGCGGGTGCAGATTACATGCTGAAGACCTCGGCCGTAGATGTGATAAAAGAAAACGGACAGGTGAAAGGGGTAAAGGCTAGAAAGATGGGGACTGGATTTGAGATCCATGCGGATCTGGTCATCGGAGCTGACGGATTCGAATCTCAGATCGGAAGATGGGCCGGTATTTACGATTCTTTACCTCCTAACGATGTCATGAGCTGTTTTCAGTACAGGATGAGCGATATAGATATCGATGCAGAGCACACTCACTTTTTCCTGGGAAATGCAGCCCCGGGAGGATATCTCTGGATTTTCCCGAAAGGTGATGATACTGCAAATGTTGGACTCGGCATCCAGCTTTCAAGGCTGGATGGAGATAAAACAGCTAAAGATTACCTCGACGAGTTCATAGAAGAAAACGAGTGGCTGAATAAAGGTGAAGTGGTAGATATGGTTTCAGGCGGAGTAGGAGTGAGCCCTCCACCTGAGAAAGTCATAACCGACGGTATGATGCTTGTCGGAGACGCCGCTCGCGTTGTCGACCCCATAACCGGAGGTGGAATAGCTAACGGCATGAAACAGGCCAAGATAGCGGGAGAGGTCGCAGCAGAAGCGATCGAGGAGGGCGATGTATCGGAAGATTTCCTCCAGGATTACGAGGAAAGATGGAGAGACAGACTCGAAGAGAAACTCTGGAGAAATTACATGGCAAAGAAGAAAGCCGTTGAACTGACCGATGAGCAGTTCGATAAAGTGATCGATGCTCTCTCAGAACAGAATATAGAAGAGATGAGCACCGAGGCCATCTTGATCGCTATTGGAGAAAAATATCCTGGTCTGGTCGAGGACTTCCAGGATATGCTGTAGTGTTAAGACAGTAGGTCTCGGGAACATCTCGTGGTTAGAAGAGGGTGAGATGATAATCGACGAAGCAGTTCTGTTAGACGTATTGAAACTCGAACTCGACGAGTCATGTGAAGATATCTTGAAAGATTTTTTTGCCGAGAAAGAGCGGGAAAAGGGCGAGATAGAAGAGCATTTAGAGGAGTTCGAGGATTTCGTCCATGAAAGAGTGAAAAGGAAGAGGGGGGTCGAAAAAGCTGAAAATGTTGTAGACAGGATAAAGAAAGAAAGATTGCTGGAAAGGCTTGATGAATTGGAAGAAAAACCCAAAAGTGGAATACTTTCAAGAAACAGGTACGAAGCGTTGAAGGAACTCGGTGAGGTCTGCATTAATCTGGATCAGCTGAGTGAGGCCAAAAGTTATTTTGAGGACCTGATCGATCTTACTGAAGAGCTGGATAGGCATGAGATGATCGCGGAATCGCTGGTTAGTCATGCAGAGCTTTTTCTACTGTTGGGCGATCTAGAGAGAGCGGAGGAGAACGCTAAAAAGATCCTCTCTACAGCTGAAAAGCTGGAAGATGAAGAATTCAGTGGAGAGGCGATGAGGATCGCAGGTATCGTTGCGTGGAGAAAGGGCGAGACTGAAGAGGGGATCAGATATCTAAAAGAGGCGTTGGGCCGGTTCAAAGAGAATGATTTGAACGAAAGGAGCGCTGTAGTCCACAGAGAACTCGGAGATATATGGATTGATGAAGGCGAGCTAGACAAAGCTATAGATCATTACCGCCAAGCGAGTGAACTATTCGAAGAAAAAAACATGGCATTAGAAAGGATAAACATTCTCCAGGAGATCGGTATGATCATGTCGGATATGGATGAGATCGATGAAGCTGTGGAGTGTTTTGAGGAAGCTGAAACTATTTGTGAAGAGAATTCTTTCACAGTGTACAGGGCATGGAGTCTCTTCAATTTGGGTGAACTAGGGCTGGAAAAAGAAAACCAGAAAGAAGCAGAAAGATATCTAAAAAAGGCGATAGAGCTGTTCGAGAAGTCGGGAGACAGATATGGAGAAGCCGGAGCTAAGATGACACTGGCTAGGTTTTTGAAGGAGAGTGGAAGTCTGTCTGAAGCTGAAACGGAAGTTAAGAGAGCTGTCCATCTATTCGATGAGTTAGAAATGAACGGATCAAAAGCCGATGCTCTACGCCTTTTATCCAAGATTCACGAGGAGATAGAAAAGTTCGACGAAGCGGTAGAGGAGTTAGAAGAGGCCATGATGATATCCGACAGCCTAGATATGGTAGATATGAAGGAAGAAATAGAATATGAGCTGGAATATTTGACCAAACATTTAAAATAGGTAAAGCAAAATCTCCTTAATGGTATCATGGTAAAGCCATCAGGTTTCCTCAACGAACACTTGAACGACAAGGTCGAGTTACTGCTCAAAGACGGAAGCACGATAGAGGGCACTCTCATCGGTTATGATGATCACATGAACCTTGTCCTTGAAGATTCGGAGGAAAAAAAGGAGGATAAGCACAGGAGAATCGGAACGATAGTGCTGAGGGGCAATAACGTAGTGACTATAAATCCAGGTTAAAGGAAGTAAGGAATAGATTTTTGTTAGGGGTTCAATCTTCTTTAATGAACTTCTCGACTTCTTCCCTAGAGGGTTGTTTTTCAGATTTTTCTAGATATTCAGGTTCTATTCCTTCAGTGATATACACGTCTTTGCCGGCTTCCATTATCTCGTGTCCGTCTTCCATAGCGGTTTCAGCATCAACTTTGAGTATTACAGGTTCCTCGCTTCTAACCGCGCCGGCTTCTACAGCAGATTCATAGGTCCCACTGAGGTGTACATAGGTCCTATCAGAGGGTCTCAGTCCGCCTTCGAGGAGTAGCTCGCCCTCTTTTTCAGTAGTGGGAGCATAGAGTGTATCCGGGATGTCATCAGTAGGGAGATCAAGATCAACTTCTATAGAATGTCCGTAGGTGGCTCTTATCATCCCATCCTCGTACTCATACCTGTTCTTCTCATCGGTCGCGGCCAGTGCTTTCACATGGTAAGTTCTCAGCCAGTGAAAGCTCTTCTGCCTGTTCCGAAGGACCTTGACGAAATGTTCTACGCTTATCCATCCTCTATCATCCATTTCCAGACCGTACTTATCCGGAAAATGCCTAAGTACGCCGGCGGTGGTCTTCCCTAGATTTTTACCTTCTTCGTCACTCATGATGAACTTCCCTCTCTCACCGCACTCAGGACATTCTTCGTCCTTATAATAACCGTGTTCCTCGCACTCCCTTATCATAGTATCTATCATCGAAAAGTAAGATAGGATATTAAATCTTTGCCCCGCCTCTACTTTGGAGGCAAAATTTTATTATCATCTCACAAGATTTGAGTTGCGATCATAGATGAGTGAAAAGACATCACGTTTGAAAGATTTTCATAAAAAGGAACTCGATGAGAGAGTAGAGATATTGAAGGAGAATTCTGATGTTGGCGAAGCTATCGAATATCTTGTCGGGGAGGGACTCTCGAACGAGAAGGCCGACCAGATGATAGAGAACGTTGTCGGTACTTACGAGTTACCCGTCGGGATCGCGACCAACTTCGAGATAAACGGTGAAGATCGACTGATCCCCATGGTTATCGAGGAATCTTCCGTCGTTGCCGCGGCTTCATACGGTGCGAAATTGGCCCGAGAAAGCGGCGGTTTTCAAGCCACCACTACCGACCCCGTGATGATAAGCCAGATACAGGTGACCGGTCTTTCCGACGCTCACTCTGCAAAGATGAAAGTTCTGGAGCATAAAGAGGAGTTGATGGATCTGGCAGACGAGCAGGATCCCGTGCTGGTCGAACATGGAGGGGGTGTGAGAGATATAAGATGCAGGGTGCTGAACAGCGATTTTGGCAAGTACCTGATCGTACATCTACTGGTCGATTGCAGAGATGCGATGGGCGCTAATGCGGTGAATACGATGGCTGAAGCTTTGGCTCCGCGTATCGAGGATCTGACCGGCGGGAATGTTTATCTTCGGATACTCTCTAACTTGGCGGACCAGCGCTTGGCTAGAGCTCGAGCGGTCTGGAATAAAAAGGATCTGGGTGAAGACGTGGTC
The DNA here is from genome assembly GCA_046540335.1 of Thermoplasmata archaeon. Lineage (GTDB taxonomy): Archaea > Thermoplasmatota > Thermoplasmata > Halarchaeoplasmatales > Halarchaeoplasmataceae > Natronoplasma. Next base: position 1,749 of record JBKHFH010000054.1, on the reverse strand, counting down.
GAAGGTGTCGTTCAAGCTTACGAGTTCGCCAGAGTCGATCCTTACAGGTGCGCCACGCATAATAAAGGTGTGATGAACGGCGTCACCGCGGTTGTGAGCGCAACGGGAAACGATACGAGAGCGGTGGAATCCGGAGCTCATTCTTACGCGGCTTCCGGCGGGGGTTACTCTCCACTGACGACCTGGGAGAAGACTGCAGATGGTAACTTGGCTGGGAGTATAGAGATACCCGTTCCGGTCGGTATCGTCGGCGGAGCTACCTCGTCACACCCGGGGGCGCAGGCGAACTTGGACGTGATGGGCGTTGAGAGCGCTTCAGAACTCGGTGAGACACTCGCCGCTGTTGGTCTTGCACAGAATTTCGCAGCGTTGAGGGCGTTGGCTTCGGAAGGGATACAGAAGGGGCATATGAGACTGCACGCGAAGAACGTGGCGATCCAAGCTGGAGCGGAAGAAGATATGGTGGATGAAGTGGCGGAAAAAATGATAAAAGAGGACAAAGTGAGAGTGGACAGGGCTGAAGAGATCATCGAAGAGATGGAAGGCTAGGGAACGGGGTTTTAAATTCAATCTCCCTCTGCCTTTTTCATATATTTATCTCTCTTTTTCTTCGATTCTGATATCTTTTCTTTCAATCTCTCTATCTTATCTTCGTGTTTCTTTATTTTTTTCTTGTACTTTTCGACTTTTTTTTCCATCTTTTCTGCTTTCCTCTCATACTTGACTTCCTTATCTAGTTTTTTAGCTTCTGCCTTATTCTTTTTCGATTGCTCTTCCAATTCCTGTCCCGGTTTTTTTTCATTCATTTCTTTATGACCTCCACATATCCATCAACTACTGCTACTTTAAGGTCCGGCTTTTCGAGCTTTTTTCTCATACTTCTGCTTCTTCTTTTTTGCCTTATTTATCTTATCTTTGTACTTGTCGATCTTTTTCTCGTATTTGGCTATCTTTTTTTCCTGTTTCGCAGCCTTTTTCTGGTATTTCGCCTGTTTTTTGAGTTGATCGGCTTTATCGGCTTTTTTACTTGCGGCCTTTTTCCTGTCTTTTGCCCTCTTATTCTTTGAGTTTTTCGCCATCTTCGCTCACCGAGCTAATAAGTGGACTAAGATATAAAGTATTTATTGGTGGATTTTAAAAGATAAGAAAGGTGTTTTTTACTCTAAGAGTTTATGTGTAAAAAAAGGGTTGAAAGTTGTTTTTTGTATCACTACATCTCGTAGCTCATGGTCCCTTGAACACCAGAGATCTGAAGCACTACTTCTTCGAGATCGGTGTCTTCGTGGTCCCAATCCACTTCTGAGGCGTCTTCGATGTACTGTATATCGAACCTGCTGCCTCCTTTCACCTTATCGTCGTTCAAAAACGACCATGCTTCTTCGTCGAGGTACCCGCTGATCTCACCGTCTCCGATATCGTTTCCATCGCCATCAACGAAATTACCCAGAAGTGTTATCTCCACCTCGTCATGACCAGGCTTGGGCGAGATAGAGTTTATCTCGAACTGGGTGCCGTCGCGGTGTCTAAATGAGCCTCTCAGACTCGTTATATCGTCACCACCGACATCTCCGACCATCATGTAAAGCGTAGCGGCGAGAGTTACGGTTATCGCAACCATCAGAATAGTGGCGATCACAGGCGAAACAGCTTCTACATTCCTATTGATTTTTATCATGATTTTGCCCTCCAGCAGGATAAACCTGCATTAGCTATGATGGTTGTTATTTTATATATAGTTATCTAAAGAAA
>JBKHFH010000053.1:0-14606 GCA_046540335.1 Thermoplasmata archaeon | reverse complement strand
AGTGATATCTTATTCGATTTTAGTCGCCACAGAAGAAAAAGTTGAAAAGATAAAAGGGGAGCCAGATGATATCCTCGCTGCAGCGAATTACGTAGAAAACGAAGATATGACTCCTTTCGATGCACTTCACCTGGTAAAATCAGGAGATGAAGTGATCATCTCTAGTGACGATTCATACGATGATTTTTCTGATAGGATCGAGTTAGACCCTGATAGATAACGCAACCATCTTTAGTCAACCCTCCTAAAGTTGTATAATCACGATTAGCCTATTTACGATTATATTAATATCGTTGATACGAAGATCCTCTTCATATGTACTTTGCTCCTTTTAGATTAACAAAACATCTGTTTAATCTCAGTTTACCCCTCTCTCTAAGAAGACCAAAGCGTGTAAACCGAACACATCTTAACCCGTCTGCACAGAAAATGACAAAAACTTCACTAAAATTAAAGAAATAACAAGTTTAACCCTACTATTTTTAGAAAAGTTTAAAAAATAGTAAAACTATTTTACATTAAGAGGTCAAAATATGGAACAAAACATCATCGAAAAAATGCCTTACGAATACGTCAAGAGAGACCTTGAAGATCGTGTATGGGAATACATGGATAAGCCCGAGATAATCTGTGTCACAGGCCCAAGACAGAGCGGAAAGACTACTTTACTCCTCAAAATACACAACGATTTAGACGATTCCGACTTTATCAGTTTCGAAGATAGGGAAGTTTTAGCTCTTTTTGAAGAGGATATCAAGAACTTTGCTAAGCTGTACCTCGAAGATTACGATCAACTCATAATCGATGAGTTTCAGTATGCAAAGGAGGGCGGTAAGAAATTGAAGTATCTTTATGATCATTATCCCAATAAGAAGATACTTATCACTGGTTCTTCGGTTAGTGACATGACTGTCAAAGGTCTAAAACATCTGACCGGCAGGATCCTTATTTTTCAACTTTATCCCTTCAGTTTCGAGGAGTTCCTAAGGTATAAAGACAAAAAACTCTACGAGATCTATGAGGAGAAAAGTAAAAAGCTCGAGGGATGGATACGATCCGATAGTGACTTGGACCTCTCACCTAACATCATCTCCAGGCTCGAAGAGTTGAGGAAAGAATATACCGTTTGTGGTGGTTATCCGCGTGTGGTTTTATCTGAAAAGAAGGAAGAAAAAAGGACTGTCATAAAGAACATAATAAACACTTATCTCCTCAGAGAGATCAGGGATGTTCTCGATATTTCAGAGGACAGAGAAGTGCGAAAACTGATGAAATTACTCTCTCTCCAGGCTGGAGAGCTGACAAAATATTCTAAAATATCTGACAGTTCAGGCTTTCCCTATCAAGAACTAAAAGAAAAGATGAACATATTGGATTATACCTTTGTGATGAAGCTAGTAAATCCCTTTTTCACCAATAAAAAGAAAGAGATAGTCAAGACACCCAAGGTTTACTTTTACGACAACGGCTTCAGGAACGGTCTAATAGATAATTTCCGAGAACTTGAAAATAGGAAGGATAGAGGCGAATTGAACCAAAATTTTTTCTTTTCGCAAGCGATCCACTATGCTAAAGAATTGAAATACTGGAGGACGAAAAGTCAAGCCGAGGTCGATTTTGTTCTTGAAAAGAACAGTATAGAACCCGTCGAGATCAAAACCACACCCGAGATAACTCGATCTTTGAGAAGTTTTTCCGATAAATACGATCCTACTAGATGTTTTGTACTGAATGAATTACAGATCGAGAAAGTAGAAGAAAATATATTTTATTTACCTCTGGTATTTTCTGGCCCCTTAGCTCGATTTCTCTCGGGCACTTGATCGGTTCCTTCTACCTTATTCAATATTTTTTCACTCATCTTCCGCAGAGCTCTCGCTTTCTCTGGATCCGGACTTATTTCTTTCATTCAGTGATCTTCAAGAAAATAGAGATGGATCTAGAGAAGGAATACAATGACCTCAAGAAAAGAGTAAGGGAAAGATTCGAAGAAGTAGAGAAAGCGATCGCAGAGTACAGAAAAGAAGGCGAGTGAATCCAGTTTCGGCTATTATTAGATAATAATGTCACTCGATATCTACTTTATTTTTTCCAATAGCTCCCTACTCTCTATAATATCTACTCTTTCCTTAACATCTTCATCATCAAAATCTCCATCTCCAGTGACAAAATGATCAGGTTCATAAGCTAGTACTGCAGCCAACACTTTTCTGTCATTTTCTCCATCAACACATCTCTCCGCAATATCCATCTTATCTCCGTATTCCTCAACGACTTCTATATCCATCAGTGCTTCTTCTACTTCATCGAGTACTTTTTCCAGAGACCTCGAACTTAAATCCTCAAATTTTCTTTCTACGACTTCTAGCGTCTCTTCTCTGCAAATATCTGCGGTCACCAATCTTAATTCTCTCGAATCTAAGATATTAGCTTCGAGTCCTGAGAAAAATATACCAGATATGATCACATTGGTATCGATAAAGACGGTTATCATCCTAGGCTCCTTCTCTTACTTTGATCCATTCTTCGAACATCTCGTCTTCAGAAAGATCTTTTTCCTCGGCCAATTCTCTCAAAAAATTCCTGCTCTGTTCTGCGAACAGTTTTCTCAAAGCCTCTCTGATAACCTCGCTTTTACTTGCATACATACCTGATTCGATCCTCTTATCTATTTCGTCATACAGTTCTTCAGAGACCCTTGCTTGTACATTTTTCAAACTTTTCGTCCCCATCTTAAGCACTATGTACTCATATGTAATACAGACTTAAATAGTTGTTGGATGACAAATACACTAAAAGCAAATTACCACTATAATTCAACAAATATTATCCATAATGATGCATATAATAGTAGCATAAAAGGCATTAAGAATCCATAAATCCAGTTGTTAGTATAATCTACTATGATATAAGCTAAGTAGGTACTTCCTACAAAGACTAGAATTGCCAACAATATAAAAACTGATGTTTCTTTTATTGTTTTCCTGTCCCACATATTTGTAAATCATGATATGATCTCTCGTATAAAAATTTTGACAGAATTAATATCTAAAAGATCCTAATTGATTAGAGAACTAGAACGAAAAAGAGTTTTTAATCGTATATCTAGTTCTCTCTCTGCACTTTTTAGGGAATTTGCTACATGAACTTTATTCCTACTATCTCTATACCGAAATTTTCCACTACAATAGAAGCTGAGAAAAATACCCGATGATAAAGATCTAACAGAGAGCTCTTCGATCATTGTAACCCTCCAGTAGACTCCAACCACTCATCGATGAGCTTTTCTTCTCCAGTTTCCTCAACCCAAAAAGGTCTGAATCCGTCTGTAGAAACGCCTGTGTCCTTATGATCCTCATAAAATCGCTGCGATATCAAAAATATAAAAAAAGGATGTTAAAAAAAGTTTTTAACTTTCTCGGTGGCAGAGCCACCAGTCGTAGCACTCGATCTCGCCGTCTTCTTCCTGTTTTTTCCTCTTCTCTATCTCATCGTCGCTCGATGCGGGCGGCATTATCACGTCATCTTTCACCAGTTCGTTCTTAGGCCAGTTGGCTGGTATCGCAACTCCTTCTTCGTCAGCCTTTTGGAATCCTTTGATCATCCGCAGGATCTCATCCATATTCCTACCCAGTTCAGCAGGATAATACAGGATAGCTCTTATCGTGGCTTCGGGATCGACTATGAAGACTGCTCTCACAGTTGCGGTTCCACCGGCACTGTGTATCAGTCCCAACTTATCCGCGACTTTTCCGGTTCCGTCCGCGATTATCGGGAACTCTATCTTCTCCCCCATCTTGTCTTCTATCCACTCGGTCCACTTCAGATGGCTGAAGACCTGGTCTATGCTCAGACCGATAAGTTCAGTGTTCAGCTCTCTGAATTCATCGTATTTTTTCTGGAATGAATAGAACTCGGTCGTACATACTGGTGTGAAGTCGCCCGGGTGAGAGAACAGTATGAACCACTTGTCCTCGAACTCGTCCGGCAATTTCACTTCGCCATGTGTTGTATCTACTTTCATCTCGGGAAATCTGTCCCCTATAAGAGGCATTCCGTCCTTCTCTTCCTTCTCTTTGCTCATGTTTTGCACCTCATGTTTTCGAATAACTAATAACTATTTAGTTTTTTTCGTCTAAAAATACACATCAAAACGTAATTTTTTTTAGATTTTTAGTATTAATTTTTACGAAAAATGATGAGTAAATGCTGTTATACCAAAAAACGTGATATGGATAAGGAAAAAATTACAAGCTCAAAACATGGCTCACTACCGAAGACAGCTAAGTGATTTAGCATCATTAAGAAAATCAATAAAAACTCTATTCAGACACATCTGCAAACCTATCATGATATGGAAGTAGATTTTTGAGTTTCAACTTGTTCTCTTCGCCAACGATCACTTCCGTTTCCAGGTTTTCCTCGTTGATCTGTCTCATGAATTCACGGCATCTACCACACGGAGATATAACTTGAATGGAACCTTCCTCATCTTTCCACACAGCAACGATCTTCTCGATCTTGTACTCTCCTTCAGTAACCATAGAACCGACTGCATTATGCTCTGCACAATAACCCATACCGCAGGGAGTATCTATACAAACGCCGGTGTATATGTTATCCTCTTCAGTTATCAGGGCGGAACCTACATCCCCCATGAAGCTGTCACCTATCTTTTTTGGATTGATGACGGATGCGGCTTTCTCGATCAATTCTTCATCGCTTACCATAGATCAAAATGCGGGTTGATTATTTAGAGATTATCGAGATCGAGATCAACTTCTCACTAAAAAATTCAAAATAGGACAAAACTCAATAGATGAACGGAGGCGGATCATGCGGACTCAAGACTTGAAAAGAAAATATTCCGACCTGTGGAGGAAGAACCTAGAACATCCGTTCCTCAGAGAGATAGAGGCCGACCAACTTCCTATCGAAAAATTCCGGTTCTACATGAAGCAGGACTATCTTTACCTACTCGAGTACTGTAAAGCTCTCGCGCTGATGATAGCCAAGTCGGAGGAAAAAGTGAAGATTAGAGATTATACTGAGATACTTCACAGCACGATCAACACAGAGATGGAACATCACAAACAATACTGCGAGAGGGTAGGTATCGAAGATTTAGCGAAAACGGAGATGGCTCCTACGACCGCAGCTTATACGCAATATCTGCTGAAAACCGCTTATTCGAATTCTCTTCCTGAAACCATAGCGGTCATACTACCCTGTTTCTGGGTCTATCTTGATATGGGATGGAAACTTGACCCATCCGACACGAGAGAAGAATACAGAGATTGGATACTGATGTATAGATCGGAAGAGTTCGAGGTATTGATACAAAAACTCAAAGACGATCTAGATCAGTTCATCGAAGAGATGAGCGAAAGAGAAAAGAAAAATATAGAGAAGATATTCGAGCGAAGCCTTCGGTACGAGTACAAGTTCTGGGAGATGTCCTACAACATGGAAATATGGGAGATTTAAAGTAAAGGTGGTTGATCAGCTCCGTGATGAGGGAGGGAGGGATTGAAGATGATAAAAAAAGACCTTTATCTTCTTTCGCTCTCATTTTAGAACCGATCAACCGATATAAACTATTTAACTAGCTATTAATAGACGTTTCTATTGACCTTTTTAATTCAAAAAAAATACATATTATAATCAACACATTTTCACGAACGACCAAAACATATTTTATATTTTGACGAATCTAGTAGTGAAGGTATGAGAGATAGAGTCTATTACGGTTGGATCGTCGTCCTCGCGGCCTTCCTTGCGATACTCGTCTCCAGCTTGAGGAGCTACGCCTTCGGTGTTTTTATAGAACCTTTGAGCGAAGATTTTGGATGGGCTAGAGCTCCGATCTCATTGACCTACTCCATCTCTCTTCTCCTCACCTCTCTTTTTGCGATAATATTCGGCAGATTGAGCGATAGATACGGAGTGAGAAAGGCGATGATGCTCGGTGCGGCTTTGGTAGTACCCGGGTATCTGTTCAGCAGTCGAATAGATTCGTTATATCAGTTATATCTGGCCTTCGCGGTCATCGGGATAGGCTCTGGAGCTTTTTATGTCCCCGTAACGACCACAGTGACACGGTGGTTCGACGAAAACAAGGGCTTGGCCGTAGGTATAACTGTCTCGGCTTTGGGCATCGGGATGGCGTTCTTCCCTCCAGCACTCGAGAGGATGATCCAGAGTGCGGGCTGGAGGACAACTTTCGTCGCCATGGCATTCATCTCTCTTTTGCTCGTACTCATCTCCGCATACCTGATCCGTGACTCACCAGAGAGCGTAGGATTAGAGAAAAAAGAACAGGAAACACGGGAAGACCACACCGATCTTGAGCTAAATCTGACGCTCTTCCAGGCCTTCAAAACAAAGCGTTTCTGGATAATCTACGTGATGTTCCTAGTAGCTCAATTTTCCGCTCTACTCGTCACGGTCCATATCGTGCCTTACTCTGAAGGGATCGGCTTCCCCAGTTTTTACGCCGCTATGACTCTGACCGCCGTCGGACTCGCCAACATCTTCGGAAGACTTTTGGGCGGCTGGACGTCTGATAAGATAGGCGTCGTCAAGGGAACGATGATCTTCTTCTTCGTGCAATCTCTGACTCTGTTCTTGTTTCCCGCTGCTGAAATTATACCTCTTCTCTACGCGGTCTCTTTGATATTCGGTTTGGCCTTCGGCGGTTGGGTGATGATCTATCCGGTCATAGTGTCTGAATTCTTTGGTTCCAAACATTCCGGCGAGATCCTGGGCGCTCTAGGGACCGTCGCGGGTATGGGGGGAGCTTTAGGCCCTTATTTCGCGGGTTATATCTATGATGTTACGGGAAAATACGATATAGCCTTCTTCGTAGGAGGACTGATGACCATTTTATCTTTAGTCCTCTCGATAATCCTATATTTCTCCGAAAAGAAGAGAAGTATAGAGTGATCGATATACATTCCAATTCTAACTGCTTTCATTCCAGATACTTCTCGAATTTGGAGGAGTGCTCCATCAGAGTGGTACCCAAAATACTCATCACTAGAACGTACCCGACTGTGGAAGCGTATACATTCTGTGCTCCTCTCTCCGAGATCGATACTCCGGAGACCATCAAAGCCAAAGAAGCGATAATCAATGAAAACTCTCCACGCGTCGTCATACCCACACCGACTCTGAGCGATCTTATCCTGCTCAAGGCGTAAACTTTACCGCTGAGGAAACCGCTCACGAGTTTTGTCGGAGTGGTCAACAGCACCAATAGCAGTATAACTGATCCCGTCCCTAGGAAGAGCAAGGGATCGGTAACCAGTCCGATCCAAAAGAAGAATACAGCGGCAAACACATCTCTAAAAGGTTCCATCAACTTCTCGATATCTTCCACATAACTCGTGCTACTGAAGGCCATACCTACGAAAAAGCCCGCCACTGCCTCACTCACCCCTAAAGCGAGTCCGGCTCCGCCGATCAATACAGCGGTACCGACCAACCGGAGTATCATGAATTCGTTAGAATCCGTCTCAACCATCTTTTCGAAATACTTGGTTCCGAAATGGACCAAAATCAGCAGGGAGAGTAGAAAACCCAGGGCTATACCCATGGAACCGACAGCTTCACGCCAGCCTCCACCTTTGAAGAGAAGACTGGACATTATAGCGAGATAGATGGCGATGAACACGTCCTCAAATATCAACGTTCCTAGCATAGGTTCTGCTTCATCGTTCGCTATCCATCCCAGATCTATCAACGATTTCGTTATTATCGCTGAGGAAGACATGTAGACTATACCGGCTATGAGTACAGCCTCCAAGAGACCTCCAAAAAGCCAAAATCCTAAGAAAAATCCAGCTCCAAAGTTCACTCCAAAGTCCAGTATCCCGGCTTTACCGATCTTCTTCCTCCCCTCTATCAATCGATCCAGGTTGAACTCGAGCCCGAGAAAGAACAGCAAAAAGACGATCCCGAGTTCCGCGCTGATCTGTATGAACTCAGTATTGGGGATATGTGGGATAGAAGTCCTTCCAAGACCGTACGGACCGACCGAAATGCCGGCTAGAAGATAAAATGGTATCACAGATTGTTTCATCTTTGAAGCTATCACACCCACCGCCGCCAGAACGGCGAACATCACTCCTATCTTCAGCAAGAGGTAAGTTTCCATATCGGATCAGTTAGACTCTAGATCGAGCTCGTCCTCGACATCTTCTATTGTCTCTTCAGAGCCCATCACCACGATTATATCGCCTTCTTCCACCTTAACTGACATCTCTGGGTTTGGTATCATCCGATCCTTCTCCACTGCGGTAACTATTAAATCGTGCCTCTGCAGTTCCTCGATCTCACCTAATTCTTTACCCACAAGCTCAGATCCGGCTCCGATCTCGAACCATTCTATTATCGTCTCATCAGATATGTGTGCTTTTATCGATTGATCTTTCACTGGTTGGAAGTATGCTCCTTCTAATATGGCTCCCACTTCTCTGGCATCATGATCAGAAAGTTCTAAAACCTTCTCAGCGTCCTCTCCAGCGCTCTCTTGAATATAGATCTCCCTCGTCCCCGTGTTGTGGATAACTATCACCAGTGATCGCTCTCCGCTCAGGTCACATCTGAATTTTTTTCCCACACCGGGAAGATCGCTCTCGCTTATATCCATACCCATCGAGATGATATCATATGATAGGTATAAAATACCCACGCTCTCTCACGGTTTAACTGCTCGAGATCTTTTTCTCCTCTTCAGCACTCCTGTCCACGCCGCTAGAGAGTATACCACAAATTCAATGATCCCATAAAATATGCCGTTGAAACTCGCGGATATCAGGGTGGGAACTTCTACACCCAAAATCTGATGGTCGGTTTCTTCTCCACCTATGGCATCGTATATCTCTCTTCCTGGCGAAATGTCTAGAGAGCCCAGAGTTATCACCATCGCTATGGCAAAGACTGCAATGAATACTAAAGCTCCTTTCATCGACTTTCACCTCCTTCTACCACATTATACGGTTAATTCTGTATTTAGATATATCTGCAAAGAAAGTATCGGCACCGTAATCTCGATCCCACACGAAAGTTTTTTAGCGCCTGTTTTACATACAAACATCATGGACCGAGAATCTCTCAAAGATTATGTGCGCGAGAAGGTGGATTTTTCACGGACCGACCAAAAGAAAGGAGTTCCGATGCCTCCGGTACAGAAGGAAGTTCCAGAGCAGGCTGAACTTATATATCTGCCGGACCCAAAAGACCTGAACATTGACGTATCACTTACTGACGCTATCTCCAACAGAGAGTCGAAACGATCTTTCAAAGAGGAACCTATAGATCTGGAAGAATTGTCTTTCCTTTTATGGGCTACTCAAGGGGTCAGAGAAAATAATAATTCCCAACGCACCTACCGAACCGTACCTTCGGCGGGATGCCGGCACACTTTCGAGACTTATATTGCCGGCTTCGACGTGAACGGATTGGACGAGGCGATCTACCGGTATCTACCTCTAGAGCATAAGCTCGTAAAAGAGAAGGAACCCGAAGACATGGGTGACAAAGTGGCCAAAGCCGCTAGAGGTCAGACCTTCGTGGGAAACTGCGCAGCGACCTTCATCTGGACCACTATGCCTTACAGGATGGAGTGGAGGTACGGAGAAGCCTCTTACAAAGTCATCGCTATTGATGTGGGCCACGTATGTCAGAACTTGTACCTAGCGTGTGAAGCCATAGACGCGGGAACCTGCGCTATAGCAGCTTACGATCAGGACCTGATGGATTCACTGCTTCAGGTCGATGGGAAAGACGAATTCACCATCTACCTCGCACCTGTGGGCAAGCTACCTTGATACGGGAAAAGAATTAACTATCCTGGATCGCCTTATAGGGATGGGAGCGGTCAGAATATAGAGATATCAGTATTATCAGACCAGGTATTCGATACTATCTATCTTGAACTTTCAATGCGGATGGAAAACTCTTTGAACTGACTTCCTACTGATATTTATGGAGTTAAAAGATAAGACCTGTATGGTTACAGGCGCCAATTCTGGTATCGGTAAGCACACCGCCGAAAGGTTCGCGGATAGAGGAGCTAAAGTGATCATGCTCTGTAGAAACAAGGAGCGGTGTGAGAGAGCTAGAGAAGAAGTGATGGATAAAACTCAAAGTGAAGATGTAGAACTTCTCATCTGTGATCTTTCCTTGATGAGTTCAGTTAGACAGACTGTCAAAACGTTCAAAAAACGATACAGTGAATTGGACGTACTCGTCAACAACGCGGGTATGATATCCTCGGATAGAGAGATCACGGAAGAAGGAAACGAGAAAACGTTCGCCGCCAACTATCTAGGCCATTTCTTACTCACTTATCTCTTGATTCCGACCATGAAAGACACTCCATCGGAGATAATCAATGTGACCTCGGGAGCTCATAAAAGCGGAGACCTGAATTTCGACGACCTTCAGCTAAAGGATCCCTCTAACTTCGGCAGCTGGAGAGCGTATTCCAACTCGAAGTTGGCTCAGATCATGTTCACTTACACCCTCTCGAAGAAATTGAAGAAATATCCGATATCGGTGAACAGCTACCATCCCGGCGTTGTGAGTTCTAATTTCGGTAGCGGGAATCTTTTCGTGAGTATCTTCTACAAGCTGTTCTTCTTTTTGATGAGAGACCCTAACGATCCTGCGGAAGAGATTGTTAACATGATCACCGATCCCGAGTATCAAAACGTCACGGGCAAGTACTTTTCTAAAGGAAAAAAGAAGAAATCCTCTAAGGAGTCTTACGATATCGAGGAGCAGAAGAAACTCTGGAGAGAAAGCAAGAGGTTGGTGGGACTCCGAAGTTGAATGAGCTGTCATAGCATGGGCTGAAGAACCTAACGTCATTCATCAACAGACTCATCGAGAATTGATAAGAACTTCAGTACCTGAAAACATCTTATTTTTCCGACAGTTCCTCCAGCAGGTCTTTCGCCAATGGATTTTCGAAATAATTGAAGTAAACGAACGTGATGAAAAAGGTGTTCATCAGGAAACCAGCAAAGTAGAAGAGGAATGAATATATCAGTAGACCCGGATCGAACGTTCTCAGCGCTAGTCTGAGGAAAAACAGTAGGGTCCCGAGCGTCACTATCAAACCAAGTAATCTAGAACGGAGCCCCTGGAAGAGGTAGAAATCTGCAGCGGGCCCCGGGATCTTGAAGTTGAGTTTCAAAAAGATGAATAGAGGTAGTACGACCACTGGGATGAAATAAGAGACCACTGAAGCCAACGAGAATAACTCACTCAAAGATCTTTCCGCTAGAAGCAGAGGATTCAGACTAATATATATCGCCAGAACGACAGCCAGTATTGACTCCAGCAGGAAAGCTTTCCAGAAGTTTTCCCAGGAAAATCTCTCTTCAATCTTCTTATCTACTGTTATCTCACTCGTATCTAGAACCTTCGGTATATTGAATATCCATATCAGAAGGTTCCGATAGAATTTTCCAAGTGTATTTTCTTCTTCCGATTTCAGATCCATTTCCTTAAAATAATCCAATATCTTAGGAAAGTATTTCCTCTGAAAGATGACTATGACGCTGATCAGCCCGAAACTCTGGATGAAGAGAAGAAGAAATCCTACCAAATATGAAAGTAAAAAGATTAAAAATACGATAACAGGCATTATAGAGGAGCTCATCCCTGGGAGGAATTCTTGAAGTATTGGGAGCAAAAAGGGTCTGTAAAGTGAGTAACCCACTATTAGAGTGAGAAATGTGAGTAAAAAAGAGACGCTGAGCAGATACTTCAGAATCTTACCTGTTTTTATCGTCCCGTGATTCCAGTAATATCTAAGTGAAAATAAACCAATGATCAGAAATACGGTAACTAGACCGTTCAGGACCGAGTTCATCAGGTTGAAGATATCTCTGCCCCATTCCGTGATCAAAGAGTATGTTATCCAGACGATAAGCAGTACGAAGAGAGCATAAAACAACTTGCGGACTCTGGCATCGTATTTTTTTCTTTCCTCCAATGACATCTCCCGATAACCTCAGTTTTTTCATCCGGTATATTGGAACAGAGTCCTATTATATTTTATTGCATATGTTTCGCAAATCTGGGCAAAAGATTCAACTAATCAAATTGACGTTCACCGCTTTTGGTCCCTTACTGGTCATAACCCTCTCGAATTCGACCTTCTGACCTTCGATGACGTCTTCATCCGATTCAATCTCAGATCTGTGAAAGAATAACTCTTCCCCGCTCTTTTGGGATCTGATGAATCCATAATCCTTTCCTCTGAACCAGATCTTTACTCTTCCTCTTTCCATCGTTTTTCCTCCAAAACACAGGATATCACACCAGCTTGAGACCCACCCAGTAGAACACCGCTAGAGTGATTATACCTCTCACCGCACCGGCGATGATATTGATCAGGGTGAACCATCCACTCTCCATCCCTTCCCCTTTCTCCTCCGGATTGAGCAGAGAAAAAAGGTACAGCGATATAGAGTCGATCATCAAAGGCGTACTTAAGACTATCAGCAGACCGTAATACCCGTATTTCTTCACGAACCATTCAGAGTATTCTAAAAGCTTTTTCACGACCTTGTTCTTAGGCGAAGAGAATCTTTTAAGTCGTTTTCTCGCAGAAGTGCTGATCTCGAAGACTATGAAAGCTCCGATACCCTTTCCCAGAGCCAAGATAGAGACCAGTATGGCTGGATGGATGTGATAGTTGAAAAGACCGATCTCGACAGGTATAGGAAGTATGACAGCCGCTAAAATAGAATAAGTGAGGAAAACTAACGAATAAGCCAGAGGGTTAGTGGCTAAACCGGTCAGTATCTCTATCAGGTCCATCTGCAAAGTAAAGAAAATGAGGATTAAAAATGGTTTTCGCTCAAAGTTCTTCGAATATAGTGAAATAAAGCTTATAAGCAAATACAGTCAAGTAATATATGTGATAAAGATGACAAAGAATAAAATTCTAACATTGATGTTGGTGGGTCTGATTTCGATATTCCTGGTGACTTCAGCCGCTACCGTAGCTTTGAGTGATACCAGTGTAGCGGAATCATCCGATCCAGCACTGATGGAAGATGATGAGGAGGAGGATGAAGATGAGGAAGATGAAGATGATGACGATGATTCAATACCATCAGAGAGATTGATAGGTCATGAAGAGGCATTTAGAATAGCGTTCGAAAACTATAACGGGACGTTGGTCAGTTTTGAATTTGAGAGAGAAGACAACGGTCCTCTTTACGAGATAGAGATCGCAGAAGATGGAACAATTTATGTCATAGAAATAGAGGCGACGAGTGGCGAAATAATCGATACCGAAGAAGACGAGTTAGACGACGATTTTAACCCGGAGTGGGGCGAACTGATAGGTCATGAGGAGGCTTTGAACATCGCCTTACAGAGGGTAGATGGGATGCTTGTCGAGTTCGAACTTGGAGAGGACGAGGACACCTACATCTACGAGATAGAGGTCAGGGAGATGAGAAGAGAGTACGAGTTAGATATCGACGCTTACACCGGTGAAGTCCTCGGATCCGAAGTGGAAGATCCCGATGAAACAAGAAGAAAAAGAGGAGTCGGGGGAACTTGGAACGGAACTCAGGGCGATTTCACATCCTTCGACCTTTTAGAAAACGGTATAGCTAACTACACTCTCCACACGAACACCAGTAATCTGCTGCTCTTCAACAGCGTGATAGTTCAAGATATGATCATCGAGGAAACTGAAACACAGGGAGCCAAGTATGAGATCGAAGCCGATGATACAGAGATCAGGATATTTGACGTTGCGCCCGCTCTTATGAAGATAGATACAGAATCCGAAGACGACGATACTCCCGGAAAAGTGAGTTTCGACCTTGGTGATCTAGAGGTCAACGGCCAGGAAGGTAATAACTTGAACCTCACTTATGAGAATCGGACAGCTAAACTGCTTTCAGTCTCTCGGGGTGAGGATGATTCTTCTGTAGATATAGAGGCAAGTGAAGGTTTCGTCAACTACACTTTCGAAGGAGAACTCTTCTTGGTATTCCGCATGACCGACGAGGAAAACATGGAAAGAGAACACCACCACGAACGAGAAAGAGAAAGGGAGATGGAAAGGAACATCTCTAACGGTATCAGCGGGGGCAATGTCGGAGGAGAAGTGATCGTTGATAGAAAAGGAGAAGGCTTCTCAGATACCTCGGTGAGTTATGCGGATATGCAGATGATGACGCAGGTCCAGGAGAAGATCAGAGTCATGGTTTCTTCCGATACGCTGGGAGATGAAGGAAAGATAGTCTCAATCAGGATATACAGAGAGGTGTTGGACGCGGACTCCGCCGAAGAACTGGAGATCACGTTCGATGGGGAAGAGATAGACATGGCCGACGGTTACAGTGACCTTCAGCAGTCCGACGATGCTCAGTATCTGGTGAGTATAGGTTCCGAGAGGATAGAGGTCCTGGTCAGTGTGCCGCACTTTTCGACGCACAGCATCGAAGTCGGTCTGAATGACAAAGGGCTTTCATCATTGATAAGTCCACAGTACTTCGTACCGGTCGCGGTCATAACGGCCTTGATAGTCCTCACTTCGGCATGGCTCGTAAAGAAAGAGAACT
>JBKHFH010000052.1:0-15814 GCA_046540335.1 Thermoplasmata archaeon | reverse complement strand
CTACATCTGTAATTATGAATCCAACATCCGACTGCTTCAGAAGATTCTTCAACAGTACAGGTGACGCGGTAAACCTTTTTATCTTTTCAGATAATTTCTCAAAGATCTCAAAATTATCCTCCAATCTCTTATTCAAAAAATATACTCTTCCGTAATCGCCACCTTCAGATTGTATCAATATATCATGTTCTACCAACTTTTTGACATGATGTTCAACAGTTTGGTAATTCAGATCGAGTTTATCCGAGATCTGATTTTTATTATAAGGACGGTCCTTCAGGAGTTCGATAATCCTCGCCCTGTTCTCCCCTCCTCCCTGACCCAAAAGGAGGAATGAAAGTCTTTGTTCGAGCTTTTTCATTCTGGTCACCTATATTCATCAAGATATAAAAATTTTTATGTGGAATTACGATGAACAAAATGATCCTCTTCATCTTTCAACCATACTTTGTTCCCTCCCAAAATGATATAAACATCTAAAAAAATTCATCGGGTTACTGACGAGGTAGGTCAATGGAAGGTTCGATCCAGGAAGAAAAGAGCGACGTGATGGTGGAGATAACAGCATCCGCTCCAGAAGAAAGGATCGAGATATTCAAGGATCTATCCATAAATAAAAAGAAAAGGATCCTTTTGAGACTGCGTGAAAATATCGCAGATGGGATACTCTCAAAGATAGAAGACGCTGAGATAAAGAAGATCATCAGAGTTTCGGACCCCGACGAGGGAGCGGATATCTTACAGCTCGTTGAAAAGGATAGAAGGGAAAAGATCCTCAAAAAGTTACAATCAGACCGCCGCAAAAGGATCGATTATCTTTTGGATTTCGATCCAGAGACTGCAGCCGGTCTGATGGACCTGGCATATATCACGGTGGACAGAGATGACTCCTTCTCTCAGGTGGCAGAAAGAGTGAGAAAGTTCGAGGAGAGGAGGGATAAATTCCCGACCATACTCGTGCTCGAAGATGAGATCGTGCTGGGAGAGTTACCGGGGTCCGCTCTATCTCTAGCCGATACTTCAGAAGAAAAGATGGCGGATCACGTGATTCCATTACCGCACCTCAGATATGACGAAGAAGATGAAGATGTTGCTGAATTCTTCAGAAAAAATCCGTGGGACAAGGTGGTCGTTCTCGACGAAAACGACTCGGTCATCGGGATAATCCGATCTGAAGATGTTCTCCGAATTATCGAGGAAGAGGTGGGAGAAACACTCTATGATTTCGCCTCCGTCTCTGAGGAAGAAGGCGTCTGGGACTCTCCCCTACAAAAGGTGAGAAACAGGTATAAGTGGTTGATAATAAATCTCGGTACTGCCTTCCTCGCGGCTTCTGTAGTAAGCTTGTTCCAGGAGACCATCGAAGCTCTGGTCCTTCTAGCTGTTTACATGCCTATCGTCGCGGGTATGGGAGGTAACGCAGGTACTCAGTCCCTAGCTGTAACGATCAGAGGACTCACTCTCGGCGAGGTGGACTTCAAAACTGGAAAAAGAGTGATATTGAACGAGATGATCGGTGGAAGCATAAACGGAACGATAAACGGTATTTTGGTCGCTCTGATAGCGATATTCATAAACAAGAGTCCTCTACTCGGTCTTGTCCTCGGTATATCTATGATCACGAATCTGGCAATAGCGGGTTTTTTCGGCGCTTCAATACCTCTGATATTGAAAAAGATGAACATCGATCCAGCGACATCTGCGACGATATTTATCACCACGGCAACAGACGTTCTGGGATTCTTCGTGTTCCTGGGCCTCGCGAAGATGCTGATCTGAACTACACCTACAGATTTTCTTTCAAGACCCTGAAAAATTCATCTCTAGCTTCTTTTTCATACCAGGGGTAATGACCGCACTTATCCAGGAGTATGAACTCGAAGTCTTCCAATATCTAGGAGAGTGGACTCTTAACGCCTTCAGCCGGATGATGATCGTAGTTTCCATGGAAAGCTATAACTGAAGAATCCATGGTACGGCCCATCTTCAGAAGCTCACCGCTCCTCCTCAACTGCTCTGCCTCGCGCCACACCTTTTCATTCACCTCCGCCAAGACTTCCACGTCATATTGACTGATATTCGTCAGATCGTAGGAGTTGAGTTCCATCATCAACTTACCGAATTCTTTCATCGCTCTGTCGCTCTCATCTTTTCGCCTCTTGAGATCGAGATATCTCTCTTCCTGAGAACTGTCCATACGCTCTGAAAGGGTCTCCCTCATATCTCCGACGTATTCAACCTCGAAAGGAGGACTCGATATTATGATCAGTTTATCCACTCTCTGTGAATCCGCTGCGAAGATCCATCCGAGCCACGCGCCCCATGAATGACCGATCAAAGTTACATCATCTTCACAGGAGCTTTCTACGGCCTCTTTCAGCCGATCGATCTGTCCCTTGATCGAAACTTGATCGAAAAAGGGTTCCATCACACTGTATCCCTCAGACAGTTCCTCGGCTAGAGGACCTACATCGCCTATTGCGCCGGGTCCTCCGTGTATTACCACCAGATCATACGACGGTTCCCCATACCTTCTCGCTCTGTTCATCTCACTCGACTAAGAAGTAGAAGTGATAAATCCTTTTTCCATTGTATGTCATAGTCGTAACGTAGAACTGTCATCATCTCGCTCTCATATAGAACATTCAACAGAGGATAACGAGGCCGGATTATCTAAACCTGTAGAAAATTATCTAACCGAGTACGATAGAAAAGAATATAGTTGCTAAAACGTTTGCTGCAAGACCGACGAGCATGAAAATCAACGGCCGGCTCTGCCCATGATCTGATCGGCGTCGTCCATATCTTCTGTCTTGCTCTTGTAACCGACGATTTTCAAAAAGAGATTGGTGATAAAAATTATAGCTAGAAAGATGAGTCCGCATATCGCGAGGCCACGATCATCTCTACCGGATAGATACTCGAATAGTATGTAGAGTATAACGACCGAAGATATCGCGATTGCAAATAGGTTATTCCTAATGATGTCGACCAAGTCCATATCGATCTGTAGATATACACACTTATATCATTTATGGATGAGGGAAGCCTACTATTAGCTAATGGGTAAACCATGCCTATATCATTCCGGATTGTATCATCAACACCACCGCTACCATGAGTCCTACGACCACAGGGATATGAGTGAATCCCATGTACATGACCTTTTTCTTGAAGAGCTGCACGTTCTCATTTAGAGGCTCTTCTAACCTGTGAAAAGCCCAGCTCATCAGTAATGAAGTGGAACAGGATAATCCCAGGACCAAAGCCCCATACATGTACATATCAGCGGATCCCATCGAAAGACTCACGTCCGTTCCTAGCATACCCGAAAATACTAACCCTAGCTCAAATATCAACAGTGTATAGATCGCGAGCGGCTCGAAGAGCACTAGAAGGACCATATATCTTCCGAAGTCGTTCATGGATCCCTCGCCCCACTCGTTTATACCGTGCATGATATCCCCATATATATTGGATCTTTCTAGATTTGTAAAGAAACAACCGCCACCAGCTTTAAATAAAGCTCCACTTTCAGTCAAGATCGGATATCGATGGACACTAAACCTTTGGTCCCGGTCCTCGCTTCGGCTGCTCTTTTCGGTGTTAGTACCCCGCTGGCCAAAGTACTCTTAGAAAACATAGACCCTATCGTGCTAGCTGGATATCTCTACCTGGGGGCTTTCATCGGTCTAGCTATCTTTACAGCTCTCAGACACGCCGTACAGGATGAAACAAAGGCAACACCGCTGGAAAAACAGGACATACCGTGACTTCGCCACTTCTTTACTCTTGAACCTAGAAGGCGTAGCTACCGCTCTGATAGCGTTCCTGATCTTCAAGGAGAATGCTGGAAAAAGGGTCTGGATCGCACTCGTATTCATGACCATAGCCGGTATACTTCTCTCTTATAACCCAGAAGAGAGCAACTTCATCATCATTGGGCCTCTTCTGATAGTTTTCGCGATGATATGCTGGGGTATAGACAACAATCTGACCAGACATATCTCGGAGAAGAACCCGGTCCATATATCCGCTCTAAAAGGAATCGTCGTAGGTTCTATATCAATATCTCTCGCGTTCTTCCTAGGCAGAAACATAATCCTCAACATTTCCGCCCTTTACGCATTAACCGTTGGCGCGTTCAGTTACGGTATAAGCCTGGTGCTTTTCATCAAGGCTCTCAAAGGTCTCGGTTCTTTCAGGACCGGTATGTTCTACAGTTTCGGTCCCTTCATAGGCGCAATAGTTTCCCTACTACTTCTAAAAGAATGGATCGGTTGGGTGATGTTTCCCGCGACCTTACTCATGGTGATCGGTGTGTATATGGTCATAACCGATAAACACCTTCACTCCCACGATCACTTGGGATTGACACATAGCCACGCTCATACAAATGACAACCGACATCATCTTCATGAGCACGAGGAAGAGCCCTCTGGACAACATCCCCACCAACACACCCATGATATCGAGGAACACGAACATTTTCACTGGCCGGATTCACATCACAGACACGACCACTGAGAAAAAAACATTCATCCCTATCGTTGGGAGACGCTAGAGGGAAAATATACTAATAGGGAGATGATCAAATATATGATAGGGAGGGAACATGAGCAGAAAGATCAATCAGGGGGCAGGATTGTATGCTATTTTAGGCGGCGTATTGATGCTGATCGCTGGAACCACTGGAGCTTCAACATGGGCGCAGATCGGAGAGATAGTGATCGATATAACCGAGATGCAGTTTCTTGGGATCGTATTTCAGATTTTGGTGATGATCGGCTCTTTTGGCGGACTCGTTGTGATCCTTGGAGGCCTGCTCATCCATGGTATGCTGGCGGAATCAGTTTTAGGCGGGAAGATATTGATAACCATCGGAGCCGGTTTTAGCCTGATAAGTCTGATCATCTTAGTGGTGGTAACTTTGATGGGCGATAATATAATAAGCACTTTCATCGCTGTCCTCGGGGTTGGATTTATAGGCCTTATCCTATCTATCGTAGGGAGACAGAAAGCTGTAAGCTGAGAAGAAACGGAAGACGGATAGACACCTATAAAAAATATCAAGGCCGGATCCACTTCGACTTTCTGTTTTATCTTCTATAGAATCTCTATGGGGATCCGCTCTTCCGGAGAAAAAAGACACAAAATAGAATATCGTGAAAACCATGAGTATCAGGGATCTGCCCGTTCTATTGAATAAGAGCGGCCTATTGATTTTGTATCCGTCAGAAAAGTTATAATAATCCGTTCCTCTAAAACTCGATAGCCATGACGCTTGAAAAGGTATCGATATAATGGATGAAACTAAAAAGGAACCTCCGGAAACTAAGCGCGAAACCGTAATAGATGAATTGCATGATGAAGAGATAAAGGATCCTTACCGATGGCTGGAAGAAGACAGCGAGAAAGTAAAAAGATGGACGGAAAAACAGAACGATTACACTGAAAAAGTCCTTGACGATTCGATCCTCGAAACTTTAAAACCTTATCTAGAGCGAGTGGTGGAACACGAAGAATACATGCCTCCGTTAGCGAAAGGTGGAAAGTATTTTCAACTGCTCAGCGAATCCAACGAAGATCAGCATAAATTAGTAGTCAGGGAAGAGCTAAAAGGCGAATACAGAGTTCTCGAGGATCCTAACGAAGTCGAAAAAGTTGTTTCATTGGACTGGTTCGTGCCTAGTCCAGATGGTGATCTCGTCGTTTATGGTACCAGTGAGGGAGGAACCGAACAGTACGACCTGACCGTCCTTGACGTCGAAAAAAATTCAGAAATAATGACGATACCAGAAGTGGGACGATGTGGAGAAGCCCCTATCGCTTGGCTCGACGACGGCTTCTATTATCAAAGAACAGATCCTGACGATCAACTCGACAAAGAACTCAGGTTCGTCGAAATAAAAGGAGAAGACAGATCAGTAACTCAGGATATTCCAGAGAAAAAATGGCCTGTAGTTTTCGTCGACAGAAATACCCTGACAACTCTCGTAGGTATAAGCGAACTCGGAGGAGATACTGAACTATACCTACTTGAAGATGGAGAACTGAACCGAGTCCTTTCCGACCTGAAAGCTTCCGTTAAACCGCTCCTTCACGAAGGAAGATGTTATCTTCTTACCGACTATGAAACTTCTCGCTGGCAGGTACTTTCCTGTCCTATCGAAGATCTGAAAGATGTCACCGTTGATGATCTTGACAGAACGATACCTGAGAGTGAAAAGGTATTGATGGATCTTGTTTCGGCAAAGGACCGACTGGTTTTACACGCGCTTGAGGACGCTGCTTCTACGCTGTCTATACACTCTCTCGAGGGAGAACATCTGAGTGAGATCGACATACCTATGTCAGGTATACCTAGGAACGCTTTAACTGGAAACGAAGAAGAACGTGAGGCCTACACCATAATAAACAGCTTCGACAGGCCACCGGAGGTCATAAGGATCGATGCGGATTCCTACCGCTACGATCTTTATGAAGCTGTCCACATCGAGGGCGAAATACCCGAAATGAAAGTAGAACGTATCTGGGTAGAATCCACCGATGGAGAGAGAGTACCGGCGTTCGTTACTCATAGAGCTGATTTAGAACCAGATAACTCGCCTACCGTCCTATACGCCTACGGTGGTTTCAGGATACCTCTGACTCCGGACTTCAAAGCTGTACGCTTACCTTTCTTGAAAGCCGGCGGTGTCTGGGTGCAGGCGTGTCTCCGCGGCGGCTTGGAATTTGGTGAGGAGTGGCATAAGGCAGGGATGCGGCAAAACAAGCAGCAGGTCTTCGACGATTATCACTCTGTTGCGGAGCACTTGATAGAGAAAGGTATCACCGATAAAAATCGTTTAGCAGCATGGGGAGGTTCCAATGGAGGCCTTCTTGTAGCTACTGCGTTGACACAAAGACCAGAACTGTTCTCAACTGTCATATGCGCCGTTCCTCTCACAGACATGCTGCGTTTCCATAAAACTCTCTTGGGCTCCACCTGGACCAAAGAATACGGCTCACCAGAAGACAGAGAAGATTTCGGATGGTTGAAGGAATACTCTCCATATCACAACATAGAAGAAAGAGCCTACCCCCCGATACTGATAAGAACCGCGGTCGGGGACACGAGAGTCGATCCTGCTCATGCAAGAAAGTTCGCGGCCCGATTACAGTCCGTTCAAAGAGGAAGCGGTCCGATCTGTCTCTGGACCGAGACAGATACAGGCCACGGTTTGGGTAAACCGACCTCGCTTATAGTAGACCAAGCTATGCACGAGTTCGGTTTTCTATTCCAGCATCTAGATATCGGGACACAAAAACTAGAATGAACTGATCTCAAACGATCATCTGGTCCAACTTACTCACTTTTTTACATCATATTGAAGGAATATTCGAATAAAATCTCCATTAATGATAAATAGGGTGATAGGTTATATTAACCTGTAATAAGGTAGGGTGGAGTTAAAAATGAAGATGTCATTCAAGATCGGTAGGATATATGGCGTTCCGATACGACTGCATTTTACTCTGATATTCATCATCGCGTTCATAGCCTGGTCTGTAGGTTCTAGGGTTTTACTTCTAGCAGAAACATTGGGCTTACCACCCCCCGATATCGAGATAGGTCTGCAGAGTTACCTGCTAGGGGTCGTGGTGGCTGTAGGACTATTCGTGAGCGTTCTGATACACGAACTCGCCCATTCGATCTTAAGCATCAAGAGCGGGTTCAACGTGGATGAGATATCACTTTGGCTTTTCGGCGGAGTCTCCAAGATGGAAGATATCCCTAAAGACCCTAACCTAGAGATCAAGATCAGTGCGGTCGGGCCGCTCTCCAGTATAGCTTTAGGTGTTCTTACTTTTATAGGTGGAACGTTAGCTGTCAATGATATCCTAGTTTTCACTCTTCTGTACCTCAGCTTCATCAATTTCTTCTTGGCTGGATTTAACCTCATACCAGCCTTCCCCATGGACGGAGGAAGGATATTGAGGGCGCTTCTAGCGAAAAGGTACTCATACGTTAAAGCAACCACCACAGCGGCCTCGATAGGAAAAGTTTTCGCTGTGATCTTCGCTATCCTTGGCTTTTTCGTGAATATTTTCCTCCTTCTAATAGCGTTCTTCATCTACATGGCGGCCTCGCAAGAATCTCAGAGTGCAGTCGTAGAACACGTCCTTGGAAAAGTATCGGTTAGAGACGTGATGACAAAAGACGTGCAAACCATCGATCCGGATTCTTCATTAGATGATTTTCTGGAGATGGTGAAGATCCACAGACACACCGGATTTCCAGTTACCCGCGATGGAACGATCTATGGAATAATCTCGCTCAAAGATGCTAAGGAGGTCCCTCAGCATGATATATCTGTCAAAAAGGTCAGCGAAGTGATGAGGACCGATTTCATCACTCTCGATCCTGATCAAGATGCGAATACCGCCTGGAAAAAGATGCTTAGTGAAGGACTGGGAAGATTCCCGGTGATCGAAAACGAAAAATTAGTAGGTATAGTCACAAGATCAGATATAGACAAGGCATTCAACTTGCAGAAGGAACTGATCGAGGTGGAACCTGAAGAGTTATAGATCAGTCTTCTCCCCAATCCAAGATACGTTTTTGTCCTTCCAATCCCCTGATATCAGAGACTTCCTGCACCATCTCGATAGCCCCAAGATAATCGCCATCATCGTTCCTTACCGGAAAATACCTGATATGGATGAATGCATCCCCACCTTGTATCCAGAATTCGGCTTCATCCTCCTCCCCAGATCTGAACTTTTCCAGTATCTTTTTTACCTTGTCCACGCTTCCAGGAGGATGACAGAATTTTACCGGTCTTCCTATGATAGATCGACTCCTAGGGAAGATCCTTTCGGTCTCGCTGTAATACCTGACCCTGTTGTTTTCATCGATGAAAGTGATATCTACGGGAAGCGTCCTCAATATGGAATTGATTTCTTCCTTGTCCAAAAATCCCGTATCCACTTCTAAATCACCATCTTTCCTCACGTCGTAAGTGTCTTTTTCAAAGCCTTCCTCACCGACAACGTCTTTCAACTGATCTGGAAGTTCTGATAGCTCAGTTTCTGAGATCTCTTTTTCTACCTGATAAGGATATTTTGGTTCGACGTCCGGGTCCCATCCTTTTTCCGGTTCTATCTTATAATACCCAAGGTCTCGTTCCTGCTCGAGAACCGCCGCCCATTCTTCTTCAGATAGCAATTCTTTAAGTGTAGGGTAAAGTATATTGTTCTCTCTGAAGACCATATCTAATATAGAGCGTGAAACTTCTCTTGACGTTTCTTCCAACTCTTCGAAAAATTCTTCTCCCTTCCCGGGTCCTTTAGATATGAGTTCCAATAATTTTTTCACTTCCCCCATGTTCTCATCGTGTTTCCTCCAGAGTACCCTAGGAACGGCCTCGATGCCTCTTTTCTCTATATGGGGAAAGATTATCATCTCCTGTCTGGTATAATGGGTCCTATCGATCTTCAAAAGATCGGAAACTTTTTTCTTCAACTCATTCAGCTTTTCATCTCTATTTTCGGGATCGTCTTCTTCTTGGATAGAACGGACTGTCAATGGAAGCATCTCCGCGTCCCGTGTGATCTCTTCATTTTCTCGATACAGAGTATTCAAAGGATGTCCTTTTGACATGTTCACCAGATCATATTCGTTTTCAACTGAATCTCTGAATATGTCCAAATGCAGGTCGCACATCTCAGCAATCTCGTCTGGAGTCACACCCTCTTTAACGAGTTCCTGCTCCAGAGAAGGTATTTCCTGCGGAGAAATACTGTTCAACAAATCTTTGAATTCGCTACGCATTTTTTCCACATCCCCTTCCCCTTCGTGTATATTTCTAAGAAGATCTTTTATCTTCTCTTTTTTATCCTCATCCGACATCATTTCACCTCTCATCGAGAAGCATCTTCGATTTATTAATATCTTATTATAAGCTACAGAAAGGGTTTACTCCTCGCAGAAATACCTGTAGTATATCATCGAAATTAATATGATACTGGAGAAAAGTGACGTCACCGAGTTCGCCGCTATCACGGGTATATCTCTAATCGATATGCCGTAGGTCAGCCAGAGAAGAACGCCTGTTGTAAAGATCACATACATCGGTAGAGAAAGGCTCCTAGTGTCTCTAGTCTTTATGACTTTGATCGCCTGGGGCAAGAAGGAAACGGTCGTACAGGTTGCAGCGGTTAATCCGATCAGTGTAAAGTAGTTCATACCTCTCGAATTTCAAGACCTTATATAAATATGGGTCCCCTTCAGTCAAGGTCGTATTCTTCGACCACCTGAAGCAGGTTATTGGCTAGACCGGCCAAATTCTGAGCCGAAGACGAAAGTTCCTCGATGGAGGCGTTCTGCTCCTCGGTAGAAGCTGCTACCGATTCTGCCTGTTCAGAGTTCCTATTCGCTATTTCTGTGATGCTGTGAACCATATTGGATGATTCCTGAAGGTGCTCAGTTACCTCCTCCACAGCTCTAGATATCTCCATTATCGAGGTCGAAACTGAATCTACCGAGCCTTCGATCTCTTCAAGCGAATCTAGATTTTCATGGGTTATCTCGTCAACGTCTTCTATTTTTTCCGCCAATCCTTCCACGCTTTCAACCACTTTTGAGGTGTTCTCCTGCGTCTCTTCGATCATCTCTTTTATATGGTCCGTCTCCTGTTGAGTGTCTTCAGCGAGCTCTCTAACGGAATCCGCGACAACGGCAAATCCTTCACCCTGTTTTCCCGCTCTTGCTGCCTCTATTGCGGCGTTAAGAGCTAAAAGATTCGTTTGATCGGCTATATCAGATATCGTGTCTACCACTTCGCCGATCTTTTGGGATTTAGCCTCAAGATTCTCCACATTTTTCTTGGTAGACTTCAAAATACTTTTCAATTCGTCGACGGTGTTATCTGCTTCAACCGCGTTTTTTTTACCGCTTTCAGTTTGAGCTCTAGCCTCTTCCGCAGCAGAAGTTATGTTTTCAGCGGAGGCGGAGGTTTCTTCCATGTTCGCGGCGCTGTTCTCGATTATTTCCGACAGGTTCTCTAGTTTCCTGGCCTGAAGATTCGTGTCTTCCGACATATCTTCGACGGATTTAGAAACGTTTTCAGATACCGCATTCAATTCTTCTGAGGAAGAAGCGATGGTTTCTGAAGCGTTGTTCAGCTCGATCGAAGCGTCTTTTATCTTCTGTAGATTATTCCTGAGCCTGTTCATCATCTTGTTTATCCCGTCTATCAACTTTCCGATATCATCGTCTTTTTCTTTTTCGATCCTGATCGACATATCACCTTCTTCGAACCTTTCTAACGCACCCAATATCTTCATCACTTGATCTTCAAGGTATTCTTTTGCCCTCTTCTGCTCCCTCTGCAGTTCTTTCATGGGTGTGATATCCTGAATATAACCTACCGTTTTCACTACTTCGCCCTCTGTATTCTTGTAAGGAGCACCGCTGACGATCGCTTCAAATTCGCTTCCATCTTGTTTTTGGAATTTCAATTCATAGCTCTCTGTGCCCCCCTCTTTCCTATTCTCTGTCTTACGTCTGAGTTTTTCGAATTGCTCTTCACTCATCAACTCTGAAAAATTCTTACCCTCCAATTCCTCTTTAGGATATCCGAACTTATCCGCCATGTATTCATTTGCAAAAAGTACATCGTCTTCAAGGTCGGTTATAGATATGGAGATAGGAGCGTTCTCGATCAAAGTCTCGTTCTCGTTCTTGACCTCCTCCAACCTTTCTTCTAACTCCTTCTTTTCAGTGATATCTTTTAAGAGCACGAGGGCTCTTGAAGAATCTCCGCTCTCTAATGGAACAAACGAAATAGAGAAATACTTCTCAGTTTCCTCATCTGATCTGACACATCCTTCTCTCTCTAAGATCTCCTTTCCCTCGGTTATACAATCAGTTATAAGATCAGAGTCGCCTTCAAATATATTACCAAAATTTTCTTCTTTCAGGTCTTCACCCGCAGAGGTAAGAGAATTTTCAGCAGCGGGGTTGATCCTCTCCACGGATCCCTCCTCATCGACTATCATCATCGGAAATATCCCGGCTTCAAAGACCTCATCGAGATCGTCTTTCCAGGCTTGTTTTTTCCGCCTGCACTCCTCTAAATGCTTCTCTTTGTTCTTCAGTCGATCCCTTGTATTCTTGAGTTTTTTTCTTAATCTCTTTCTTTCATTGCCAAATAGGTCCATACTATACCCTAATCGGATTTATTCCTACCAATTAAATAAGTTTTTTCTTTATTTACTATCTATTTGTTATCTGACCATAATTTAAAATAATAGAGTGATTTGATTTATCCCCGTGTTTAAAAGATTACTAAGTATACCTTACAGTTACGGAGCGATGGCTTTTCTTGCCATAACATTGGGCTTATTCATAGACGGCTATCCAAAATACTCCGATGAGATAACGATGATCTCTTTATTGATCATCATGTCTCTCTCGACGAGAGAGGTGAAATTCGATAAGCTCAGGAGTCTAAAAGGGCATCTGGGCGATTTTCTCACCGTTTTCCTCCTCAATTATGGTCTTCTCAGTATCACTATAATATCTCTGTCTTACCTTCTTTTCGACGATATCCAGCTGATCCAAGGCCTAGTCGTTCTAGCGGTAGTTCCTTCAGCTATTGCAGTTATACCGTTCACCAGCATGCTTGAGGGCGATACGGAACTCTCCCTTGTCTCGAGCGCTCTGCTCTATATATCTTCTCTTGCCGTAGCTCCCGCGGTCCTTCTATTGCTCTTCGGACAACAGATAGGTATCTGGCCTATACTGAAAAACCTGATAATCTTGATAATAGCGCCCGTAATAATCTCTCGATTCCTGCTGATGATAGAGTATCAACAAAGATCGTACGATAAGATAATCGTGAATACGGGTTTTTTTTTAATAATATTTGGCGCTGTTGGAGCTAACAGGCAGTTATTCTTCAGCGAGACCAGGTTGTTGTTACCTATACTGTTTATTGGTGCGGTGAGAAGCGTCGGATTGGCATCTTTAGTTTTCTATGGTGGAAAGAGATTAGATATTTCTATTGGAAAATTGAAGAGTTACACTCTCTTCAGCACTTTGAAGAACGGAGGACTCTCAGTCATACTCGCTGTTTCTTTATTCGGGGACAAAGCTAGCTTTCCGATAGTTCTCGGCTTCGTCTTCGATCCTATCTTGGTGGTTTATCTGAAAAGGGTACTTTATAGATGATCCGTTCGCTTTAAAGTTCGTTTTAGAGAGTGAAGTCATCTTGATCAATACTTAATACTGGTTTATTCTATGTGGAAAATAGTTACCAAACCATCGGCACATATCCCTCTCTGATGTAGTCGGAGATTATACTTCCCACGTAATCCACATCCATCCCCAGTTCCTCTATATCTTCAGATATGTTATCCCTGTCTGATAAGTATTTACATGCGATACATTCGGTCTGATCGGCTATGGCTTCTGCGTACTCTCTGATCTCTTCATCTTTCACCATCAGATTCTCGATCGGGCCGAAGAATATGACCTGTATCTCTTCTATCCACTTCTGCTCGATAGCGTTCTTCGCATACATCATACCGGTCAAAGCCTTTTCTCTTTCTCCGGTGGATAGAACTATCAGCAACTTAGAATTTCCTTCTTCGACCATATTTATACGATTTTTTAATATATATTTGAAGTTTCCCGGATTAATTTAATATAATATCGCATAGATTATCTATAATAGGAGGCGGGTGTGATATATGATAGAAGGTGAAAGATTTCCAACGGTTAAAGGAAGATCGCTGTCAGGAAAAGAAGTGGTTGTTCCAAACGATGTCGAGGGCGAGGCGATCATGATAGCTGTGGCTTTCAAACGAAAGGCACAAGAGATGCTTGACTCTTGGACTCATTATTTCGATGTGCTCTGCGAGGGAAAGAAGGATATCTACGAATTACCGATGATCGAAGGATCTCTGTGGAAAGTATTCTCCGATTTCATAGATGAAGGTATGAGATCGGGTATACCTGAAGAGAGATATGACAAGGTCATCACACATTATGGAGATGCTGCGGAAGTAAAAGAAAAACTCGGAATAGAAGACGACGACCTCGGTTACGTTTTTCTACTTGACGAGGACGGCCGGATACTCTTCAAAGGTGAAGGTCACGCGGATAAGGAAGGGAAGAAAGAACTTCTAGAACACATCAAAGTGGTATGTGCACCTGAGGATGAATAAAGAAGATCCCATATTGAAAAGGCAAAATTTATTTTATCTGAAGCTTTCAGTGTTCTAGAGGAGATCCAGAGTGAAGATATTGGAAACAAAGAAGGATGGTCTATCAGGCTTTGTGATAGCTGTATTACTTATCATGGGAGCTTTTGGAGTCATGGGAGGGGGTCTGGTCGCTCCAGGTCTGCCGACGATAGGCGAAGCCTTCGATGCACCTAAGGCACAGTATGGATGGATCCTCAGTATCTACACTCTCTCGGCTGCGATAAGCCTACCTTTCATCGGTTATTTCATAGATTCGATAGGTCGGAGGAAAGTCGCGATCATATGTCTTCTTATCGATGGTGGAGCAGGTCTCGCTATAATCTTCGCTCCGAGTTTTTCCGTACTCCTAATCTTCAGATTCATCCAAGGGATAGGTATCGCGGGTCTTGTTCCTGTAGCGATGACAGTCATAGGAGATATATTCGAAGGTGAAAGAAGACTTCAAATAATGGGTTATCTGACAGGGACCATATCACTAGGGGCTGTAGTCATCCCAACATTAGGAGGTGCGCTCGCTTCGATTGATTGGAGATTGGTTTTCGCAGTTTACGGTTTTTCTTTGGGTCTGGCTCTCTTCTTTTTTTTGAATCTACCAGAGACGAGCCCCAATAAAGATCCTGAAGGAGAAGAACACAGTTCGCCTCTAGAATACGCTTCTTCTCTTTTCTCGGTGCTCAAGATAAAAAAGATCAGAAATATGATGGTACATTCTCTGATACTTTATTTTCTACTCTATGCTCTCGTCACTTTTCTTCCTATCTTTTTGGTGGGTATACATGGTTTCGATGAGATATTTACAGGTCTAGCTCTTTCACTACAGGCGGTTTTTTCCGCTTTCCTGGCTTCGAGAGCTAAGTTCGTCGCACGATACATAAGATGGCGTGGAAGAGCTTCGTTAGGATTCGGGCTGATGGCGATCGCTTTTGTACTTCTACCTGTTTGGCCTGCCAAAAGTTATACGATAAGTTTTAGTTTCATCATCTACGGTGTGGGGATGGGTTTCACCTCTCCTACGATCTATGACCGAATCACTAGGATCTCACCAGAAAGGCTGACTGGGTCCGTCATATCGATCTTCAACACGATGAAGTACGTCGGCATGACTCTCTCGCCTTTTTTGTTAGGGCTAGCTCTTCTCTTCACAGGATTGAACACGATCTTCATCGGTGTCGGAATCCTGTCCGGTGTATGGTCCCTCTGGACTATACTCCCTGGATATAGATGACAGATATGTTAGTAAATATTATAAAACTTTTTTATATTTAATTAAGTGATATAGATGCCGATCTAAGCTGATAGGACGACCGATCCGATCAGTTTTGAAGAATCGAAGACCTTTATCAGAGAGACTGTTTTCAGATCGATCAAAGCTTTGGAATCCATAGAAGAAGATAGATCAACATCCGATCTTACTGAAAAATTCTTATCAGATTAGGATCATGTAGTTTTAATGTTTCCAATATAAAATTTTATCTCATATTTACACCTATGGTCTATCTTCTCGATTAGAAGTTTTTTGTATTTAAGACGACTCATAAGCTTAATATATCCTTTTTGG
>JBKHFH010000051.1:0-16165 GCA_046540335.1 Thermoplasmata archaeon | reverse complement strand
AACCCTTTACCTTATTTATGAAAGATCAATCTCCTGATATCAACCTCACATCGAACCTAGCGCCGCCTAACTCAGAATCTTTGACCTCTACGCTTCCGTCATAACTCTCGATGATCTCCTTCACCAGATACATCCCTAAGCCGCTGCCTGCGTTTTCACCTTCCTTGAAACCTCTATCGAATATTTTTTCCTTAACATCATCTGGAATCCCCTTACCATCGTCTTCGACTCTCACAACACACTCGTCCTCTTCACATTCAGCTTGAATTTTGATCTTATCACAGCCCGAGTGCTTTATCGAATTCTCTAGCAGATTAGAGATCGCTTCTTCTAACAATGTTCCTCCCTTCACTTTAAATTCTGATGTTTGAACTTCTATATCTAAACCTTCTTTTTCAGCTTGATCTTTATGTTCCAACAAAATCTGATCCAAAAGATAATCTATATCGATCTCTTTGATCTCATCCTCTTGTTTTACCTGCTTGAGCTTTCTGACCTTATCTATCAAATCATCGCTTGCCTTTGTAACCTTCTTTGCCTTCTGAACATAGTCCTTAGCCTTATCAGGAAGATCAAACTCCTCTTCTAACAGATGGAGATATCCTTTCACGAGTTGAGTTTTGTTTTGGACGTCGTGTCTCAACAGTGAATGCAGGAATTCCTCTCTTTCTTCAGCTTCTTTCCTTTTAGAGACGTCTCTTATGTTGCACTGCACGACTTCTTCCCCACCAGCTTCATAAGTATTGCTGACGAATTCGACGGGAGCCTCTTCACCTCCTTTGGTCTCCAATGGAAGGTCTTCATATCTGATATAGCCCTCTTCTACCAACTCCTGAAACCGTTCTCTGTTTTCGACCACGCTTTTAAAGGTACCTATCTCCCACAATTTCCTCCCGACGAGTTCTTCTTTAGAGTAACCTATAAGGTCCTGAATATACGGATTGGCGTCCTTGATCTTTCCAGACTCAGCGTTTAGAATCAACATCCCATCTTGGGCGGTCTCAAATAACCTTCTATATCTTTCCTCGCTCTCTTTTAACTCTCTTTCTTTATTTACCTGCTCGGTAATATCTTCTATAGTATCTACTATCCCATCGAAATCTTCTTTTTGCAGCAAGTCTAAAGCCTTTTTCGGCGTTCGAACAGTGGTCACATCTAGTTTTTCTTCCCCTCTCTCTAAAAATTCTTTAGACTGATCCGAGAATTGAAGTTCGTCATCTACAAAGAGTAGTTTTATCGGTCCGCCCATGTATTCACCGGCCATATTTATCTACAAACAACATTAGGTCTACTGTTCATATTTAAATAAAATTACTTCAAATTTAGAAGTGATTGATACGATATTAAACTACAAAACAGCCATTATTTTATTACAAAACCACAGTTTTAGTCTAGAAAACTTATCAGTTCAAAAAAAAAATTTGATATGATCGTTTTGAAATGGATCTACCATAACAAACAGAGCGGCCTTTTTCTAAGAATCTTTTTTTACTACACCCTCTGAAGACGGATGTCGAACCTCGCTCCGCCCAACTCAGGATCTTTGACCTCTACGCTTCCACCATAACTCTCGGCTATCTCTTTCACCAAGTACATCCCCAGACCGCTGCCTGCATCTTCGCCTTCCTTGAAACCTCTCTCGAATATTTGCTCTTTAACATCGTCTGGGATCCCCTTACCATCGTCTTCAACCGTCACAACACACTCGTTCCCTTCACATTCGCCTCGAATCCTGATCTTATCACAGTCCGAGTGAAGTATCGAATTCTCTAATAGATTAGAAAACATCTCTTCTAACAGGGGTCCGCCTTTGACTATACATCCCGTTTCTTCTATTTCTATATCGATACCTTGTTTTTCCAGTTGACTCTTATATTCAGACAAGATTTGATCTAAAACAGGATCTATCTCCAGCTCGCCGATCTCATCCTCTTGCTCTATCCGTCTGAGCTTCCGGACCTTCTCTATTATATCATCACTCGCATTGATAGCTTTCTTTGACTCCTGGAGATAGACTCGTCCATCATCAGAAAAATCCTCATCTTCTTCTAACAGCTCTAGATATCCTTTAACTATCTGTGTTTTGTTTTGAACATCGTGTCTCAACAGAGAGTGAAGAAATTCCTCTCGCTGTTCCATCTCTACTCTTTTCAACGCTTCTTTTACATGATCCATCAGCAGTTCAGCCATCTTCAGATCTTCTTCGTCGAAATATCCTTTCTCAGTAGAGACTGCCTGAAAGAGACCGAACTCACCTATCGGCACGCTTATGGCCGATCTGTATTCGCTTTTAACGGGTTTCGCATCTTCTTCTTCAGTAATATCGTCAACGAGGTAAGATTCCTGATTGAGATAGGTCTTTTTGTCCAGTCCTCCATCTTCTATCTTTCTCTCTATAGACCCTCTTTCAGGAACATCTGAAGAGAGAGCTTTGATCACGAATTGATCTCCCTCAACAGCGTCAAAACTACACAGGTCAAATTCCAATATCTCTTCTGCGGCCTCTAACGCATAGGAATAAATCTCATCTTCAGATTGACACGTCTCTAGATTTGCACTTATCTGATGCAACCTTTCTAATTTTTCTTTATTCGTCTCGATATGTCTTTGTACTTTTTTCCTCTCGCTGATATCTCTCACGCTGGCAAGGACCCTCGATTCCCCGCCGATCTCGGCCTCCTTGAGGGTGACCTCTTCCCAGATAAGTGTACCGTCCTTTTTCTGACCCCTCCATTCAAAAGTTATGGGACCATCCTCCTTAGCTTTTTGGACCCGCTTTTGTGCTTCTTCTTGGGTATACGGATGTTCTCCAGAACTCAGATCCTCAATTGGTAGCTCAAAAGCTTCCTCGCGCGAATACCCATACATCTCGCAAACCTTTTGATTGACATCGAGGATCTCGGCCGTATCGGGATCTAGCACGTAAAGAGCATCCGCGGATTTAGCAAACAATTCTTCATAATTCTGCTTCGCCTCTTGAAGAGCCTTCTCAGCTTCTTTCTGTTCAGAGATATCTCGGATCACGGCGATCACAAATTTTTCGCCGTCCACCTCATATCTGTTCAAAGTAACTTGAGTGTGGAAAGGGTCTCCATCTTTGGTAGTATGGACCCATCCAAAAGATTGAGGTTCGCCCTCAAGAGCCGAATCAATCTTCTCTCTCGCTTTCTCTTTAGAATTTCTACCATCGGGCTGTTCCTCTGGTGAGAACTCAAACGGAGGTTCACCGATCATCTCGTCTCTAGAACATTCAAACATCTCCAGTGTCTTTTCATTGCAATCTACAAATTTTCCATCTTTCATAACAAATATAGCGTCGTTAGCTGATTCGAAGATAGCTCTGTATTTTTCTTCGTTCTCCTTCAATTCCTCCTCTTTTTCTTTTCTTTCCGTTATATCCTGTAAAGTTTCTATGGCCCCGACCCTCTTACCCTCGGAATCTTTTATCGGTGCCGCAGTGAAGTAAACCCACAAACCTTCTTCTCCAAATTCAGAAAAGAAATCTACGGCCTCGTAAGCTTCTTCGAGTAGATCAGATCCACTGAATTTATCACCATAATGTTCCATGATCTCTTCTTCCGAGGCGCCTCCTAAAACAAGGTCAGCCATCACTGGTCTTTCCTCATCGTAAAATCCCTTCCAAGCTTGCCGTGTATCTATAACGGTTTCTTCAGATACGTCGGTTAGATTTTCGCACGCTTTATTCCAGTGTGTAACTCTATGTTCCTCGTCGATAACGAACGTCGGTATAGAGCTGTTCACGATGATCTGTGATAACCAGGTCTCATTCCTTTCCAATTCATCTCGGTATCTGATACCTTTGACAACTTCCCACATATGGGAGATGAGCAATTCAGACATCTCTAGACCGAATTCCTCGAAGTAATTTTTCTCGTAAGACAATGCTTGAAATACACCTTCATCTTCGATGGGGATGCTCAGAACTGACTTAAAATCGGGATCGGAAGGTTCAGATTCTTCCCATTCTGAGAGATCATCGATCAAATACGATTCCTTGTTCTGGTAAGTCAACCCTCTTATACCTTCATCATTTGAGCGTTCTTCCCCTTCCTCTACATTTTTCGCATCCGTCGCCTGTACAACTAGACATCCATCTCCCGCCATGCAGATACTACTGGCTCCGAAATCTAAAATGGATTCAAAAGAGTCTAAAACCTGACGGTAGATCTCCTCTTCCGAATCGTAACTACTCAACTCTATAGAGGCCTCGTACAACTTTTTTATCTTCTTTTCTCTTTCTTCTTTTTCTCTATATACATCATATTGATCGTTCTCACGAACGATAGCGTTAGCCAAGTACTCAAATTGATCTTTTGGATTGCCTTCTTTTTTGATGTATCTATCTGCGCCGAGGTTCAGGGCTTTCATAGCCACCTCCTCTCTACCTTTACCGGTAAAGATTATGAAAGGAACTTCGATCTCTCTTTCCTCCCTAACCACTTCTAAAAATTCGAGTCCATCCATACCCGGCATCTGGTAATCTGAAACTATCACCTCGAAATCACGCTTCTCCAGCAGCTCCAGTCCCTTGGTCGGCGATTGAACGGTGGTCACATCAAGTTTTTCTTCTTCTCTCTCCAAAAATATCTTTGCCTGATCCAAGAGAGCGAGTTCGTCATCCACGAGGAGAACATATATCGACATCGCTATCAGTGATTTTCTTTTGTCTTATACGATATCTAAAGTATATAAATCCTTCACAGTAAATCCTTCACAGGATTTTTGAAATGATCAATCCCATTTGATAGCTATTTCTAACCTAACAGCGAAGAAGATAAAAAAAGGTAACTCTGGAAAACTGTTCTGTAGCCTCTCAGATGAAAGTTATATTAGTTTTGCCTCTCGCAGTCTTTCATATCTCGATATCGGGACTCGATACCGCCAAAAATAAAATATAAGACTTGTATCATTGTACAATCAAGCGATCATTAAGATCCATCATACCTGACGATAATCACCCTCCCTCCCTTTTTCTGTAGGGAGACCTAGGGTATCACTACTTATCGATTAAAAGGTCCGACTTTTTTCTCTTCACCCTTAGCTCATTCGGATCTTTTGAATATTGTGACCAGCTAACTCGAGTAAACCTGATTCTAACCTACAACGAACTGTATCATAGCTCGGTCGAGCAATAGCTTCATTTTGACGGCGGGAAAAACCTCTTTTTCTGAGATGTCTCTTTCCTTTCTATCTAATATTTTACTCCATCCTATGAAGATGGACGTCGAACCTCGCTCCGCCTAGTTCTGAATCTTTGGCTTCTACACTACCGCCATAACTCTCGACAATATCCTTAACAAGATACATCCCTAGTCCACTGCCTGCATTTTCACCTTTCTTGAAACCTCTATCGAATATCTTTTCTTTAACCTCATCTGAAATCCCCTTACCATCGTCTTCGACCGTTACAACACACTCGCCCTCTTCACATCCAGCTTGGATCCTGATCTTATCACAGTCCGAGTGAAGTATCGAATTCTCTATCAGATTGGAGATCGCTTCTTGTAACAGCGCACCTCCTTTCACTTTACATCTCGATGTTTTAACTTTAAAAGCTATACTTTCTTTTTCGAGCTGACTCTCATGTTCAGACAAGACTTGATCTAAAACAGGATCTATCTCCACCTCGCCGATCTCATCCTTTTGTGCTATCTGTTTGAGTTTCCTTACCTTCTCTATTATCTCATCACTCAACCTCGTAACTTTCTTCGCCTTCTGAATATAGTCTTTAGCTTCATCAGGGACGTCAACATCTTCTTCTAACAGATGGAGATATCCTTTCACAAGTTGTGTTTTGTTTTGGACATCGTGTCTGAGCAAAGAGTGAAGAAACTCCTCTCTTTCTTTTATTTCCACTCTCTTCAGAGCTTGTGAAACGTGATCCATCAGCAGTTCAGTCATCTTTAGATCATCCTCATCGAAATCATCTACTTTATTCGAGCATGCTTGAAATACCGCAAAATCTCCTATCGGTACGCTTATACCCGAAACGAACTCATCCGATGTGGGATTTACGTATTTATTTTCTTTTTTATCTCTGACCAAAAACGATCTTTTTTCACGGTACGTTTTTCCTGCAAGGCTGTCGTCTATCGGCAGCGGCTTTTTTACAGAAGAGGCGCCTTCAGGAAATTCAGATGATACCGCCGTAGCTTTCATCACATCTCCATCTGGAACGTTGATGGCACAAATATCAAGATCCAATACCCTTTCTGCGACCTTTACTACAAGGCTATAAACTTCTTCCTGAGAATCGCAGGTCTCTAGTTCTGCACTTATCTGATGTAACTTCTCCAGTTTTTCCTCATTCTCCTCGATTTGCCTTTCGGCTTTTTTTCGTTCCGTAATATCAAAAATGTAATGAACGTACAGGTCGTCGGTGTATGGGATCCATATTCCATAATAGTATGTACCTCTGTATTCTATCTCTATCTCTCTACGCTCGTCCGTTTCCCAGGTCTCAGGTGCTTTACAAAACGGACAGGGATCATCCCTTTCGGCCACGTTTTCAAAACATGTTTCCCCTGGCACAGCACCGACTTCTTTTGCTTTGTCATTAGAATAAATTATTTCTCTGGAATCTTTTTCTAATATGAACGCATAACCAGGAAGATTATCCAATATCACCTCGGTTCTATCTCTTTCAGTTTTTAGTTCTTTTTCGGCCTCTTTTCACTCGGAGACGTCTCTTATGTTGCACTGCACGACTTCTTCCCCACCAGCTTCATAAGTATTGCTGACGAATTCGACGGGAGCCTCTTCACCTCCTTTGGTCTCCAATGGAAGGTCTTCATATCTGATATAGCCCTCTTCTACCAACTCCTGAAACCGTTCTCTGTTTTCGACCACGCTTTTAAAGGTACCTATCTCCCACAATTTCCTCCCGACGAGTTCTTCTTTAGAGTAACCTATAAGGTCCTGAATATACGGATTGGCGTCCTTGATCTTTCCAGACTCAGCGTTTAGAATCAACATCCCGTCTTGGGCGGTCTCGAATAATCTTCTGTATCTTTCCTCGCTAGCTTCGAGCCTTTTTTCTTTCTCTTTCATAGCTGTGATCTCCAGAGTCACCTCGACCACGCCTTGGAGATCACCTTCTTCATCTGTGATCGGATTTCCCGTTATAATCCAATACCTGCCGTCCGGTGACCGAACTTCACCACGCTCTATTTCGCCGGATTCGATGGCATCTTGCACAGGACAATTTTTACATTCCTCTTCTCTATCATGCCAGATCTCATAACATTTACGTCCTATCAAATCTTCAGGGTCCTCACCGATAGAATCGCCGGCTGCCTTATTGGCCCATAAGATATCATGATCTAAATTTTGATACAGTACGTGTTCTACCGTGGAATCAAATATCTTGCTTTTCTCCCTCACGGATATTTTGGGTTCCTTTTCTTTTTCGAAGGATTCATATTCCTGCTTTATCGCCTGCGCTAATACACAGAACAGAGTTTTCGGGTCACCTCCTTTTTGCAGGTAACGATCGGCTCCAAGATTCAAAGCTTTCATCGCCACCTCTTCTCTACCTTTACCGGTTAAGATGATGAACGGGATCTTGCTCTCTCTTTCTTCTCTAACCACTCTCAATAATTCCAGACCGTCCATGTCCGGCATCTGGTAATCTGAAACTATCACATCGAAATCACGCTCCTCCAACAGTTCTAGTCCCTTTGTCGGCGATTGAACGGTCGTCACATCAAGTTCCTCTTCCTCTTTTTCTAAAAATATCTCAGTCTGATCCAGGAAGGCGGGTTCATCATCCACGTGTAGCACTATTATCGAATCGTGCATTTAGGGTCCTCCCCTCAGACCGACATATCTCTCTTAATATTTTACTTTAATCCTTCGAAATCAAAAAGATGTATCGGTTCATAGATTCAATTTCGAGTCTCTCATCCTCTTCTTTACGGGCATTATCACCGGTGCAGGACTTATCTAAATAGACGGATATTTTTCTAAATACTTCGATATATCGATTCTCGATATACTATTCGATATTCACGGAGCATATAATAGATGGAGAAACTATGACACAACAAGGATCGATATGTTGGACAGAGATTCAGTATTGATGGGGATATCTAAATCCCGATTCGACGATGAGCGCTCGGATTTTCACACGTGTTTAAAACAAGTCAAAGAACTATCCAGGAGTGATGAAGAGTTCAAGGAACATGATGAGTTCATGGAATCGGTAGACAGATATCTTCACATTCTCAGAACCGATGAATAAAAGATTTTCTCGAAGTTGATTTAGATGGACGTGATATTTCTAGGCGATGAAGCTCACACGATCAGATATCCGGGATCGGAAGAAGGAGATGGGACTATAGAGTTCATAACCCCTTCTTTATCTGATGATCTGGATGAGGTCGTGGATGACGATTTCGACGTGATGATCGTCGAACTCGACGGTTTCAAAACAGAGGATAGAGCTATCGATATATTAACGAAAGAAAAAGAGGGATCACCTCTGATCTTTTTCATATCGAAAGAAAATACAGGAGACACTTCAGGTGAAGCTGATCACAGCCTAAAAGAAGATGAAACACTTAAAGAGACACTCGTGATCGCTAAAAAGATCATCGACGACGGAGAGAACTCTCAAGAGGAGCGCAAAGAGATGCTGAAGTCTCTTCTAAGGCATGACCTGATGAACAAGATCAGATTGATGAAAGGAAGTCTCCAGATCCTGCGATCCGAACATGACCTACCGGAGGATGCCGAAAAACGCTTACAGGCGATAGAAAAAAGGATCGATCACTCCGTAGAATTGATCGAAAGTATAAGCAACCATTGGGATAACATCAGCGAAAAGGTGAAGGCGGTAGATCCTATATCATCTTTAGAAGAAGTTCTAGCTTCTATGGAGGATTGTCTCGAAGAGGAAGGATTTGACGTAACCCTCGAGATTAAAGGGGATAATACCGTGATGGGAGGCCCTCTTCTGAAAGAAGCCTATTCGAATATAATAGAGAACGCAGTGAAACACTCCGGGGGAGAAAAAATAAGGATCTCGATCAGACAAACCGATGATGGTGTGATCGTCTCTATCGAGGACGACGGAAAAGGTATAGAGGAAGATAAACAGAAGATGGTGTTCGAAAAGGGATTCACCATGAACGGAGAAGAGAGTACCGGACTTGGCCTGTATCTTGTGGAAAAGGTGATGGAGAGCTATGAAGGAAGAGTGAAACTTAAAGATTCCGAGTTGGGGGGAGCTAGATTCGATCTTCAATTGAGGAAGGTTTGAGAAGTTCCTAGAGATATCAAAATTTGAAGATGACCCCCTGCCAAAGAAAAATATTTAAGTGTTCAACACTGTACTATCCCTTATCGAGGAATACGCGATGAGCGGTCATGGAAAAAGTGTAGAGGAAGTGGATGATCTAGAATATCTAGAGCGTGCCGATCATCTATGCTGCATCTATCAGGGTCCAGAAGACGGCCTTTTCGGTATCAACTTATTCATCTTGAATGGATTGGAAAAGGGAGAAAGATGCGTTTATATCTATGACGATAGAGAGAAAGAAGAGATCAAAAATTTTTTCGAAGGGATGGGCAGGTCTGTCGATGAATTCATCGAAAAGGGTCAATTGGAGTTTTTGAGTAAAGAAGAAACTTTTTTCAAGAACGGTGAGTTCGAACCTTCAGGGATGATAGCTCTCATCAAAAGGATGGAGGAAAACGCTCTAGAAGAGGGTTTTCAGGGGTTGAGATTGACGTCCGAGATGACATGGGCATTAGCTGACCGGACGGGAACAGGAAAATTGATAGAATACGAGACGAAACTGAATAAGATAATCCCCCAAAGTGGAATAAAAATTATGTCCCAGTACAACGAAAAAAAGTTTTCTCCGAGCGTCCTCGTAGATGTGTTTTACACACATCCAAAGATCCTTCTCAACGATTCGATATACGGTAATCCCTACTACATGCCTCCCGAAGTGTTTTTGAGCCACCTTAAAGGAGAGATCGACAGTTCTCACTATGAGAACATGAAGAAAAACATCGTTGAAAAAAGAGAGATGGAAAAAAAGAAAGAACTAGCCAGTACATCGCTAGAAACGGCATCTATAGAGGTGTATTGGATAAATCCAGAAGGGAAAATAATCTATTCTAACAAGAGTGCGAAGAAAAGACTTCGAGCTTTCGATCAGGAGGAGAGCGGTGTATATATCTGGGACGTTGACCCGAATTTTTCTAGAGATAAGAGAGAAGAATTTTGGAAGGATCTGAAGGAAAAGAGATCCAATGTTTTTAAAACTGAACATATCGATCGAGATGGAAAAAATTATCCCGTAGAGGTGACCAGTCAATATGTGAAAATGGGTGGGGATGAATTCGAGTTCGCCTTCGCTAAAGACATATCAGAGAGAGAAGACTTTAGAATAAGGTTGAAAGAGAAAAAACGACAGATCGAAACTCTTCTTGGGAATCTCCCTGGTATGGCGTATCGATCTTTGAATGATAGGGAATGGACTATGGAATTCGTGAGCGACGGGTGTAAAAAATTAACGGGATACGACCCTGAAGCTTTAGTCTCAGGAGAGATCATATGGCGGGACGTGATCCATCCAGCAGATAGAGAAAGAGTGTGGAGAGAAGTCCAAAAGGAATTAGAAAATAGAGAGCATTTCAAGATAAACTATAGGATAAGAACTCGAGGTGACTCTGAAAAATGGGTGATGTCGCATGGGACGGGCATCTATGATGACGATGGTGGATTGAAATACCTTGAAGGGATCATCGAGGATATAAGTTCCGAGAAAAAAGCGAAAGAGAGAACAGATTTTCTCAATACGCTTCTCAGACAGGATTTACAGAGCAAGTATCAGATAATCCACGGTCATCTACAGCTCATAGATGAATCGAAACTCCCCGAAGATCAAAGAGATTTTATCGAAAAGGCGATGGATATGAGCTCAGAAGCCAATTCTATATTGACCCTGGCAAAAACATTGGAGGAGATCGAAAACACCGACTGGAAGATAGGGAAACAGGTGGATAATCTTATCGACGAGAGTCTAGAAGAGATTAGAGATATCATCGAAAGAGAGGGTGTGGAAGTAGAGAAGAATGGGATCGATGATCGAGCGGAAGTGAGAGGAGACCACTCGCTGAATATCTTGATCTCTGAGT
The DNA here is from genome assembly GCA_046540335.1 of Thermoplasmata archaeon. GTDB lineage: Archaea > Thermoplasmatota > Thermoplasmata > Halarchaeoplasmatales > Halarchaeoplasmataceae > Natronoplasma. The sequence goes on along the minus strand of JBKHFH010000051.1, from coordinate 4,993 downwards.
TGCTCAAAACAAGGATGAAGACTTCCAGGCCTCAGACCTTCAAGATCGATGTTGAGGAAAAAGATAGGGAAGTGAAACTGATATTCGAGGATGATGGAGAAGTGCTTCCCGATGACATCAAAAAGTTGTTCAGCGGAGACGTGTACAGAGGTTTCACTACCGGTTTAGAGGGAGTAAGATATTACATAGTAAAACAGATAGCCAATCACAACAGCGCGGATATCGTGTGTGAAGATTCCGAGTTGGGAGGTCACATGTTCGAGATATACCTGCAAAAGCCGTGAACGGACGGTGATATCACTTTTTGGATCTATATTGGGTCGTGACAGATCCGTGATGATTATCGAGGACGATAGCCAGTGGTAGAGGTTTTACTTCATGAGATCCTTTTCAGTCCTTCATCTCAGAGATTTCGAGAGCGATCGAAGGCAGATATAGATTTCGTGATTGGTAAGACTGACTCCTTCGCGTCCTAGGATTCTCTTAACCGGTTGTGATGACAAAGACGGATGCTAAGAAAGTTTTGTTTTTAACATATGTATAAAAAAAAGACGTAGTCGAATTTTGGGATGAAATTCACTCTTTCCAGACGTATTTGTGAGCGCGCCCCTCTCTTCTCGTCTCTACCATTTCAGTCTCCCGCTCGATATGATCCAGCGCGGACTTGCTCATCTCCCACAGGTCTCTTTCGGTCAGGTCGTCGTATTCCTTCAACATATCCCTGATTATCTTGTCACTGGGATCATCCAAAAATTTGAGGTATATGGAGACCTTCAGATCTCTTTTCGGGACCTCTCTCTCTTCTTGAAGATATCTAACGCAGTGAGAAGCTAGTTTTTTGAATTTTTCATCTTCGTAAACTTCATGTTGACCTTCAAGATTTTCCAAACAATCTAAGACAGAATGATATTCTATACTATCAGGCTTAGACGATGAATCCTCTTTTTCATCTTTTTGTCCCTTCCTCTCATCGACCATCAGATCACCTTAAGGTGTCAGAATCACCCTTCTGATTAGTTAATTAAAAAGATGTTATTATAAATTACGGTAGTCCACATCTACGATCATCCCAAAGATATCTGAACAACAACGACTAGTTTTGATGATGATCCTATCTGTTATACTTCTTCTTCACTTCCTCCAGATCATAGAGCAGAGGAGCCTCCTTTATCTTATCATATATGTACTTCATAGCGATAACGTCTTCCTTCCCATAAAGCTTCAGTTCTTTCCAATGCAGTTCTTTATCCTCATCTTCCATATACTCGGAATACATCTTTCCGACCTCGGCTCCGTCAAGTCCTAGGAGTTCAGGTCCGTATCCCACTCTCATGGCGACGCTCTCGAGCTTTGAAGACCTGCAGGGCAGAGCCGCGTGTCTATCCACCCACCTCATGAAATCTATCTTCTGGATGTGGTTCCATACCCCCTTCTTACTCGGAGCATACTCGCTGATAAAACTCTCAAGGTGAGGAAAGTCGAAGTTGTCTCCGTACCACGCAAGGAGAACGGGATCCCGTCCACTATGACCTTCAAGATAATCCAAAAAATCCTCGATTATCCTTCCCTTTCTATCTGGGTCTTTCTCCAGAAAACACCTGTATTCTCCTATCTGATCGTCGAAGAGACCTATATGCCATATTATCCTCGGGTTCAGTGAATCGGTCTCTATATCCACGAATATCCTGTGTTTCCCCTCCAGGTCGTTCCTCTGGATCTTATAGACTTCTCGCTCTTCTATCGCCTTCGCGGAGCTGATCCATTTGGTACTCCTGTAGGGTCCTATACCTTCATGGCCCAATAACTCGGAAGGTTCACAGCAACACAGATCTTCACGCGAAACTAAACCTTTATGTTCCAGCTGGACAGAAAATTTTCTTCCTAACCCGGAAACAGCGGTGATACCCACCTTACCGGAATCGAGGGTCTCTATATGTGGACGCTTTCCACTCCTGAGGAACGGTATCTTGGTATCTCCCAGATCCCTTGAAGGTCCGAAACCATGGACCGTTTTACCTCCATGGATAGGGTTCTTCCCGGTCTCTATCTCTGTAGAGAGCAGGTGTATCTCTTCCTCTCTCTCATCCACTTTATCTATCAGGGATGAGTTCGTCAATCTGAAATCAAAACTCACGGGATCCATATCTTCCTTTATCAGATCGGTAAGTATCGTCGTCCTTCTATGCTCGGTAAGATCATCGACTTGCTGAAGCGCATTTTCATCTCTCAAGGCGAGAAATACCTCGTCATCGAACACCCTTTTGGTGAAGCCTCCTAAAAGATCCAGATCTATAGATTCATAAGGGGATTCGTCATGGACTATCTTTCTCTGAATATCACTCAGACCAGTAGTGACGGTGAGATCGGGTTCAAAATAAGAAAATATGTCGTGTATAGAACTCTCTGAATATCCTCTGATACTCTCGCCCGGTAAGTGCAGAATCCTCATCACCTTCAGAAGGGATCTCACACCATAAAAGCCTTATCACTCCAAGGGATAATCAAACGTCGATGGACCGAGAGTTTATAGAATCAGCTTACAAGGATTACGAAAATCAGATCGTTTTTTCCACCACGATACCTGAAAAGAATGCCGAATACGCTGAAAGTGATATGCTACATCGAACCATCAAAGACCGTTTGGAGGAACACGGGATCTCACTCTACAGTCATCAAGCTGAGGCTATCGACCTGTTTCTTGAAAACGAAGATGTCTGTCTGACTACGGGTACCGCCAGCGGTAAAACTTTGGCTTATGCCCTATCACTAGCTCATCTGATCAAAAAAAAGAAGAGGTCTAAAGCGCTGCTGATCTTTCCCACCAAGGCTCTCACCAGAGATCAGAAAGAAGAACTAGAGATGATATTTTCTTTACTGGATATGAACGTGAACTTCTCCATCTACGACGGAGACGTCTCTTCTGAGAAAAAACGGAAGGTGAGGGAGAAAGCGGATATAATACTCACCAATTTTACCGGACTGAACCTGTACCTGAGTCACCACCAAAAGTGGGCTAGTTTCTTTGAAGATCTCAAAGCGGTCGTCATCGACGAAGCACACCACTATAGAGGTCTACTCGGGATACACGTGGCCTGGATAATCAGAAGATTGAGGAGGATAGTAAGGTATTATGATCAAGATCCGGGTTTCTTGCTCTGCAGCGCGACACTCGGAAATCCAGAAGAGCATTCTAAAAACCTGGTGGGAAAAGATTTCAAAGTCGTGGACCGCGACGGGAGTGAAAGAGGTAAGAGATCTCTGTTTTTCTGGAATCCTCCTAGATTACACGAAGAGATAGGGCAGAGAAAGAGCACACACAGAGAGAGCAGCGAATTGATGGCGTTCCTGCTGAACAAAGGTTTTCAGACTTTGATGTTCGCTCCATCGAGGAAGATGACCGAACTCGACGCTCTATGGGTCGAAGATATACTTGAAGAGAAATTTAACGATAAGAGGAGTGAAGTGGAGCCATATCATGCCGGACATCCCAAAGAGAAGAGGAGAAAAACCGAAAGAAAGCTGCGGAAGGGCGAAATCGACGGAGTGGTATCCACTACCGCTCTCGAACTCGGTATAAATATCGGAGATATAGATGTCACTCTCCTCTCCGGTTATCCCGGATCGAGGATAAGCTTCTGGCAGCAGATCGGTAGAGCTGGAAGAGAGAAAGACGACGTTATGTCGGTCCTCGTTCCTTTCAACAGCGCCCTGGACCAGTATATCGTCAACGAGCCGGATCACCTTCTGGGAGAACCGATAGAGAACGCGGTCATCGACCTCTCTAACAACCAGATCTATTCAAGTCATCTGCTTTCCGCTGCCCAGGAACTACCGCTCACCAAGAAGGACGTAGAATTTTTCGATGATAGGCTGAAACAAGCGGTGAAGATGTGGAAAAAGGAAGGATCGCTGACCGGGAACCTGAAGAAAGGGATCAGGTACATCAAAGATGATTTTCCTCAGCACGATATAGATCTCTACAGCGCAGGCTCCGATACCTTCGAGGTCCAGATCAGGAGAAAAAATTCTATAGAGACCCTTCCGGATATAGATAGAAACAGAGCTTACAGAGAATTCCATCCGGGAGCGGTATACCTTCACGGAGGCGAATATTTTCAGACCGTCGAGTTCGATGAGGGCGCTAGACCAAAAGTGGTATTGGAACCGGTAGAGATCGATTACTATACTCAAAGCTTGAAAGATACCAGCATATCCGGTTTGAAGATAGAAGACAAGAGGAGATCTGGAGAGTTCGATGTATATAAGGGGGAAGCGGATGTCAGCCTGAACTACTTCGCATATAAGAAGAAAAAACTCTCCAACGACGAAGTCATATCCACGGAAAGGCTCGACCTGGACCCCGTGGAGTTACATACGCAGACGACCTGGATAGAGATACCCGAAAAAGTCGAAAGCTACCTGAAACGATCAGCAGGAAAAAAAGCCGGTGAACCCGGATGGAACAGCATTCCGAAGGAGAATTATCATGGAGGACTGCATGCCACGGAACACTCTTTGATACACATGCTGCCTCTTCTGATGATGATAGACGAGAAAGATGTGGGTGGTGTGTCAACAAACTTCCACAGCGAGATCGACGGCCCGGGGATATTCATCTATGACGCTGTAGATGGAGGTGTCGGCTTTTCTCACGACGCCTACGATCGATTGGAAGAGCTCGCCTCGAAGTCGGTGAAAAGGCTGAAAAACTGTTCCTGCAGGAGCGTTAAAGGATGTCCTTCCTGCACATTCTCTTCCGACTGCGGGAACGATAACTCGCCGTTGAATAGATTGTTAGCGATAGAACTGCTCAAAAGATTGAAAGGATAAGAGTGGGCTCAGCCGGGCGAGCCAATTTATCAAAAATTGGTGAGTAAGAGGAATCGCCGATTTTCATAATTGGCTAGAAAAGGAATTTTTAATTCCTTTGAATCGCCGATTCCTCGTGTTTCGAATCCGCTGAGTACACGAATGAAAAGAAGTGGGCTCAGCC
>JBKHFH010000050.1:0-16320 GCA_046540335.1 Thermoplasmata archaeon | reverse complement strand
ATATCTGTTCTTCCGAAAGTGAATTCAAAATTTGTTATTTCGGGATGAAGCCCTATAAAGCGATAAACTTTTAATCAACTCACCGAGTAAAGTATGACGTGATCGATGATGAGCAGGATAGAGTCAATAGATGCAAGAGAGATTTTAGATTCAAGAGGTAATCCAACCGTTGAAGCCGTTGTTGAAACCGTCGATTCGATAGGTAAAGCAGCCGTACCTTCTGGAGCTTCTACAGGTTCTAACGAGGCTTTGGAACTTCGTGACGGTGGAGAAAGATACAGGGGAAAAGGTGTTGAAAAGGCTGTAAAAAATATAGAAGAAACTATCGCACCTGCTCTGAAAGGAGAATTCGCTACCGATCAGACCAAGATAGACAATAAGATGATAGAGATAGACGGAACCGAGGACAAGAGTGAACTCGGTGCGAATGCTATTTTAGCTGTTTCGCTGGCGACTGCTAGGGCGGCGGCTGATTCTTTAGGTCTAGAGCTTTTTCGGTATATCGGTCGTGTGAACGATGTAGTCTTGCCCGTGCCATTCATGAACGTTCTCAACGGCGGAGAACACGCCGGTAACGACTTGGATATCCAGGAATATATGATCGCTCCTGTTGGAGCCGACAGTTTCAAAGAAGCACTCAGGATAGGTACCGAAACATATCACACGCTGGGGGATATAATCGAAGAAAGGTATGGACCCTCTGCGACTAACATCGGAGACGAAGGAGGCTATGCACCTCCACTCACTGATCCAATCGAACCTTTTGAGCTGATGATGGAAGCTATAGATGAAAATGGTTATAATGATGAAATAAAGCTTGCGATCGATACAGCAGCTAGTGAGTTCAAGACCCCGCAGGGATATGAGTCTGGTGGAGAAATCTTGAGTACCGATGCGATGATAGATTTTTATGGAAGCATGATCGAAAAGTATCCACTTATCTCCATGGAAGACCCACTTGGGGAGGAAGATTGGGATGGCTTTGTTGAGATCACTGACCGTTGGGGAGACGAACTACAGATAGTCAGCGATGACCTTTTCGTAAGCAATCCTGAGATCCTCCAAAGAGGCATAGACGAGGGAGCTTGTAACGCGATACTTCTCAAGGTGAATCAGATAGGTTCGCTTACTGAAGCCATGAACGCCGATTCTCTAGCTATCAAGAACGGCTATGATGTGATGGTCTCTCATCGATCGGGTGAAACCATCGACGATTTCATAGCGGACCTTTCTGTTGCTCTCTCTTCCGGACAGATAAAAGCGGGCGCTCCAACTAGAGGTGAAAGGACTGCGAAATACAACCGTCTGTTGAGGATAGAAGAAGAATTGGGAAGTTCGGCGGAATACGGGTTCTGAACCCAGACCTATTATTTAAAAAAAATAATCAGCGATGAGGAAACTTCAGTCCCCGACCATCAGGAAAGGGATGTCACTTTCCTCGATCAGCTCCTTTTCCAGAGCACTCAGTGCGAATTTTCTAAATATGTGTCGGAGCTTGTACCGCCAACCGCTCCTGCCTCTACTGCCCACTATAAAGTCGAATTCCTGTGATTTTTTGAGTATCTCTTTTTTCGAGGCATTTTTGTTTATCTCCAATTCATAATCCACCCCCATATTTTCGGCCCTCTTTTCGATCCTTCTCGAAGATGCACCCGGGTCTTTTTTCCCGAAATGGTAAGTTTGAAGGCTAGCACCGAAATAATCAGCTAATTCTATGGCTAACATCGACGCATCTATCGAATACGTACTGAAAGTGGTCGGATTGAAGATCCTATTTGGCTTCTGAGGAGCGCATTCACAGGAAAAAACGAGCGAAGGTATCGAAGTGACCTGGAGGGAATGGAGCGCGGTTTCTCCTATATGGACGGCCTGTGATCCAGTCTTCGAATGAGTAGCCATCACTAGAAGGTCGACGTTGTTTTCATTGATATATTTCATGATCTCCTTTGAAGGGACGCCCCTCGGTCTACTTTTTTTGACATCATCTATCCCCATCTCATTGAGTATCTCTTTCCCGTTCTCCAAGGCCTCCTGAGATATCTTTGCCATCTTGGACTGCATCAGATTGGTTTGAGGAACACTGCTGTCGCTCGTGTTGATAACATTTATCAGATGAAAATTTGATTTAGGAAATAACGTAGCCGTATATTGGATCGCGTTCTTCATTAGAGGAGAGTTATCGGTCGCTATCAAGATATTATCGTCTTCGAACATTATTTCTCAGTAACACATCTATTTTGGAGTATAAAAGATTTCTCATGATGAATATAAGGGAGTCTTCAAACAATCAACCCTAAAATATAAAAAGGAGTTTACGAAAGTCGTAAGTCTTATATACTACCATTTGAATAATTAATTAAGCAATAAGGTGGAAAAATGGCAGAAAAAGGTCTTACAAAAGAGCAGGAAGAATTGGTCGATAGACTCATAAAAGCGGGACTCCAGAAGAATATAGCAAGGACACTGGTTTTTGTGGCCAGCAGAGAAGAAACGAAGAGCCGGGAGATCGAGGATGCCACCGATCTTAGACAGCCGGAAGTATCGATCGCGATGCAGGAACTTAGGGGGAAAGGTTGGGTTACCAAAAGAGACATCAAGAAAGAAGGAAAGGGAAGACCGGTTCATGGTTATAAGTTAGATAAACCGATTGATGAGATAATCAAAGAGATCGAGGAAAAAGAGAAGGAACGGATAGAAGAGATAAAGGAAAATGTAGAGGAAATCAAGGATCTGGCCGATTCGGTATTCTAAAAGGTTTTGACTGCCCTCTTTGGGTTTCAATCGATCTCTCTAAAACCCTTTTCATTTCCTATTATTATGATATCGGATGTTCCTAAAAAGAGCCCGTTTTCTATAACACCTGGTACAGAATTGAGCTTTTGTGTCAACTTTTCTGGTTCATCTATAACTCCGAAATCACAGTCCAGTATATTATTACCGTTATCCGTTTCATAAATATCATTGGATCGCTGTCTTATCTCTGCATCACAGCCCAGGGCTTCGACTTGCTCTGCGATCGCATCCTGCCACAGAGAGAGTATCTCAACCGGTAGATCAAAAGTTTTTCCGAGTGCATCAACCATCTTACTCGGATCGACTACGACGATGTATTTCTGAGAGTTGTGAGCAACGATCTTTTCTCTGAGAAGAGCTCCACCACCACCTTTTATCAGGTTTTTATCCGGGTCGACTTCATCGGCACCATCGATCGTCAGATCAATCTTATCAGCTTTATCGAGTTCTACGATCTCTATACCCGCTTCCTCTGCACGCTTTTTGGTCTGTATGGACGTAGGGATGCCTACGATTTCAAGTCCTTCCTCTTCAATCCTCTCGCTTATCTTTTCTATCGCATATTTAGCTGTTGAGCCAGTTCCCAGTCCAACGGTCATCCCGTCTTCAACGTATTCAGCCGCTCTCCATCCCGCATTTCTCTTCTCGACATTCATCCTATCTCCTTCCTAATACGAATCTTCTATCACTCTTATTATTTTTTTGATCACATATTCATTTATCTCTTCCCCTTCTTCTTTAGAGGCCTTATCAGCGCTGCCTCTCATCCCTTCAGGCCAATGTCCTCCATAATCTGCTATCACTTTAAATTCCGGATGTTCTACTTCATTATTAGGCCTATCTTCTCTTACAAGGCCCGGTTTGATATCCATCATCCTAGCGGTCTCTATCTCACCGCCGTGCCCGTCGGTTTCTGCAACCTTATCTCCCTTCAATTCGTAGGCGAAGTCGTAACCGGATAATAGTAAGATTTCTGCTTCGTTCTTTTTTAACACATCTTCAGCCGCCAACCGCAATGCCATCATGTGACTCTTTCCTGAATGACCGGAGATGATCACTATTTTCTTGAAGTTCTGTTCTACCAGAGCGCTCAAGATATCAAAAGCCATATCTCTCAAAGTATCAAATCTCACCGATAGAGTTCCGCACAGATGTTCAGTCGCATTACAGGTCCCATAATTTAGCATAGGAGCGATGATAGCTCTTCTAGAGACCCGTTTGGCTACTTCCTCCACGACGTATCCAGCTTGATATGTATCCGTCCCTACAGGTAGATGCTCGCCGTGACCTTCACTTATCCCGACAGGGATGATCATGATCGACTCTTTTTCGTTCTTCAGTTCTTCCATGTTCAGTTCGTTGAAATAGATAGGTTTTTCCATCATACCCTTCTAATAGAAAGCCCGTATTAAGGTTTAACCACCCTAATGATTTATATAACAGGAGTCTTTGATTATTTATTAGTTCGCGGTGTTACAAATGGCAAGATTTCAAGAAGTTGAGAAAAGACTGTTGGATAAAAAGATATGCATGAACTGCTATGCCAGCAATCCGAAAGATGCTGATAAGTGCAGGAAATGCGGTGAAAAGAACCTCCGCATGAAGGCTAAAGAGAGCCGAAGAATGTGAAGTTTTAAGTAAAAATATTTTTTCTATTCTTCATCGTCCTTCTTATCTGAGTCGCAGTCTGGATTCGGACAGAATTCCCAGGGCTCTTTACTTTTCTTCGTCATCTTTTGAATAGGTGCTCCGCACTTTTCACACTGTTTGTCGGCTGAGACCAGATTACCTCTTTGAGGGAGCGGGTAGGTGTTCTTGCAGTCCGGATAATTACTGCATCCAAGGAATCTTTTCCCTTTGTAAGAACGCTGTTCGACCATCTTCCCGCCACATTCAGAGCACTCCCCTCTGTACCTTTCTCTTTTATTGTAATCACATTTCTTGTCTATGCATAGTTTTTCTGTGTCTCCGCCGTGGTAGACCTTTATCATCGGAGAGCCGCACTCGGGACATTTTTCATCGGTGGGTTTCACCGTTCCCGACCTGGGTATATTGTAGGTGTTCTTGCAATCTGGATAATTGCTGCAGCCGACGAATCTTCCGTTGTTAGATTTCCTGATAACGAGTGTTCCGTCTTCGCATTCTGGACATTCACCCACTGCGTTCTGATCCTGAAGGGACTGTTTCAATTCTTTTCCGATCTCTTTTCGATCCTCTTTTAGGGACTTGACGACTTTTTGTAGCATATCCCTGGATTCCTCAACAACCTTTTCCTTTTCGATATCCGCCTCCGCTATCTTCTCCATGTCCTCTTCTAAAGTCCTGGTCATGTCTGGCTTGGTGACCATCTCGGCGTGCTTCTCCAATGTCTTTATGACGCTCCTTCCCGAAACCGTAGATATGGGCACTTTTCCCTGTATGAAATCCCGGTTATAAAGCTTCTGTATGATACCATGTCTCGTACTTTTGGTTCCCAACCCTTTGTCTTCCATCAGTTTAACGAGTTTTCCCTGGGAATATCGGTTCGGAGGCTGTGTTTCTTTCTCCTCCATATTCACGTCGGATACGTCTATCTCTTCTCCCACATCGAGTGCAGGGATCTCAGTCTCCTTGAATTTGTAATATGGGTAATATTTTCTCCATCCCTTTTTGACCAGTTCGGTCCCGCTTGACTTGAATCGTTCATCCTCTATATCAAATTCTGCCTTTCTCAAACGCTTTATCCCGTATGGGGCCAAAGTCGCCAAAAAACGTCTGAGGATTAGCTCGTAAACTTTCCATCTGTTACCGCTCAGGTCGTTCTTTGTAGCGGGCTTTATAGGATAGATAGGTGGATGGTCGGTACTCTTTTTATTACCCTTCGTGGGCCATATTTTATCCTGCGAAAGTATCTCCTCCACTTCCTCTGATAGTTCCGAAGATATCAATTTCTTGAGGTGACTTTCGAGATGAAGGCTGTCTGGATAAACTGTGTTTTCTGTTCTTGGGTATGATATCCATCCCGCGGTGTAGAGGTCTTCAGCGGTACTCATCGCCTGAGATGGACTCATATTCAGTTTGTTCGCATCAGATAGGAATTTGGTCGTATTGAAGGGAGACGGAGGCCAATCTTTTTTGGTGTTCTCGTCGAATGAGATTGTAGAAGCCTTATCTGCTCTTTTCGCCTTCCCATAGACCATGTCGGCTCTTTCTTTCTCCCATATCCTGTCTTCTTCATGATCAGCTTCGAATTCGATGTTTTTTTCTAAAACTGCACTTATCTTCCAGTAAGGTTCTGGATCGAAAGCTTCTATCTCAAGGTCTCTGTCGACTACTATCGCCAGAGTGGGACTCTGGACTCTGCCTACGGACAGGTAATCTTTACCATATTGGTTTGAGGCCTTGGAAAGGAAGCGTGTTAGAACTGCCCCCCACGCGAGATCTACCACCTGCCTTGTCGCAGCGGCCTCTGCCAGATTCACGTCAACGTCTGTTAGATCTGAAAACGCCTCTTCCAGTTCGCTCTTCGATATCGAACTGAAACGCGCCCTTTTTACTGGTATGCCTCCGAGCTCTTTCTTTATCAGTCTCACCGCTTCTAATCCTATGAGTTCCCCTTCTCTATCGTAGTCGGTAGCGACGACTATTTTGTCGGCGTTTTTTCCCGTCTTTTGCAAAAGATTAACTATCCTTTTCGCGGTGATCTTCTTCTCGGGTTCGACCCATATTAGGTCTTCTTCGTCGACCTTGTTCCAGCTGTTGTATTTGTTCGGATAATCATATTCTACTATATGGCCTCTCAGAGGAACCGCGATAAAATCTTCGCTACCTCTTTTGAATTCGTAATAAGGGTAATCGTAATATGATTTTTGAACCTGATCTCCATCGGAAAGGAGCTGTGATATGCGGGCAGCGGCGCTTTTTTTCTCACAGATCACTAGAGTAGTCATCGGACTTGAACTACTCAAGGTAGATTTATTTAATTCTTCGCATGGATTTTGCCGAAATTTTGAAGACTCGTTTTTTAGTAGAAACTATCAAAAAATTGGTATACCAGTTGCATCTTGTATAAAAATAGAAGGGTGCGCTTATCGATGAATTATGAATTGCTGGTGGATCACTGGCTGAGCATCATCGCCATCGTTGGCATGATCACTCTATTGGCGATCGGATGGACTCTTGGATCTAACCGAAGTGGTAAATCTAAAATCATCGATGATACAAAAGAAGATGACGAAGTGAGTGGTGAGAGATGCCCTCTTAAAAACTATGATCTGAAAAAATGCCCTAAATGCGGTGAAAGAACACTCCGTGTTTACAGCGACGGTTCGGTCGAGTGCGAAGAGTGTGGATTTTCTATAAAAGATGCGAAGATGTTTTGAAATAAAATCATCTGCTGGTCGAGCAGGGATCATAACCGCAGTCAAGGCAAACACCACAACCCTCTGATGGGCGATAATTTTCCGATCCGCAGTTCGGGCATGTATCTCTCATATCTGCGGATCCGACTACAAGGTTAAAAAAGTAAGAAGAAGGGGTGAGTGAAAGTATCGATCATCCTAGGTTCTGATCTTTTCTATATCGACTTCTTCTTTCTTCTCATCTATCGAGATATCTATACCACCTATATCTTTCTCGGTACAGTATCCGTTGATGAACTCATCGAGTGTCAATCTTTGCGAATCATAAGACGGGAAAAGAGAAGACTCTAACGCTGCCTTAACTCCGTGGGGCATACCGTCGGAACCGAATATGAGGTTTTCGCCGGGAACGAACCCGACTTCGTCTATCAACATACGGAAGGGATTGTTTTTTCTGAGATACTTTTCGGACAGTCTATCGCTGTAGTGTGATGAGTCCATGCTGAAGTTGGGCTGCATGCTCAGAGTTATACCGAGTGACTTTGCCCTTTCTGCGGTTTCTTTGTCGATGAACTGAGCATGTTCTATCCTTGTACTAGGTAACTCAAGGCCTCTCTTATCGAGTGCCGAGAGAGTGTTGACTACGGTGCCTATCGCTCTATCCCCTATAGCGTGGATGGAGATATTTTCTTTATCGACTTTCTCTATCAGTTCCGATAAGCTTTCTTCTGAGTGAAGTAATTCTCCCTCGTTTCCTTCAGGGTAGGATTCTTTGATAGCAGCGGTTTTAGGTCCTAGAGCGCCGTCGGTAAACATCTTGATGCCTTTGATATCCTTTTGTGCCTTCTTGCTCATCTTTTCGTAGGTGGGAAGGACTGTCCAGAAATCCGTTCTCTTGTCATGATCGGAATCTTTGTATATTTGGAGAGCTTCCTCAGAAGGAAGCAGCATGTCTTCCGTTTTCCATATCCCTTTGTCCAGGTAAGACTCATACAGTGAATCTAACTTGGTTTCATCAAGACCTTCGACCTCGATGAGGAATCCCATTATCTTTGGGAGATTGCTCTCCATCCAGGAGAGGTCCCGTAATCTTTTTAGTATTTCTTGATCCTCATAACGCTCTTCGACCATCTCTTCAGCTTTTTTGTTATAAACGAAACCGTGAAATGAAAGATTGCAGATTATCACCGGTGGGAGTTCATCTAATTCCTTCTGGGTGAAAGAATAATAGGAGTTGTTCCAACCTAGTACTACATTCACATCTTCTCTGTTAGTGTTTTCCTCTATGACCTTGATCGCTTCTCCTTTATCTTCCACACCGGATAGATCGGCCGAGTTAAAAAACGCGGCGTATTGACTAGGGTGATTATGATGATCGTGAAGTAAAGGTATCGTCCTTTCTTCTTTCATATTATCTTTCTCACGTATGCGATGTGGATATCTATATTTTAAACTTGGCTGTTGTAAGTGAAACTTCGAGAAAAGGTTTATAAATTTGAAGGCGTTTGCATGACCGTGAAAACATGGGAGAAGAATATCCTCTTGAAGAGTTGGCCAGTTTACCAGAGTTTTATCATCCAGTCGCATCGCCGGACGGCGAGAAGGTAGCATTCTATTGGGACAAGAGCGGCCGGAACGAACTACACGTGATGGACCTGGAAAGCGGGGAGATAGAACAGGTGAGTGATGGAGAAGTACCTAAGAACGCGCGATGGTTCATAATGTGGGGTAGTGACAGCGAGAAGATATATTTCCACAAAGACGAAGCCGGAAATGAACAGAACGACATCTATTCTATAGATCTGGAAGGGAATGTGGAGAGCGTGGTGACCGTAGATGGACAGTGTATTTTACAGGACATGAGCAGTGATGGTAGATTTCTGTTGTTCACGAGTGATAAGGGGGAGCAGATGAACCTCTACAAGTACGATCTGCAAGAAGAATCGATGGAAAAACTCACCGAGTATGAACAGCCAGTGGTGAACGCTCTTTTCAGCCCCGATGATGAGTACATAGCCTATGAGGCAAACGAGTCTGAAGATCTTGAAAATCAGGACGTATACATATGCAGAGCAGACGGAAGCGAGAAAAGAAAGCTTGAGATAAGTGAAGACGGTTTCGAGACTTCAGTCGGTGACTGGTCCCACGATGCTGGTTCCTTACTCATAAGCGATAATACCACTGATATGGTCAGATGCGGCATCTATGATCTAGATGAAGAGAGTGTAGAATGGTACGGTCCTAACGAATATGAAGAAAGAGCTGTTTCTTTCTTACCAGATAAAGATGATTTCATCTCCCTTAGGATCAAAGAGGGCGGGTGGATACCTATAAAATATGACTCCGACAGGTCAATGAAAGAGCTGGATCTGAACGAAGGCGTAGTTTCTTTCCCTCAGGGAGGTAACGGAGGACTTTTCATCTCTGACAGCGAGATAGTCCTTTCCTATACCACTCCCGATGAGAGGAAGGAACTCTACAGGTACGATGTGGAGACAGATGAGACCGAAGTTATTTTAGAGGCGGAATACGGCGATATAGACCCAGATAGTTTTATAGACGCGGATTACGTCACTTATGAGTCGGTAGACGGTTTAGAGATAGGAGCTTTGCTTTACGATTCCGGCGAAAGGCCATCTCCCGCGGTAGTGATGGTCCACGGAGGGCCGCACTTCCAATCGACGAGAGGTTTCAATCTCTACGCGCAGTTTTTAGCCAGTAGAGGATATACGGTTTTCCAACCCAACTACAGAGGTTCTATAGGAAGGGGAAGAGAGTTCAAACGTATGATACACATGGACTGGGGAGGAGGAGAACAGGATGATGTAGCTGAAGGCGCCCGCTGGTTAAAAGAACAAGACTGGATCGATAAAGATAGGGTCGCGGTCTTCGGCGGTTCCTATGGAGGATATTCAGCCTACATGCAGATGGTCAAATATCCCGAATTGTGGACCACGGGGATAGCGTGGATCGGCATAACTGATCTGCACAAGCTTTACGAGGAGGATATGCCGCATTTCCAGTCGATGCTGGAAGAGAACATGGGTGATCCTGAGGAGAATTATGAGTTATGGAGAGACAGGAGTGCGATAGAACACGTTGAGAACATGGAGTGGCCGATACTCATGATCCACGGCGTCAACGATCCTAGATGTCCCATAGAACAGGCGAGGATATTCGCTGACGCGTTGGAAGACATGGGATGGGAAGAAGGTAAAGACTTTGAACTGGAAGAACTAGGTGAAGAGGGACACGGCAGTACAGATATAAGTCAGAAGATACGGGCGTTCAAGATACTGGAAGATTACTTGGACAGGAGATTATGAGAGGTCGGCAGATGAAATATAGAGTAAAAACCTTCCTACACTACACTTTATTTTCCCTACCTGTGAACGACCCTTTATCGAAGGTCCTACACCTCTTCTAAAAACTCATTTGCACTTCTTCTTTCGATACCTTCGATGTCGTCAAAATCATCATCTTCACTTAGTAGGACCGTCAGCTTCTCTTTTTTCATAGAAGCCATGTGGATAGCATCTCTTGGGGCCAAATCGGTGCTATCATATAACTCTAGACTTTGATACATGATATCTCTTTTAACATCTATCCATTTTATAGGTAAAGACAAGAACATCTTTGTCGACTCCAATGCATCTTCCTTTCCTATATTTTTCTGAAGTATCCAAAGAACCTCGTCTAGCATCAGATAGGATGATGCGGCATTTAACGACCCGTTCTCTATTTTCTCGACAATATTTCGACAGTTCTCTCCCAATTGATTTTTGTCAACTGCTGAATAAATAAATATATTTGAATCGATATACATTATTATCCCTCGTATCGTTTTTTCAACTGATCTTTTATTTCTGCTAAGCTAATTTCTTTATCGTGTTTCTCCGCAATATCCTTCAGTCTGGAGGAAACTTTCTTTTCTTTTTTGATCTTTATAGTGTCTCCTTCTAGATCTATCTTCACATTATCCCCTTCATGCAGACCTAAGAGATCCCTTATATCTTTAGGTATCACAACTTGTCCCTTCTTCAACACCTTTTTTTCGATCATTTTACCAACTAGTTAAACATTAGATTAACCAATTAATAAAACTTAGGTAGATTGTACTAGTTAAAATCACATATATCTAATTAAGAAATTACCTATCAAGTTGGGTGATCATTCTGAAACATTTTGAATTATTTTTGTCATCACTTTAGCCTCTGAATGACTCTTGCGATTAACCAATCAAATAGACTAAAGTAGTGTTTTAAAAATTCATAAAATTTATAGGTGTAAATCAAAAGAAGAGTTTTTAAAACACTTGAAAAGTATATAGATAGGAGACCATGATTTATAGGTGATAATATGTCGGGACTCTTAAGCCCTCTAGAATTGGACGAAATGAAGTTGAGAAATAGGATAGTTCTACCACCTATGGCGACAGAAAAGTCAACTCGAGACGGATTCGCCATTGAAGAGCTCTACGACCATTACGACGAAAGGTCTGAAGGACCAGGTTTGGTGATAGTGGAGCACTCCTACGTGAATAGAAGGGGAAGGTTGAGCGAGAACCAACTTGGTATCTATTCGGACGAGCAGGTGGAAGGTCTTAAAGAACTGGCGGAAACGATCAAGGCAAACGGAGCGACAGCAGCTATCCAGATCAACCATGCCGGCGGTCAGTGCGACGAAGACCTGACCGGTGAAAAACCCGCTGCTCCCTCAGAGGCGTATTTCGATGATACTGAACAGCTGTCTGTAGAACAGATGGAAAAGATAAAGCAGGACTTCGTGAGCGCTGCAGAAAGGGCCGTTAAAGCGGGTTTTGAAGCTGTAGAGATACATGGCGCCCACAGTTTCTTGCTTGGACAGTTCATGTCTCCACTCACTAATCAAAGAGATGACGAGTATGGTGGAGATCTCGAAAACAGGATGAGATTTCCTCTAGAGATAGTCGAGGAAGTAAATGAAGCAGTAGAAGATATCTCTCTTATGTACAGACTGGGAGCTACTGACATGGATGAAGATGGATTGACTGTCGAGGAAGCTAAGATATTTGCCGAGAGATTGGAAGAGCACGGTGTCGAGATAATAGATGTCTCTGGAAACATGTGCGGTTCCAGGCCAGAAGAATACGAAGGCAAGCAGGGCTATTTCGTGCCTCTAGCCGAAGAGATAAAGGATGCGGTGGAGGTACCGGTTATCGGCGTAGGCGGCATCAAGGAACCCGAGTATGCCGATGATATAGTGAGAGAAGGTAAAGTGGATCTTGTCGCGGTCGGCAGGGAACAGTGGAAAGACCCAGATTGGGCGGTAAAAGCGATAGAAGAGCTGCAGTAGTTACGGAAACACCCATCGAAAAATCTTATATCTATTTCCCTATTTCTTTTTTTAGAGAGATCAATATGAATCATAATTTAGCCGATAGATTGTTGGATGCGATAGACGAGAAGAAAAATCCTTCCGTGGTGGGGTTAGATCCGCGCCTATGGAGGATACCCGATCACTTGAAGGAAAGGGCGAAAAAGGAAACTGACGATCCCTTCAAAGCCGCGGGTGAAACGATATTCGAATTCAACAAAGGGATAATAGACGGCGTGAGTGACATTGTACCGGCGGTAAAGCCTCAGGTGGCTTTCTACGAAAAATATGGCGTCGAAGGTATCAGAGCTTTCAAGAAGACTATCGAATATGCCAGGGAGAAAGGATTGATAGTTGTTGAGGACGTCAAAAGGAACGATATAGGCAGTACTGCAGAGGCCTACGCTTCCGCTCATCTGGGAGAGGTGGATATGATCGAAGGGAACGCTCTCTCTTTCGATGGTGATATAGTCACTGTCAATCCATACCTCGGTTCCGACGGTATAGAGCCCTTCGTGGAAGTGTGTGAGGAATACGGAAAAGGCATATTCATACTGGATAAGACATCCAATCCATCTTCCAGCGAACTCCAGGATCTGACCACCGAGAGCGGGAAAAAGATCTATGAAGTCATGGCTGAACTGATAGACGGATGGGGCGAAGGTCTTATCGGCGAAAGAGGCTATTCTTCCGTAGGCGTGGTGGTCGGTGCGACCTATCCTGAAGAAGCCGAGCGGTTGAGAGAGATCATGGAGAACAATCTATTTTTGGTTCCGGGCTACGGTTCTCAGGGTGGCACCGCTGACGACGTGATCCCGTGCTTCAACGACGACGGCTACGGCGCGATAGTGAACTCTTCTAGAGGCATAGATTACGCCTACGAGGATGACGAGGAGTTTGGACCTAAAGAATTCGATAAAGCATCGAGGAAAGCGGCTCTAGAGATGAAAGACGATATAATGAGATCGCTGGAGAAAGGTGGAAAAGTTCCCGAGGACTGGTGACAGATCGGTAAGATATTTTTCAGTCACTTACCAACCGTTTTTGGAATATTATTAGGAAGGCCACTATAGATCCGATCACCCATATCACCATCGCTACGATCAATGAGAGGTCAGATATGCCTGGAAGAAAATCCAAACCAAATCTCCCTCGATAAATCAAATCCATAGTTTCCATAAAAATCATGTTAGGATTCGCTAATATCATGTAGCTTGTGAACACTTCATGATTGTAGGTGCCATATTCATATCCTAATAAGGAGGTAATTCCATCCTCAACCGCAGGATAGAATAAGCCCAATAAAAACCAAAAACTGAGTCCACCTAGTAAAGATGTGACTGAGCTGTCAGTCAAAGTTGAGAGCATAGTTTGGAGAGTCAAAAAGAAAATCAAAAGAGCGAGAGATCCAAGAAAAAAGGTCAATATTAAATTAAACGATGGAGTAGCTCCCAACATGTACCACATCAAGGAGATACTTACAGAATTCACGACTATGACAGGCATAGCTACAGCAAAAAAGGCACCTATTAATTTACCAACGCCTATCTTCCACCTTTCTATCGGTTTTGCTAGTAAGAAAAACAAAGAGTTAGATTCCCTCTCCTTGGTTACGCTGTCGAATGATAAAGCTATCGCGACCAACGGTAGGACCAATATCATCAAGAAGGTCATTTCATTCAAGATGCTATCAATCTCAAAAGTACTATCAGGAGCTTCACGAATCTCATGAGTTGTGTAGTTCCAAGAATTGTATTCATTTTGCAATTTTACCCTATGAGCCCCTTTAGAGAATTCATACTCGATATAACCGTACTCGTCAGACTCAGCAACTTTAGTTTCATCATGGTATATCTTTAGCTTTTCCTCCTCCAATTTTATTTCTAGCAGATATAATATTTCTTCATTCATGGATATAGCCCATACCCCGTCTTCTTCAGAAAGAACTGCCTCCTCATCAATATGATGACTTTTGTTTCCAAACGCCTCTTTCAGCACTGGATCAACTGTCCCTTCCTCAAGATAGTTCTTATATTCTGTAAGATTCAAACTAAACAGATGCTCGTTCACATACAATTCAGCCTCGGTTGAAGGTGACCCATCTGGTTCCACTGCATGGTAAAGTGCATTATTCGAAGTTCCTTCCCCTAGGTCTCTGAATGAAATATCGAAAAAAGAACCTTGAGAAAAAGAGTCATTTACACTTTCATCATCTTTGAAATCTTGGTGAATACTAGTGTGCCCGTCGATCGTGTCAATCTTATCCTGATCTTCTACTGAAAATTCTATTCCCATAATATATTCCATATATCCTCCATCGGTTTCGTGAACAAAATCTTTTATACCTTCAAACAAAGCCATTCCGTTTTTACCCGTTGTTCTTGCCATCTCAGGTTCAGATTCAGGTTCTTCCTCATCAATTCTCTCTTCTTCTGAGACATTCAACATATCATAGAGTTTTATCTCCTTACCATCTATAGGATTACCCCACTCATCGCTGTAATATAGAACTAGATCATCGTAATCTCCATCGTCCTCATGGTCAACATAATGAGTCATTAGAATGTGAGTGGTTTCCCTTTTTTGTTGAGTGGTGAGAGTTTCACCGTAAGTCACTCCTACAACCAATATAGAAAAGATCAAAACGATGATCAGAAATCTTATACTCAAAACATTGGTTAAAAATTCCTTCTTACCAACGATCCAGCTTTTATTCATATTTTATTCTCCGTTATCTTTAAAAATACCTCTTCTAGATCCGGTTCTTTTACATTTATCGATTTGATTTCAGCTCCCTCTTCTATAAGTTTAGAGTTTATCTTCGAGGATAAATCTTCATCTTCGATCATCGCTGTGAATCCACGATCCGTTTTTTCGATGGATCGAACGCCATTCATCTCTTTTATACTATCTAATATCTCATTCTCTATGCCTTTTCCCTCAACATTCACCTCATATCCTTTTTCTTGGTTGGCCATCGCTCGGGATAGATTTTCAATCAGGTCAACCTCTAATATTTTTCCTTCGTGGATTATACCAACTCGATTACAAACCTCCTGTACTTCTGAGAGTATATGAGATGAGAGAAATATCGTTTTACCGTCATCATTCAATTTCTCTACCATATTTTTAAAGAAGTGAGTACCCTGAGGATCTAATCCTCCCGTAGGCTCGTCCAAGATCAAGACTTGAGGTTGATGAACAATCGCCTGAGCTAATGCCAATCTTTTCCTCATGCCGTGAGAATATCCCTTGACTTTTCTATCTACATATTCTTTAATGCCGGATATTTCGATAGATCTTTGAATGTTCTTTTCAGGATCCTCCAGATTATGAAATTCAGCATAGAATTTCAGATGCTGTCTTCCGGTCATGTTCTCATAAAACCCGGGTTCTTCAGGCATCACCCCGATTTTTTCTTTCATCTTTAGAGGTTCTTTCTCGATATCGTGACCACCTACGATAGCGGTGCCTGATGTAGGGTCTAATGCACCACACAACATTTTGATAGTGGTCGTTTTACCCGCTCCATTAGGCCCCAAAAACCCAAAGACATCTCCACTTTCCACTCCAAAGTTTATATTATCTACAGCGGTCACATCGTCTGAACTGAATATCTTCGTTAGGTCTTGCGTTTCGATCACAGGAGATCTTTTATCAGCCATCTAAACCTCCGATAGATTTAGTAAAAAATTCAGATAAATAAAATTTATCCAAAATGAAGGAGTAAAAACAAAGGCTCCAAAACTCTTTTATCTTATAACTTCACTCAGAAAGTCCAAGTGAAAAGATGGGTCCTAAACAAAAAGAAGAAAACGATGGACTGGGAAAA
>JBKHFH010000049.1:0-16594 GCA_046540335.1 Thermoplasmata archaeon | reverse complement strand
AACATAGAGTCGGGCAAAACATTTTATATAAGGGTTCATTGATATGGTTGTAATAAACTGATTTATATCTTAAAATGGAGTGTGCATTTATGGATTCGATTGTTGATGAGGCTCTATCCCAAACCGAAGATCAAGCATCCGAAGAGTCAAGGGGTTTAGAAAAGGAAGAGCAGGACCTATCTACAGATGACGAGGATCTCAGAGAGGTCCTCGAAGATCTGAAAACGGACATCAAAATCGTCGGAATAGGGGGCGCCGGATGTAACACCGTTGAAAGGATCTCTGAGGAAGGGATTAAAGGTGCCAAGTTGATTGCCGCCAATACAGATGCTCAGCATCTACTCACAGTTCACTCCCAGAGGAAGATATTGCTGGGTAAACGTAAAACCCGCGGATTAGGCGCCGGCGCTTTACCACAGGTAGGGCAAGAAGCTACTGAAGAAGCTAAAGAAAAAATTGAGAACGTACTAGAAGGCAGCGATATGGTCTTTGTGACCTGTGGACTTGGAGGAGGCACCGGAACTGGAGGAGCCCCTGTTGTGGCTGAAATCGCAAAAAACAAAGGTGCTCTGACCGTTGCTATATGCACCACTCCCTTTGAAGCTGAAGGAAGGTCTCGTATGGAAAACGCTGAATGGGGGCTTAAAAGACTCAAAAAAGTTGCTGATACTGTTATAACTATTCCCAATGATAAACTTCTAGAGCTCTGTCCCCGTCTTTCACTCAACCGAGCCTTCAAGGTCGCTGATGAAGTGCTTTCCAGGTCGATTAAAGGGATAACAGAGTTGGTGACAAAACCGGGCCTTGTAAATCTAGATTTTAACGACTTGAAGACAGTGATGGAAGGTGCGGGTGTCGCGATGATAGGGATGGGAGAGGATGATTCAGAGAATAGAGCTGAAAAAGCGATAGAAGAGGCTATCGATTCACCACTCCTCGAAGTCGATATAAGCAATGCTAATGCAGCTCTAATAAATGTCGTAGGGGGGAATGATATGACTGTTTCGGAAGCCGAAAAAGCAGCTAAAACAGTGGAAAGGAAGATAGGCAAGGACGCGAGGATCATATGGGGCGCATCTGTTGATCAAAGTCAAGAGAACACACTGAAGGTCATGGTCGTTATAACTGGTGTTGAGTCTAAACAGATATTTGGAGGAGAGGTCTCCACGGAAGAGGGAATCGAAACTGTAGCATGAGGGGAAAACATGGATATTGTTGAAGGATCATGGAAAGTCCAGGATAAGATCGAGGAAAAAGCAGGGAAGATAGGTAAAGGTAAGTTCGGCCGTATACTGAAAATGGCGAGAAAGCCCGACAAAGAGGAATACAGAAAAACACTCCTTATCGTGATACTCGGGATACTTCTAATCGGGGGTCTCGGATTTTCTATCGCTTGGCTTTGGGAAAATATACCTACCTACTTCGCAGTGATATGAGGTAGAAAACATGGGATTGCTAGATGACTTCACAGAGGAAGAGATAGCCGAAGAGGAGGAAGAAAAGGAGATAATCGAAAAAGAGGAAAAAGAAGAAAAAGGTATTTCCTTGGTATGTGAAGAAAACAAAAAATCTATTCCTACGCGAGAAAGCGTTACCTATGACGTGAAGCTGATAAATTCTACAAATTCAAAACAGAAAATCGAACTTGAAATAAATATTTTGTACAGCACGGAAGAAGAAACCATCCCTTGGGCTATAACTATTTTGGACGATATTACAATATCGGAACCAGACGAGACAGCAAGAAAAGAGCTGGGAGTAGAAGGCGGTAGTGAAGCTATAATACCAATAAAAGTGGACGCTCCAGAGGGTGCAAAATATGGAGACAAAGCTGAAGTCATAATAGATGCTTCCTCCAGCCAGGACATATTGTTGTCTGACTCTATAACTCTCATAACGAGGGCTCGTCCTACGGTTGTAGCTATGAAAACCCAGATCAACCAGGAAAGAAATGTCGCGGATTATATCGCATCATGGGCTGAAGATAAAGATATCGGTGTCTTCGCTATGCTGGCACCTAAACCAGTCAGAGGGTACATATTCCTTGAAGCGATGAACCCTTCCCTTGTGGAGGAGATAACCGATGGAACCAGGAAGGCGAAAGGGATAATAGATGGAGACACCAGTATAGAAGAGATAGAACATTTCCTCGCTCCTAAACTTGCCGTCGAGGGCATAACCGAAGGAGATATAGTTGAACTCTCCGCCGGGCCATTCAAGGGTGAAAAGGCTCGTGTGACACAGATAGATGAAGATAACGACGAGATAACGGTAGAATTGTTTGAAGCTACTGTACCCATCCCTGTAACGGTGCGAGGAGATCACGTGAGAGTATTGGAAAAAGAAAAATAATACTATATATTGTAGGTGACTAATATGGCAACTGAAACGATCGAAGCTCTTGTAGACGCTGGCGAGGCTAGTGCAGGACCGCCTTTGGGTCCAAAATTGGGTCCATTAGGTGTAGATATAATGGAGATAGTCAACGCTATAAATGAAGAAACGGAAAAATTCAAAGGGATGCAAGTCCCCATCAAATTGACAGTAGATACCGAAAGCGGTGATTTCGATATCGAAGTGGGCACGCCTCCAACATCGGGTTTGATATTGGAAAAAGTAGGAATCGAAAAAGGTAGTGGAGAGCCCAACACGAACAAAGTAGGGGATCTCAAGATCCAAGAAGCTAAGGAAATCGCCGAGATGAAGGACGACGACCTCCTAGGGAAGAATCTGAAGCAGAAGACAAAAGAAATAGTTGGATCCTGCGTCTCCATGGGTATAACCGTCGACGATAAAGAACCTTCTGAAGTTCATAGGTTGATAGATGAAGGAGAATACGACCACGTCTTTGATGAAGATTAAAGCTTTATCTTTTTCGCTTTTCCCCTCTCTATGAGAACCTTTGCGAGATCCTCTCTGAGGGTGAGAACATCCTCTTTTTCGAGGTCATAGGTTGCATCTATATCGACAAACGAAGGGACGTCTTCAGTTATGTGAACCAGCACCTCGTCCTGTGTCTCCACCTCTGGAGATAAATCAGGATGAGGGGTTTTACTATCTCTATTTTCAGTCGGGGAAAACTCCTCTCTATCTCTAGAAGACTTTTCAACCTCGGCTTCCTCTTTCTCCTCTACCTTCCCCTCACCGATAGAGCCTTCAATCCCCTCTTCAATCTTTTTCTCTTCCTTGCCCTCGAATTTTTCAGTTTTAACTTTCTTTTTCTCTTTCGTCTCATCTGCTTTTCTTTTGTATTCTCCAAGGAATACTTTGTTCTTCAGATCCTCTAAAAGGGTAGCTATCTCATCGAGAAGTTCTAACTCAGAGTCTAATAGATTTTCTATCTCAACTGTCTTTCCGAGGGATTTATGATAGGCCGCGAGAACTATCTTCTTCTGTCTCTCTTTGAAAAAAAGCTCCGAGATTTTCTTCACTCTCTGATACTGTTTCTGTACCCTCCTTTCGCGTTTATCTTTTGGAGGGACTTCAATATCTTCTACTTGCTTTTCAAGATCCTGGATGTACCAGCGCAATCTTTCGTAAAAGTTGTTCAGCAATCTGCAGGGTAATTTCGCCTCTTTCTCGCGCTCCCAAACATCTATAACATCTTCGTAGTTGAGATCGTCATCAGACATTGTTGTCCTTCCTTCAGAAGTGTTTTATTTTAAAATAAGGCTTCACAATCGGGACAACGTATAGCATCTTCCTCCACCTCTGCCCCGCACCTAGAACACACCGTTTTTGTTCTAACATCCAGTTCAGTTTCGAGAATCTCCTCTCCACAAAGTATACATTCAAAATCGTCTGGAACAAAACCTCCGCAGAATGGACATTCGATCAATTCTTCAATATATCCTTCTTTAGCATCATTTTCGGGCATCGAGCCAAGATTGACTTGAAGTTATTAATCCTTTTTGCCTAAATTGATTAGTATAACTTCGCCCCATCTACCCGTTGATATCTGCATTCCATAGCCCTTGTCCTGAATATAGCCGTTCACTATTTTTAGTTTGTCGCCTAGGGAGAATTCCTCTTCAACTCTTTCGGTATCATCGTCCCAAAAAACGACTTTTACAGTTCCAGTTCCATCGTCTATTCTCACGTTTCTCACTCTACCTTGCCCTTGATCATTCTCAAAAGTCCTCAGTTTTCCTAGATCGACGATTTTTCCCTCTATCGTAGCTTCCTCACCTGGTTGGATAGAGCTTATTTCATTGACAGCGTTTTCATCTCTACCCTCTTCAGCCACGATCATATGGGCCAATGTTTCTTCCTCTAAAAGGTCATGATATTCCTTTCTCTTTTGTTCTATTTTATTCTTAAACTCATCGATCGGATAGATATCTGAAACCTTCTCGTACCAGTCCTCGATTTCCGCCATGAGTCTAATCTGAAAGGTTCATGATAGATTAAAATCTACCGGTGAAGGATAGCCTAAACTGTGCTAATGACCGATCATCTATGCGATCTAGATCAGACGTTCTATCAATTCGATATTGCTCGGCAGATCGGATTCGATAACGGGTTCAAGAGTCACTTCCTCACCGAATAGATTCTTCACAGTTCCGCCTTTCTCCAGCGGGGACCTGATGGGTATCGTGAGATCTGCTCTTCCATCATCTTCACCGCCGCTCTTCCAGGTCAAGTGTATGATATGCTCGGCCGAGATATCATCTAGAGGTACATCATGATCTCCATATATCAAGACAGTATCGTTTGCTGTTTCACCATCGGTGATGTCCAAACAGGAAAGGCCGTAGTTATTGGCACCGGTTCTTACGACTATCCTTTCGTCAAAGCTTTCGGCATCTTCGGGCATTACGATCCCGATACCATCTTCGAGCTTTTCTTTTGTGTTTACTACAGAGGCTCCATGATCACTCGCTCTTTTAACGAACATCTTCATGATCGGAGCTATGTCGTAAACGGCAGGGTCCACATACAGCTCGTGGGCGGAATCTAAATCACTTAAGGTGCACGTGGAGCGTACATCTTTTGAGTTAGATATCAATCCGCCATTTATCTTATCAGCGAGTTCCTTTAATTTTTCAGCCTCTTCTATCGTTGTGGAAGAGCCGACATATATATCTACGTCGCCCTTGTCGATCAAATCCTTAGCACTCTTTAGATCTTCTTCATCTAGTAATTCAACTTCCGATTTGAGATCGTTTTCGAACTTCCCTATGTCACAGAGATGACCTTCGTAGAAGGGGTCTTCCGCCGGCTTGATCATCGTCGGGATGCCGTTCACAGTGTGCACTTCAATCGGGCACGTGAGACCACATTTTACACAAATAGTCTCACCTGCGACTTCCGTTTTATGAGGTCCCGGTTTCGAGTTCTGTGGAACTTCTTCAAACGCGCCCGTGGGACAGGCATCCGCTAGATCTCCTACCAAAAGACTTTCTACCTCGCCCAAAAGATCGCCGAAGGCGGGTTCGACCACTGTTTCGAATCCTCTATTGGCGAACTGCACTACTCCTTCACCGTGGACCTCTTCAGTGGTCCTCACACATGATCCACACTGTATACACTTCTCCGGCTCTCTCTGTATAAAGGGATGGGAATCGTCGACTTCTCTCTCAAATTTGAATCCTTCGTACGTGTACTGTTCAGCGTCATATATTTCTGAGTACTCTCTCAGATCGCATTCGAATCTATCGAGACAACCGCATTCTAAACACCTTTCAGCTTCTTCTGTTGCGGTATCAGTTGAGAATCCTAGTTCGATCCTGTCGAAATCTTTTATTCTCTCTTGGGGTTCCCTTGTAGGCATCTCTTTTCTAGTTTCTTTGTTGTAATCCAAAAGGTCTTCTTCAGTGACTTCATCTCGATGCACGTAACCGAAGGGTTCCTGATAATCCTCGGGCACTTCATAATCCTCTAGGCCCTCTTGAAGATAAGCGTTCAATGCATAGGCGGCTTCTCTCGCCATACCTGTACTTTCAACGATCGAAGAGGGGCCTAGATTCGCGTCTCCAGCTGTGAAAACGTCTTCGTAGTTGGTCTGGAACTTAGAATTTTTAGCAAGAGTATAATCTTCTACTTTTAAGCCCTCTTCTTCAAGCAGTTCCTCATCGGGCTGCTGTCCTATAGCGAGTATCACACTGTCGGTTTCGATCTCGACCGTCTCGTCCGGTATCTCTATAGGCTTCGGCCTTCCTGACTCGTCGGGTTCACCGAGCTCTACAGGTGAGCAGGTGACTTTTTCAACACATTCCTCGTCTTCATCGTCAGGGCCGCAGACCTTCTTCGGACTTACTAGGAATTCAAAGTTCACTCCTTCCTCTTTAGCCTCATCGATCTCATCTTGATGAGCAGGAGCTTGGTCTTCACTCCGTCGGTAAGCTATAGTGACTTCTTTTCCCATCCTTTTCGCTGTCCTAGCCACGTCTATGGCGGTATTTCCACATCCTACAACAACGACTTTTTCACCTAGTTCAAGATCTTTTCCAAGGTTATAATCAATCAGGAAATCGATACCGCCCATGACACCGCTCAAATCTATACCCTCTATCGGTATCATCCACGGGTCCCATGCTCCGGTTCCCATGAAAACGGCATCATACTCTTCTCTGAGTTCCTCAAGTGAAACGTCCTCGCCGAGCTTTGTTTCTGTTTCTGCCTCGATACCTAAGTCAAGTATCCACTCTATCTCTTTGTCGAGCAGATCGTTCGGTAGTCTATATTCAGGAATGCCGTACCGCATCATACCTCCTAGTTCCGGCATCATGTCGTATATCTTGACGTCATGGCCTTCAAGTCTCAAGAAATAAGCTGCAGTAAGTCCAGCCGGGCCGCCGCCAACAACCGCGATTCTTTTATCTGTCTCTTCTTCGACCTCGGGAGTCCAAGGATCTTCGATATCCTCTTCCGCGGCGAACATCTTCTCTTGTCTGATGGCGAGGGGATCTTCAACCAGTTCTCTCCTGCATTCGTCTTCACAGGGAGCGAAGCACGCCAGGCCCAGGCTCAATGCGAGCGGGGTCTTCTCCTTTATGAGTTTCACAGCCTCACTCGGCCTCCCATTAGCTATGTGAGCGAGATAACCCTGTACGTCCAAACTCGCAGGACACTCGAAGGAACAGGGTGCTACACAGTCTCCGGTGTGTTCAGAAAGTAAAAGTTCGAGCGCCATCTTTCTTCCTTCGAAAATCTCATCAGTTCGAGTCCTGATCTCCATCCCGTCCTGGATAGGTGTGTCACAAGTGGTCGTCACTTCAGTACCTCTATCGGTCTTTACTTCCGCTAAACAGACCCTACACCCGCCGAACGGTTCCTCGATATATTCGAGTTCGCACAGCGTCGGAATAAAGATATCGTTCTCTCTGCATACATCTAAAACTTTCTTTCCAGGTTCAGTTTCGTACTCTTCATCATTTATCGTGACAGTGATCTTATCAGACATCTATTCCACCTCTATCGCATCTACGGGACAGGCTTCTTCACACGCCCCACACTGGATACATATCTTCTGGTCGATAACGTATTTATCTTCAGCTTCTGAGATCGCATCAGAAGGACATTCTTCTGCGCAGGTACCACAGCTCACACAGCTATCCGTTATAGTGTAAGTGATCAGGTCTCTGCATACGCCAGCTTCACAGGTCTGATCCTCTAGATGAGACTCGTACTCATCTTCAAAGTATCTGAGTGTGGTAAGTACTGGGTTAGGTGCGGTCTGACCTAATCCACACAAAGAATGTTTTTTGATTTTATCGGCCATAGCCTTCAACTTCTCGATGTCCTCAGCATTTCCTTCACCTTTCGAAAATCTATCCAGCATCTCGAGAAGTCTTTTTGTGCCGACTCTGCAGAATGTACATTTACCGCAGGATTCTTCCTGCGTGAAGTCGAGGAAGTACTGAGCTACATTGACCATACAGTCGTCCTCGTTCATAACTACCATACCGCCGGAACCCATTATAGCTCCAGCGTCAGTCAAGGTTTCGTAGTCAACAGGGGTATCCAGATATTCTTTAGGGAGACATCCTCCTGAGGGTCCGCCCAACTGCACAGCTTTAAACTCTTTATCCTCTTCTATTCCACCACCTACATCGAAGATGACCTCTCTGAGCGTAGTTCCTATCGGCACTTCTACTAGGCCGCCTCTTTTCACTTTACCAGCTAGAGCGAACACTTTCGTTCCACCGCTTTCTTCAGTACCTATAGAACTGAACTCATCAGCGCCGTTTCTCAGTATCCAAGGAACGTTTGCCCATGTCTCGACATTGTTTATGTTGGTCGGTTTATCGAAAAGTCCCTGCTGAGCCGGAAAGGGAGGTCTCGGTCTAGGCATCCCTCTTTCTCCTTCTATCGAATGCATGAGAGCAGTCTCTTCGCCGCAGACGAAAGCTCCAGCACCCTCTTTGATCTCGATATCGAATGAAAAACCGCTGTCCAAAATATCTTCACCCAAAAAACCTTTCTCTCTAGCCTTTTCTATACCTATGTTAAGTCTCTCTAACGCTACAGGGTATTCAGCTCTGCAGTAGATATATCCTTTACTAGCGCCCGTTGCATAAGCACCTATGATCATACCTTCGAGAATAGCATGTGGGTCTCCTTCAAGAACTGAACGATCCATGAAGGCACCTGGATCCCCTTCGTCAGCGTTACAGATGAGGTATTTTTCATCACCCTCTGCATCTTTCGCGAACTGCCATTTCATGCCTGTTGGGAATCCAGCACCTCCTCTGCCTCGAAGATTGCTTTCTTTTATGATGTCTATTATTTCCTGGGGCTCCATATCTAAAACTTTTTTCAAAGCCTCATAACCACCGGTATCGATGTATTCCTCAATACTTTCTGGGTCTATCTCGCCGCTGTTTCTAAGGACCACTTTCCTTTGATTAGAAAAATAATCGTATTCTTCTTCGGGCCCAGTTATGAGCTTATCTTCGTAAGGAACGTTTTCAATCAGATGATCTTCCACCAGATTTTCTACGTCTTTAACCTCGAGATTACCGTAAGTATATCTTCCTTCTTCATCGTCTATCTCCACTATGGGCTCGTTGTGACACATCCCAATACATCCAACTTTGTCAACTTGAGGTTCTATATCTCTTCCTTCCAAAGTATCTATCAGCTCGTCGTAGATTTCGCTCGCTCCCGCTGCGATACCACAGGAAGCATATCCAACTTTGACTCTTTTTTCGACACTCATGTGTTTTTCCCCCTGTATTTTTCGAGCACTTCTTTAGCTTTTTCTCTGGTCAAGTTCCCGTGGGCCGTGTCGTCCACCATTATCACCGGAGCTAGACTGCAGCATCCGAGGCAAGCCACTCTCTCAAGTGTGAACATACCGTCTTCAGTAGTCTCACCGGTGTCTATATCCAATTCATCTTCCACGGTATCAGTTATACCCTCGGCCCCTTTCACATGACAGGCAGTTCCATGACAGACTCTGACCACGTGTTCTCCTTGAGGTTCAAATCTAAATTGGGCATAAAAAGTCGCGACACCGTAAATCTTGCTAACCGGCATTTCCAAGAATTTACCGATTCTTTCGATCACATCTCTCGGTAGATAGCCGTACTGCTCCTGAGTCTTCTGAAGTATCGGTATCAATGAACTCGGCTCTTTAGGATATTTATCGAGTATATCCTCTATATCTCTCTCTGGAGCTATGACTTCCGCTCCAGCGGGCAGCTCCATTTCGTAATCACATTCAGGGCATACGGCGTACTCTCCGTCTTCGCCCATGTAATCCCATTCATATCCGCAATTTTCACATTCTAATTCCATCTTAACACCTTTTTATATCTCAGATCATCGTTCAGAATATTCCCATCCTTCATCTTCTAAAAGTTTTTCAATCTTCTCATATCTCTTCAGATCCTTTCGAAGCCTGTGAGCTTTTTCTTTTACTTTTTTTCTAATAGTGTTGAATTCCTCCTGATCATATGTAGAAAAAACTTCATAGATCTCATCAGGATCGTCCAACTCAGCGATCTTTTCTAAAAACACCTCTTCTTTTTCACTGAATTTTGTAATGGCCTTTCCCGAGGGGACGACTTCAGCCCTTGCCATCATATCGAATTCAGCCTTAGCTTCCTCGCTCTCCTCTTTCTTTTCTGCTTCAGGTTCTACAACTTCAGCACTCGCCTCGATCTTAACCTTGTATTGACAGTTCGGACAGGTGGCGTAAAAGTCACTTTCACCTTGATAGTCCCACTCATACCCGCAGCTGTTGCATTCAAGCTCCATCTGATCACCGGGATTTATCTACAATTCCGGATACTCCCAGTTCGATCCTTCAAGGACGTCCTCCGCTCTCTCGAATTTCTCCAGATCTTCTCTCATCTCTTGGACTTTTCCTTTGATTGTTTTCCTCAACGCATTGAATTCCTGCTGGTCATATTTGGAACAGACCTCTTGAAAATCCTCGGAACTTTCACAAGTCGCCAATTCTTTGAGAAACATGTTTTCTTCTTCATCGAAACGGTCGATATCAAAATCGGGCTTTATCACTTCAGCTTTAGCCGATATCTTCACCTTGTAGTGACAGTTAGGACAGGTGGCGTAAAAGTCGCTTTCTCCTTGATAGTCCCACTCATATCCGCAACTTTTGCATTCTAATTCCATTTTTTCTACCTACTACCTACTAGTTAGTTTTTTTATATAAAATCTGTTATTAAAAAATATTCAAGATGATGAAAATGACTTTAAACAGAGATTTTTACCGTATATTTCATAAATTGTTTAATTTTTCATAATTTATCATAATTTCTCACAAAACTTTTAGTATCAGAAACTCGTTATTATCAGAATAAAGAAAAACTCCCGAGTTCCTCCCTACAGATGTGTGAGGGCGATAAATTGGAGATAGAGAAAAGATATATGGGTTCGTCAGATGATGGGTTGAAGAAGGAATTCGAACTGTCAGTTTATGAAAATGAAAGTTGTTCTCGGGAAATAAAAAGTATAAATTTCGGACCGGTCAGACCCGGGGAAGAAAAGAATAAATGGTTCTGGCTGAAGAATACTGGAGAAAAATATCTTCACAAAATATACGTCGGTCAAGGTGTGATCGATTCTGACGGATGGTCTTCAAGATCAGAGAGCTACCTAGGAGGAGCTTTAGATGTAGGGGAAAAATGTATGGCTCTTTTTCAGTTGAAAGTGGAGCCAGGAGTGGATATCGGCGAGTACTCCGGTTCCATACCGATCACGGTCTATGGAGACGACAGCATTATCTGATCAAAAGTGTTTGAATCAAGACAAGAATCGTTAATAATGATTCATAATCTCTATTAATTTTACATAAAATTTTTTATGGATTAGCTATCTAGTAGTTCGAGGTCCCGGCATGCATGAGATAGTCGAAAAGGAAAGGATGAATGAAGAGATGACTAGGATCAAGGTAGAAGCTCCGCTCGTAGCCGATAAAATAAAACCCGGTCAGTTCATAGTGATCAGGATGCACGAAAAAGGAGAAAGGATCCCACTGACCTTCTATAAGAAAGACGTAGATAAAGGCACTGTAGAGATGATCTTCCAAAAGATCGGAAAAAGTACCCACGAATTGGATACATATGAAGAGGGAGACGAACTGCTGGATGTGGTAGGACCGATGGGAACTGCCGCCGACATCGAAGAGTATGGTACGGTGATTTGTATTGGCGGTGGTGTTGGAACCCCCGAGGTCTTTCCGGTCGCGAAAGCCTTACGGAATGTGGGAAACGAAGTGATAGTGATATCCGGTTTCAGAACTGAAGATCTAGTCGTCTGTGAAAATGAATTGGATAAGAACTGTGCGGACGAATTGTACATCACGACTGACGACGGGACTTATGGAAGAGAAGGTTTCACGAGCGATGTTTTAGAAGAACTGATCGAGGATGAAGATAGAAAAATAGATCTCGTCCATGCGGTCGGACCTCCGATCATGATGAAGGTGATAGCGGACATCACTGAAGAACACGATATAACTACGAGAGTGAGCCTAAATTCTATAATGTTGGACGCTACGGGTATGTGCGGGTCTTGCAGGGTAGAAGTCGATGGAGAGATGAGACTAGCCTGTGTAGACGGACCTGAATTCGACGCGCACAAAGTAAACTTTGAAGAGCTGATGGAACGGATAACTATGTTTGAAGAAAAGGAAGAAAAAGCATTAGAAGAATGGAAAGAAGAACACGAGGGGTGCTGCCGATGAGTCCTGAAGAAGACCGCGTCCCTGTACCTGAGAGAAGTCCAGAGGAAAGAACGAATGATTTTGACGAAGTACCCCTGGGCTATTCGCCAGAACAGGCGATGGAAGAAGCAGAACGGTGTTTAGAGTGCGCGAAAAGCCCCTGTGTCGGCGGCTGTCCGGTGGAGATAGATATACCCAATTTTGTCAAATCTATCGCTGATGGAAATTTCAAAGAGGCTTTAGAGATAATAAAGGAAACCAACGTTATACCCGCGATCACTGGAAGAGTTTGCCCGCAGGAAGAACAGTGCGAGGAGGTCTGCGTGATGGGTAACGTTGGAGACGCTATCAATATCGGCAAGTTGGAAAGATTCGTCGCGGATTACGCTAGAAAGAACGATCTGGAAGAGGCCCCCGAAATCGAAGAGAGTAAAGATTTTGAAGTCGCGATAGTCGGATCAGGTCCAAGTGGAATCACCTGTGCCGCACTACTTGCTCAGAACGGTTATCAGGTGACGATGTTTGAGGCTCTACATGAGGCTGGAGGTGTCCTCAAATACGGAATCCCAGAGTTCAGATTGCCGAACGAGGTTATAGACCATGAACTGGAATATCTTGATGAATTAGACGTAGATATAAGATTGAACAGGATAGTCGGACAAAATATAGAATTAGATGAGTTGGAAGAGGATTTCGACGCCATCTATGTCGCGACAGGAGCAGGCTCCCCACGGTTTTTGGGGCTTGAAGGAGAGGATCTGAAAGGAGTCTACTCCGCCAATGAATTCTTGACGAGGATCAATCTGATGAAGGCCTACAAGTTCCCTGAATACGATACCCCGATAACGGATATGGAAAAGGTCGGCATCATCGGAGCCGGTAACGTAGCGATGGACGCGGCTAGGTGCGCTTTAAGGATGGGAGCGGACAGCCATATACTTTATAGAAGAACTACAGAATGGTCACCGGCTAGAGATGAGGAGATCGAACACGCTAAACAGGAAGGTGTTACCTTCGATACTCTCTGTAACCCAAAGAGGATAATCGGAGACGAAGACGGTTGGGTTGATGGGATCGAGCTGTTCGAATGTGAGCTAGAAGAGGAAGATGATAGCGGTAGACCGAGCCCCAAGATTTTAGAAGACACCGAACACAAGAAAGATTTCGATACTGTCGTTATAGCTATAGGTCAGGAACCAAACAAAGTGTTCTA
This sequence comes from Thermoplasmata archaeon, assembly GCA_046540335.1. Lineage (GTDB taxonomy): Archaea > Thermoplasmatota > Thermoplasmata > Halarchaeoplasmatales > Halarchaeoplasmataceae > Natronoplasma. The sequence goes on along the minus strand of JBKHFH010000049.1, from coordinate 3,245 downwards.
TGAGAACGCTCCAGGTGTGGAAGTGAAAGACTGGGGCGGCATCATAATAGATGAAGGAACCCGGATGACCACTAAAGAAGGGGTCTTCGCAGGGGGAGATGCGGTCTCTGGAGCAGCTACGGTGATTCTCGCCATGGGAGACGGTAGAAAGGCGGCTCAGAACATTATGGGCTATCTAGAAGGAAGTTAGAGTACTAGGAAACCCTTATCCTTCAACTTTTTTCTCCTTGAACGTTGATTTTTATTTTATATTATGTCAAGCTTTTTTCTTTTCATAATTCCGCTTAAAAAAGTAAATTTCTCATAATCAAAGGAAAAGGATTTATAAGGATTAGTTCTCGAAGTCAATATAGAGAGTTACCATGACCCGACAAAAAACGAAAACTAACGAAAGAGTGACAGTCAATCTCGACCCGAGGAGTTTGGAAAGGTTGGAAGAGATAGAATCTGACCTTCGAACTTCAAAATCTGAAGTGGTCCGGAGGGCATTGGAGTACTTGGAGGTCGTTTTGGACAAAGAGAATCTGTCTCCAGATGAACTAGAAACTATCCTGGATCTGAGGATGAGGCCTGACAATCTTTTGTTCGATATAGGGATATTTCAGGCATTTTTGCAGGAGATCGGTGAACCATCTGATGATCTTAAAGAAGAGCTCAAAAAGATAGGAGGTGAATTCTATTCGAGTTACTGCGAGAAAGGAATAGCAGAACCTATAAAATGCCTCGATAGGTTGGAAAAAACGAACCTTTTTAGATTGATCGTAGAATCCGAAGACAATTTCACGATAATCCCCATGATACCGGACATGGCGGAGTATCTGAAGACGTTTCTAGAAGGTTATATAGATAGGTCAGATATAGCTGCCGAGATTGAGATGAATAAACATAAGATCAGGCTGAGAGTTAGAGAATAAAAATTTTGTTCATCTTTAAAAATAATTTTTAGAACAGGTTTTTTCTTTCAGATATAAGAAAGTTAGAGAAAGGGGTTTAGAGGCCTATTGTTGTGTTTTCTTTTATTCTCAGATCAGGCCTTGATCCAGCATCGCCTTCGCTACTTTCACGAATCCTGCTATGTTAGCTCCGAGCATCAAGTTTCCTTCGTCGCCGTATCTCTTGGAAGTCTTGTAGCATCTTTCATGGATCCCCTGCATGATCCCCTGTAATCTGTTATCCACTTCTTCGAAGGTCCAGCTCTCTCTCTGAGAGTTCTGAGCCATCTCTAGACCGGAAACAGCTACTCCTCCAGCGTTCGCAGCTTTAGCCGGAGCGTAGAGGATATCGTTCTCTTGGTATACTTCTATCGCTCCTGGAGTGGAGGGCATGTTAGCTCCTTCGCCCACCGCCATCACGTCATTATCCACGAGCTTTTGAGCGTCTTCTTCTTGGATCTCGTTCTGTGTTGCCGAAGGTAGAGCGATATCTGCATCGAATCCCCATGGATTTTCGCCTTTCACGTACTCGACATCGTACTCTTCTGCATACTCTCTGATCCTTCCTCTTCTTTCCTGTTTCAGTTTGAAAACGTAATCTTTCTTTTCGCCGTCGATACCTTCTGGATCGTAGATGACGCCGTCAGAATCGGACAAGGTGACTACTTTAGCGCCCAATTCGTTACATTTCTCTAAAGCGTACTGTGCAACGTTTCCAGAGCCGGAGATAAGTACTTCTTTGCCCTTTAAGTCCTCATTAGCATGGTTAAGCATCTCTTGAGTGATATAAACCAATCCGTAACCTGTAGCTTCCGGTCTAACGAGTGAGCCGCCCCATTCGGGCGATTTGCCTGTTAATACACCTTCGAATCTGTTCTTCAATTTCTTGTATTGACCGTACATATAGCCGACTTCTCTACCTCCAACGCCGATATCTCCTGCGGGAACGTCGGTGTCCGGACCGATGTGCCTATACAGTTCGTTCATGAAATTCTGGCAGAAGCGCATTATTTCATCATCGGATTTCCCTTTCGGATTGAAATCGGAACCTCCTTTTCCGCCGCCCATCGCTAATCCGGTGAGTGAGTTCTTGAATATCTGCTCGAATCCAAGGAATTTGATTATGCCGATATATACAGAGGGATGGAACCTGATACCACCTTTGTAGGGGCCGATAGCGCTGTTGAATTGGATTCTGAAACCTCTGTTCACGTGCACTTCTCCGTTATCGTCTTTCCATGGAACTCTAAATATTATCTGTCTTTCCGGTTCCACTAATCTTTCAACTATTTTTGCCTCAGCGAACTCAGGATGCTTTTCCATCGCCGGCTCTATAGATTCCAAAACTTCCTGCACGGCCTGATGGAACTCTTCTTCACCCGGGTTTCTATCTACAACTTCTTCATATACTCTATCTAAAGCCATAATATTATTCTCCTTTTATGTTTTCTTTTTTTCCTTCTTTAACAGGGGGTTAGATGATTATCCTCACTAATTTAAGTATTTCGTAGAAGAGATTGGGGGGAATTGAAGGAGGATTGGCCCAGGTTATACAATGGTTCTCGGGGTTAATTTCGCTTTTTGAAAAATCGCGGATGTAAGATTACTCCCACAATTAGATCATTCGGTTGTGATTTATCAAGGATGGATAGGTGAAAACTCGGTTTTTTGTAAGGTGTAGGGAAATATCTAATCGTCTAGAGCACATTGGGCTCTATCTGCAGCCATATCTCTTCGCCCGTAGGATTATAATAAGACTGATAGTCTAAATCCGATTTAATGTTTAACCTCCTTTTTCTATAATACTCTTCATTCTCGCTCATAGCCAATTTTCCCATCTACTTTGGTCCATCCATTATCATCAGAATCTTCACAAAAAAGGAATGAATGTGATCCCTTGTAATCATCACCATAATGGTTTATATAGCAAGACACTCTGACAGATTTTATTGAGTTATGAGGATCATTAATTTTAATCCAAAATTCTACAGTACCATTTTCCTCTATTCGATTTCCATTTTCATTAGTATTATTTATCATGTTCAAAAAGGCAAAAGGAATTTTCTTATCCCCTTCTGATTTGATTGTTATATTGCTCTTCCCATATATTTTTAACGAAGTACCATGGATAGTTTTATTTAAGTCGTATTCACCATCGCCCTGTAGTGTTAAATCGCTCATGATCTCCGACTTTTCATTATCCTCATCCTCCACTACAATTGGGACATGCAGTTCATATTCTTGATCGGTAGCTTTTACTTCCACCACATATTCATAACTATAATCTTTATCAGATGTTTGTTGGGAAAAATA
>JBKHFH010000048.1:0-16662 GCA_046540335.1 Thermoplasmata archaeon | reverse complement strand
TTTCATAGAATAGATAATAACAAGGTAGTATAAAAAGTTACGTCTTACACTATATAACAGATTTATGAACAGTCTCTGCTTGATTTCTAAAAAAAAACTCTTACAATTTTGAAATAACCTTATTTGTATATGCTGACTATGTAAAAGCATAAAAAACCACTGCGCATAAGGTGGAGATAAACGCCTTGAAATAGAAAATTAGGGGGGGCTGGGGGGATCCATCTCATGCGTAGCTATCTTACCACGATCCTTGTTTTTCGAAATGATATTTTCTAAAACTGAGTATGGTCCCAAAGATTCCACTCTGAAGAATTAATAAAATAAAAATATTTGGCAAAGGTTTAAATACTACGGTCCGGGTAAAATATACATGGGGCCTGGAAACGATGGGGGATCTAAAGAGAGATCTGTCCTATCTTATGTTGGGACAGCAAGGTGGAAAAAATCGCATAAAGATCCTTGAAAGACTTAAAGAGAGATCTTACAATACAAACCAACTAGCTGAGATTCTAGACCTCAATTATCGAACGGTCAAGCATCACCTCGATATATTGATGGATCACGGCCTCATCGAAAAATCCGGCGGGGGTTATGGTGACGTGTATTTTTTAAGCCCTAAGGTGGAAAAGAATTATGATCTACTTGAGAGTATGAAAAATAAACTGGAAACAGTTTTCGAATCACCAAAACTCTACAAGAAAATCATCGAACAAACTCATGAAGGTATAATCGTCTTGGATGAAAATAGAGATATCACATTCCTCAATAAAAGTGCTGAGAGTGTATCGGGATACGATCACACGGACCTGCTGGGGAGAAGTATAGAGGTCTTATTGGAACCTGATATTCACGATGGACTCGAAAGTGTCATGACGAATGATGAATTCGTTGAAAAAACGATGAAAATAGAAACGAAATCCGGTAAAATCAAAACCGTCGTCGTCACCATGGATTGTTTCCAATTCGATGGAGAAGAAAACAAAGTATTCTCACTGCTGATGAGAGACATCAGCAAAAAAGAGAACCAACAAGAGATATTAAATGCTCTCATGTCACATTCCTCTGTGATCATGGCCTATCTTAATCTTGATTTTGACCTGATCTATGTGAATTCAGCCTACGCTGAAAAGACAGACTATTCACCTGAAGAACTCATAGGAAAGAACCACTTCGATCTCTTCCCGAACGAAGAAAATGAAAAGATATTCAAAGAAGTAATAAATGAAGGGGAATCGAGATCTATCAAGGATAGAGATTTACTCTATCCAGACGGATCAGATCAGGAGGGACCTTATTGGACATTAGGACCTGTCGAGGGGGATGGAAAAGAGATCAAAGGACTCGTACTCTCTTTATATGAAATCGAAGGTCTCTCCTAGGGTTTGTACGTCATTTATGCCTGAAATTTGTTAAATATATACGTGATTTCCATCCAATATTGAGAAAATACCTTATCAATTCTTCTTAATATATATGATTGTTAGGATCACAGGCCTAGGGGAGGGTTCGATTTTTTCTAGGGGGTCCTCTAAAAATCAAACCCTAGGCCTTCACTTTTCTTTAAATCGAAATAAATTGAATATACCCTCAACGAAGATTATTGTAACGAAATCACACACAAATTTCTACAGAATATTGGATGATTTTCTCTTAACTTTTGAATAACCTTATTTAAACAGGAAACCTATGTTATTAACAAGAAAGCTGCATGTGAGGTGGGACTTATAATTATAGGGAGGGAGGGATTCCACCTCATGTGTAGTTTCCATTTATTCTCTTATTGATTTTTTCAACAAAATTCATCATTCCCTATATTATTATGATGGAAAATAAACCTGTAGAGTTAATAGCTGTTTGTGACATCTTTCTATTTTTGAACCCAATAGGAAAACGCTTTTTTCTTGTGATATCTATTGGAAATCCTAACGTATTTCTAAAGATATCTAGAACATGATTATAAATTCCTCGAAGGAAGATATCTTAGAATTGAAAATAACAGAGCACAATATAATTGATATAATATTAAAAAAAATAGAAAGGTGTTTTAGTGTTTAAGTATCGGATCTACTCTTCTTCGTAGTATTCGTCATCACTGTCGTCAAAGATATCTTCTTCATCACGACCTGCTTTATGCTAATTCCGCATACGCTGAAAAAACTGACTATTCTCCCGAAGAAGTTATCGGTAAAAACCACTTCGACCTCTTTCCAAACGGTGAAAACAAAAAACTCTTCCAAGAAGTTATAGATGATGGAGAAAAAAGATCTGTAAAGGACAGAGATCTTCTTCGAACAAAGCATTCCGACCAAAAAGATATGTACTGGGCTTTGGAACCCGTTGAAGATGGCGGAGACAAAGTGAAAGGACTGGTGCTTTCTTCGTATCAACTCGGTGAGAAAGAGTCATAACAAATCCAAAATGTCTTCAAAGATAACCCTCTTTGCTTCTGTATATTCGGTATGATAGAATTCTAGATACGGTCATAATAATAATCGTATCCTTCTCGCACGCCTAATTCCTCCGTCTGTTTTAAAACCACATGTCCCTGGGCAGTTAGATCGTACTGCATATCTATTATTATTAAAGCTAATTTTCATCCATCAACTCCTCTAGGGTCAACGGCGAGGACAATGATTTTAATCCTTTCAAAGGAGACTGTTTTATCTTTATCACCTTTTCCTTTTGTAAATATACAATGTAGTTAGTAAATATCTTTTCATCCATTCCAAGGAGGCATTTCCTACTCTTGTTCACTCTCTCTACAGACTCTCGTCTTGAAGGCAAAAGAGATGATGTCGGTAAAGACGAAAATTATGTGAAGGAACTGAAATCTTTCGATATGGCTCTAGAATGACTTCCCAGAATCGACAATAAGTATCTAATGAAAAGTTTCTAAAGTGACAGAGACCTCTGCACGGAAAATAGAGTAGAAGACTAAAGATGTACCAAATATTGAGCAAAGGCCCGAAAGGTAAGATCAACCAAGAAAACGTATGAAAAATGTCGAAAATATTTTTATCTCAATATACTCTCATCTCAATTACTCAGATGTAAATAGAGATGAAAAAATCATTCTGGCTGCTCACATCTTTCGTCATGGTCGCATCGAGCATGATAATGCCCTATATCCCCATCTACGGCAAAGGGATCGGAATGAGTGTTACTTTAGCGGACGTACTCGTTTTCGTGTTTTACGGGATAGATACCATTGCAAGGATCCCTATCGGTTCACTTTCAGATGCAAGAGGTTATCATAAAGTAATCGTAGGAGGAGGATTATCTTTATTGATTGCTTCAATTTTTTATAATATATCTGATTTTTTTTCCTAAATTACTGTTTTTATCTTGGATTTTTTCGGAATCGGTTTTTCAACGACTTGGGTCACGATCCCATCTTTTATAACATTGAAAAAACAGTCTCTCGCGATGTACACTTTTTTTGTTGGTTTGGGACGGTTTATAGGACCTCCATTGGGTGGCTTCATAAAGGACATTTGAGGCATGCCTGATCTATTCAAAAGCATCCTAATCCATTCTGTCATGTTAGTTTTGATAGTGGTTATATTTTATTTCGTGCATACACTAGAATTTGACTATGGTAATAAAGATAAAAAACTGAGAAAAGAAATTGTCCGTTCCTTCATAGAAGGTTTCAATATAGCTATGAAGGGAGGAAGGGTTGTTATCGCATTCGCTGTTTCTTTGGTGATGTTTATGGCTTTCGCCATAGCTTTTTCACTTGTTCCTTTGTACTTTGAAGTGGTTGGTCTAATAGGTTTTCAGATCGGTTTATTACAATCACTAAGATCAGGAGCTGCCACTGTGATTAAATTGGGAGTGAATAAAGCTCTAGGCCTAGCTGAAGACTTGACTGTTCTGACGATCGGTATGATTGGCACAGGTGTTTCCATAATATTCATATCGATGATAGAATCTCGATTGTGGCTCATGATCTTTTCAGTTCTTTGAGGTCTTTCATCAGAGCTGTATTTTCCAATAGTGCTTGATCTAATAGCAAAAGGTACTAACGAAAAAGAGAGGGGTGTTGCTATGGGTGTCAGAGGTACTGTAGGGACGATGGGTTCAGCCATCGGTGTTCTGGTATTTTCATCATTAGTAGGTACTTTCAGTGTTAATTTATCGTTGAGACTTGTGGGGATCTTCGTCTTATCATTTGCGATCTTCATTTGGTTCATATGGAATTATGCTATGGAAAGATGATCTAGAATATCTATTTTAAATCTCTACAGTCCATTTAGCAACGTTTTTGTGACTTTTAGACATTCTTCACCTTCCCTTTTCGATTCGCTAAATGTCTGAAAATCTTTTTCACCTCCTAAATCGAAACTTCTCCTTATAGTCTGTTCCTGTACCTCCCTGCAGTTTACGGACTTTTTTTCTGAACTGTTCGAATCTTTCTTCTATGTTATCAGATGCTTTAAAGTAGTTATAATATATAGATGAAAGAAAAATTAAGGGAAATAGTCATCGGATTTCTTTCGATAGTCCTATATATTCCCAATATAAAAGAAAAATTGAGTTATTCCCAGCCCTAAGAAGAGACTAAAAACATACTAAATCACTTTTCAATCCGTCTGTAGGTACGGCAGTGAGTGCAGTAATAGCTTTGATACTCCTCCCTATACTCCAACTCCTTCCCGCACTCGGGACAGGTTTTCTTGCTTTTGAAAATCTTCTGAAAAAAACCTTTTTCTTCTCCGGTGGATACGTCTTTGCCTCTTCTCTTCACGTCAACTTCGGCAGAAGTTCTTTCGCTCTTTTCAGATTCAGTCCAACTCCCACTAGAAGAACTTATCAGATTGAACAAAACGAATACAAAAGTTACACCGGTCACGGCAAAAGACAAGGCGAACAAGTACATGAAACATATATTGTATCTCGTACCTTCAAGGAAAAAAACCACGATAAGTCCGGATACGATTGTCACGGTTAGAAAAACCAAAAACACCTTTCCACTACCGTCCTTTAGTATGGATGAAACCACGGACTATCCTCCTTAAGATTTAACTCGATTCCTTAGAGCACTATCATATGATATAATTAACTATAAATGGTTTACCCGTTTGTCTCAGCCTTTCAACCAATGATACTGGAGTCTTCGGCTTCAAAAGCTACACGATACTGATGATGTACTCCATCCCGTCCCTCTCCATCTCCTGTTCTTCGAACTCCACATCCATAGAAAAATTCTCAGCGGCGATCTCCAGGTGCTTTAATGCTATGCCCGCATCTATCCTGTTCAATCTTTTCAGATCTGTAACCTTTCTCACTAGCGACTTGAATATTCCTCCCTTCTTGATGAAAAGGTGCGTACCACTTTCATCGAAGTAAAATCTCCAAGGCTGGCTATTCAAGGCAGAGGGAGCCATCTTTACCGCATCGATTATCTTACGCCAATCATCCGGAACTTCAGAAAGATCGTTCAACACTATCTCCGAGAGAGATTTCCTTTTGGCCTTTTCAGGATGCTCTCTTAAATTTTTCTTTCCTTCCTCAGAATCGCCAAAAGCGACCATTATTACCAGGCCATATTCAAGATCGTATACCTCTTTCAACAGGTCCTCGTTCAGTCCGGCTCCTAACCAACAGCTCCCCAACTTCCTTTCCGTCAGGTATAAGACCGATCCCTCCAATAGGAAACCCATGTTCACCAGGTATCCTTCTTTTTCCTCGGAAGTGCCCAACAAGTAATAGGGCGCTTCGACTTTTGCAACTTTCGACTTCAAACCCGAAAAAGTTTTCTGTACTCTCTCACCTTCTTTCGCAAGATATATCTCTGAGTCTATATCTTCATTTAAAGGATCTAGGTCTTCTATCTTCTTTTTTATATCGGCAAGGTCCTCATCAGAAAGACCCTGAGAAGAATATTTTCTCACCGACTTCCTTCGATATATAGCTTCAAAACTGTTCATCGAGATACCCTTGAAATATAATTTTCATAGAGGATATAGGATTTGCGGTTGACGAGTAGAGGGCGAATTCTAAGCTTCCTGCAATCTTTTTTTGTGAAATATAAATGTAGATACGTAAGAAAGAACGAAAACCGATCAAACAAATATATCCACGAACTCGGATTTCTTCACATCGAAAAGACCCTTGTCGCTGAGCTTCAGATTCGGTATAACCAGAAGGGCCATGAACGAGAGCGTCATGTATGGCGAGGTAAGATCACAACCCATATTATCCACGATTTCTTTCAACTCTTCAAACTTTTTCTCTACTTCTTCGTATCCGCGGTCCGACATCAGACCTGCTATCGGTAAGGGCAGGATCTTTTTTTCTCCATTAGAAACCGCCGACAAACCTCCTTTTTCCTCTATCACGGCATTCATAGCTTCACATATCGCTCTATCATCGGTTCCCACAGCCGCGAGATTATGCGAGTCATGAAGTACGCTGGAAGCTATCGCTCCCTCCTCCAGTCCGAAATTTTGAACGAATCCTACTGCTGGTTCCGACTCCTCGTATCTATTGAGTACGGCCAATTTCAAGATATCTCTCTCCTTGTCTGCGACGACGTGACCCTCTTCGTTCTTTGCCCTCTCGATGATCTCTTCAGTTAAGATATTCTCATCGTTCACTCCGATGACTCTCAACTTTCCCTCTTTCTTTTTCACCCTAAAATCATCAGATCTCTTCCTTTCGACTCTGAAATTGTTGGGCGTGCTTTTTACAGTATCACTTTTCCTACTGACCTCACTTCTACTATAGACTTCTTCCCCGTCGATATAACTTCTCTCGACCTTGAGATTTTCAAGATCATCCACCACTATAAAATCTGCAGGGTCGCCTTCTCTCAGAAGACCGACATCGAGGTCATAATGCAGTACAGGATTCACGCAGGCCGTCTTTAAAACCTTCATTAGGTCTATATCTCTTTTTACAGCCTCTCCCACCATCGCGTCTATATGTCTATCTATCAAATCATTGACTTTTATATCATCCGTACAAAACATGCACTCTCCTGGAAAATCATCGATCAGGTCAACGAGCTCATCAAAATCTCTAGAAGCAGATCCCTCTCTGATCTGTATCTTCATCCCTTTCTCTACCTTCTCTCGAGCGTTTTCAAGACTCGTAGATTCATGGTCGGTCTCTATACCTGCAGAAATGTATTTAGAGAGTTCCTCTCCTCTCAATCCCGGCGCGTGACCGTCTATCTTTAAGCAATATTCCCTAGCGAGTTCAATTTTCTCGAGCAGTTCTTCTTTCCCATTGATCACTCCCGTAAAGTCCATGACCTCGGATAGGTGTGAGATCTCCTCCGTTTCGAGTAGTTCTTTTAATTTTTCTGGTCCCAATTCGGCACCGTTAGTCTCGAACGGCGTAGCAGGAACACACGTAGGCGCGCCAAAATTGAATTTCAGTGGAGCTCTGTTCCCTTCCTTTATCATGAACCTTATGCCATCCAGACCAAGTACGTTGGCTATCTCGTGCGGATCGCAGACCGCAGCTACAGTGCCATGCTGCACTACAACTCTAGAAAACTCAGTCGGGGATAGCATCGAGCTCTCCACGTGAACGTGGGAGTCCACAAAACCCGGCATTATGTAACGATTCCGATCGTTTTTTTTCCTTTGGATGTCCACTATTCGACCATCTTCAACGGAAACGACTCCTTCAAAGATATTCTCATTCAGAACGTCTACAACCTTTCCTTTCAACTTTAAATAACTCACGGGACCGGTTTCGCTATAGAATGGACCCGTAAAAAGATTTTTGAAGATTATCAAACCTACTTCCACCGCCTCAACCTTCCCACCCCTCAAGATCCACACCGGCTTCGACGTTGAGAACGTTTTAAGGACGGGAATTCACGCATTTCAAGCAAAGTATGCATTCACTGGAAAGCACTCTGTAAAATTGAGTAACTACTAGCCTAAAAACATTTATAATCTCTTTCTCCTTACATGGCACAGGGTGAGGGGTGTTATGAGAAAGAAATTGTGTCTTGCCATAGCTTTTGTACTTGCAGCTTCTAGTCTGACCGTTTTGTTTTCTGCAGGTAACGTCAAAGCCCACTCCCCAAGCATCAGTTTGAACTATGACTCGGGAAACGAAGAGCTCACCGTCGAGGTTTCTCATTCTGTGAGCGATACCCAGAGCCATTACATCGGAAACGTACTCGTCGAGGTCGACGGGAACACGGAGATAGACGAAGACTATACTGAACAGCCGGACGGCAGCAGTTTCGAATACACATACGACCTAGCGGTAGAGGAAAACAGTACCATCTCTGTCACAGCGTACTGTAGTCAGACCGGTTCCGATTCCGCTACACTCTAGGTGGGCGAGGAAGACGACGCATTTCCAGGATTTACCGCTACTCTCATGTTACTCGCGGCAACCATCACTGTAGGCATATATCACAAAAAGAGAAGATAGGTCCAATTCATTGTCAGGATCACCTATATGAGAAGTTAGAGGGTTTGCTCTTTCACTCTGGGATAAAACTTTTGACCAAGGTGATTAACAGCCGATAAATCTACAAAAAGTACTTATATTGAAATAACGAAACACTGATTGTTAACATGACACAACAACTCTTTGAAGAGTCAAAAGAAGCGTGTAGAGCCGTCGCCGATAAAGTAGAGGATATGGATGAAGACCTTACATCCATGGAGATCAAAATGATGTTAGAAGAGGAACTTGGATATGGTCTGGAAAAAGAAGAAATTATTATTTTAGCTCTCACCTTTAAACACATCGATAAACTTTTCGAAGAAGATAAACCCAATTCTAAAAAGATGATTTACTGGTAATTGATTAATCAGATAAAGGTTAGTACCGGCTATCACTGATAGATAGCCGGATTTCAACAATCTTAATCATGGTACTTAGGGGTTAGCGGGGTATCGATGAAATGTATTATACCATTCGATCCTTCTACATCTGTATCGATCAATTTCGAATCGTTCACCCTGACTCCTTTTGATGTGTCGACGGTTATATCTTCACCGGTCATCGACCTGGCTTTTTCCATCTTGGCTACATCTTTAGAAGTGTATTTGCCTGGGACGATATGGTATTTCAGCGTGTTGACCAATTCATCGTGATCGTTCAATAACTCCTCCAATTTATCGCTCGATATTTTATTGAACGCGTCGTTCGTGGGAGCAAATATCGTATAAGGCCCCATTTCCTCGATTATATCTTCGATGTCAGCTTTCTCTATTGCCTCCCAAAGCGTCTTCAATCGATTATCGTCTCTCAATCTCTCTGCTATGTTTTTCATTTTTTCACCTCCTTCACTTATATTTAAAGGACCTCTCTACTATATACGCCTTTCTGCAAACTACATAAGGCCTAGCTCCGCTATTGATTTTATATATTCGAATCAAATTGAAAAGAGCAGAGATACCATGACAGGAGAACTGCTAAACGATGATCTAGAAGAGTTGAAGGGAAAGCGCCTTCTAATCGTGATGGACGATGGTTTGAGCTTTCTGGGAAAACTTATAGATTTCGACAACGAAACTCTAAAACTTGAGGAAGTCTATCAGACCAATGCGAAGGAGATCAACTGGAAAGATTTTGAAAATAAGGAGGTATGGGGAATGAAGCCGAAAGTAAGAGATATCGGAGAAAAATCGCAAGAAAAGGGGGAAAAAGACAAAGTCGGATACGTTGAATGGGTAGAGGTTAATCTAGATAGGCTCTACATCCGGATAGACCACGTGGTGAGGATATGGTACGAGGACAGATTGAAGAGAAAAGATAGACCGCCCTCGAAATCCACCGTATATTCGAAAACTTGAGTTTTATCTATCTATCTTTTTTACATTGAGTGCCTGTAAACCCCTATCCCCACGCTCGCTCTCGAACTTTACCCTGTCGCCTTTCTCGAGTGAAACGCCTTCAGACAATTCACTCCTGTGGACAAAATGGTCTTCACCTCCTCTGTCCGGCATGATGAAGCCGAACCCTTTCAGTGGATCGAAAAATTTCACAGTCCCTTTCATGAGAAACTCTCCCTGCGGTTAAAGGTCTGTGAATACAACGAATTCCTAGTATATTTTACTATCCCTGATAGAGAAGGGATGATCGAGGGGCATAATAAACAAACATCTACTCTGTCCAGAGAAGATGTATAAGGGGATGAATATTTTTGGACCATTGAATCTCGCTTAGTTGTATATCATTTGCGTATAAAATCTGTTGAAAATACGTATATTTTTTATCCGATATTGAAAAAATAACTTATCAACTCTCATAGTTAATTTAACTGTCAGCATTACAGGCCTAGGGGGGTTCAATTTTTCCAGGGTCCTCTTAATCTCGTCCCTTGGGCCTTTCTCTTTTTACCTCTTTATCACGCCTTTAGACCGTTTAATATACTCTGGAATAGTTTTTCTAGATGTCATTAATACGACCATCAGACTATATCAGACCTAACTTGCAAAGCTAGATCGGGTCTGTCAGTAATCAAACCATCGATGCCTTCTCTCATCCAATGCTCCATCGATTTCACGTCATTTACTGTCCATACGAAGGTCTCTACTCCAGCCCTTCGCATCCTCCAGAGATAAAAAAAGCGGAGAAGCTGAAAGTTAGGGGCGACGAAGTCCGCACCGCACTTTTTCAATCTCGACTTGGGGAAGAGTTCGGATAGGCGTGTCCTGAGCTTAGAATCCGGCTCTTCTAGACCAAGCAACAGTCCCGTCTCGACCTTCTCATCGAAGTGCTTTATCGATCTAACCGTCTCATCCAAAAAGGATTTCATCACGTAACTGTCATAATCTAAGTAGCTCCTGACCAGCTTTACCAATCTTTCTTCATAACCCTCTTCCTTCAACTCGATATCTAGTCCTATTTTCCCCTTAGAAAGCATTATCACGTCTTCCGCGGTCGGAACTTTAAAACCTTTCTTTTCGGTCATCTCAACGAGCTCTTCATAATTCAGGTCAGCTATCTTTTCACCCTCGATCTCAGGGTCGTGAAAAGCAACCATAACGTCATCTCTAGTCTTTCTTACATCAAATTCGATCATATCCGCACCGAGCCTTACTGCCTCCCGAAAAGACTCCATCGAATTATCGAATTCCACCAAACCCGAAGCACCGCGGTGCGCTATTATCTTACATTCCTTTTTATCCATTCTCCACCTCACATATTCTCTTCGAAATAAGAGGATATCTTCTTTTCATAAAGCTCGAAATCTTCCCCAATAGATCTTACGTGCTCGGCTTCCGTTTTCCACAGGTACATACCATTTCTGCTCTCCTTAAAGAACTTTCTTATCTCCGATATCTGTACTAAAGGATCATTCTCGCCCGCGATCAAAAGAAGAGGTTTATCGACTTTATCGATCAAGGTGAAGGGGTCTACAATCTTCATCCCAAAAAGGAATCGCACAGCAGGTTTTACGATATGGTAAAACCATGTTGGTATCCCGGCGAAATATCTCAAGCTCCTCGCAGATGTAGCATCCATATTTATCGGAGGGCTGTCAGCTACAGCGCAATCTAATCGTTCATCTTCAGCTATACCCTTGATCGCTACTAAACCTCCCATCGAGTAACCTATAACACCTATTCTCTTACACTTTTCCCCATGATTGTCCTGCAACCAGTCTAGCGCTACTTTCAGATCCATATATTCCATGTATCCGAAGGTAGTACGACCACCATCACTCTTCCCGTGGGCTCTAAAATCGAAATACAGTAGGTTGTAGTGCTCCTTTTTCAATATCCTTAGGAGGGGTTTCATGTACACTTCGTACCACCTACTAGCCGCGTATCCATGAAGACAGATCAAAGTTTTCTCCTCACCTTTATCCATCCACCACCCTCGCAGTTCGATACCGTCCTCTGTCTCAAAAGAAATATCTTCATATCGAAGATCTAGGTCAGCGGGTGACCAATCGCCCAAATTCCGTCTGGGCCTGGTCATCTTGTGAGCCACAAACAAAACGAATAGGAAAAATACAAAAATAAAACTTACAATCGATACAAGGATCATCGATCTTCCTCCAACTCCTTCAGAGACCAAATAAGCGGGATAGATATCCAGATCAATACGGCTGAAATGGGAAACAGCAGCCTATAATTACCTCCAGCCAAATCTACTATCAACCCCCCGAGTACGGAAGCGATAAGGACTGGAATAGCTCGCGTGGCTGCAAAAACACCGTAATACCTGCCGTTGAAGGCCTCTTTTTTATATTGGGTTAGTAGATCTCCAACCACGGGGAGTGAGCCGGCGAGAACAGCACCCCATCCTATCCCAGCGACGAGTAGAGCTATCAAGATATGTAATCTGGTCTCGACGAACCAACCCAAAGTGAGCGGCACGCCGAATAATCCGGCACCAGTGATTATGCTCAGTCGGCGGCCTATTTTATCGTATATATATCCTCCAGAAAGTGAGCCGCCTAGAACGGTAAAGTTGAAAGCTGCCATAGCTAAAAGGCCGAAGGAATGAACCGCCTCAACGTTAGCGCTTGTCGCATCCCCTCGAAGTATGTAGGCTGCTATGCCGAACATGAACACTGCAACGAATTGATAACTTATCCAGAGTAAGAGCTGAGCTACGTAGAAGTTGAGGAAATTCTTGTCTTTGAAGACGCTCTTAAGATAAGTTATCAAGTTCTGAGAAGGCATATCATCAGATATCCGTGGTTCTTTGATTTTTAGGAAGAGAAAAATCGCAGCAGCGGCCAAGAAAATCGCGGTCATCAAAAACATCGAGGATTGACCCCAATCATATGTGGCCACAAGATAGGCCGACGCCCCAAAAAGTACCAGGTTTCCGCCCCACTCGGCCAAAGTTATAAAACCGCTCGCTTTCCCTCTATCACCACTGGGTATCACATCGGGGAGCAGAGCTCTGAATTGACTGACGTAGGAATACATCGCAAAGTAAAAAACTGCGACTACAAGGGTGAAGAGCCAGAGAGGTGCACCTAAAATAAAACTGGTATAAATCATGAAAGCAAATATACCGGCTAGAGTGCCGCCCGCTAATATGAAAGGTTTTCTTCTACCGTGTTCGGAAGTAAAAGTGTCGCTCATGTAACCCAGCAGGATGGGGATCACGAAACCCATGAGCCCCTGAAGACTCAGCACTATCCCTCTGATGAACGCAGAGCCGGTATACTGACTTAAGAGCGGAAAAGTGAAGCCCTTGTTCAGAGCGAAACCAAACCCTCTGCTGAAACCCAGAAAGGCGAGAGAAAAGATCACGCCTCTATGAAATTTTTCTTTACCCAAATTATCACGACTTATATTGTAGAAAATGATATAAGACTTTGGGTTCTTGTATTTCAAAGTCAGACGATCCTTCATAAAATAGCTCTTGATATTGTATATATATCACAAATGTTATATCTTCGGTAATATATCACAAAGAGCAAATTATCATTCTAAATAAAAGGTGTTTAAGATGTCGTTGTTTTTCATTTTAAAGTGGAGTGTTCCTCTCTTGGTAACGGCTGGATCGATCCTTTTTTTGGGCCAATACATAAAAAAGAAACGGCAAAGATAGAGTGACCAGTCGGGGCTTCTTTTTCTTATCTATCGTCATGGCTGGATGGTGTCTCGGGGTGATCCTGAAATTATCTTTCATCCAGGTCAATGGTCTAGATCGAGTTATAGCTCTCAACTCATTCAGAGGTTTTGCCTTCGATTTTCGTTACTACTTCATTTCGTTCTTCGGAGCTGCTTTCTTTCACACCGCCTTAGGATTGACAGAATACAGCGAAAATGAGTTTTTGAACCTCGTCCTCAGGGCGTTCTACGGACTCTCAGTAGGAGGAGCTATACTTTTGACACTTCAATTTATCATAGGTTTTCCCTATATTGCCTCCGAGCTGGCAGTGGAAAATGGATTTATATATCAGACATCCGCTAATTTTATGTGGTACTTCCATAACCCGATAGTTTATGGTCCCATCTTTCTTGGGGTCGGGTTACTCCTAAAAACTTTTATCAAACCTGAGAAAGCTATCCAAAGAAAACAGGTGATGGCTCTTTTGATCCCTTTTTTCGTGATTTTTCCATTGAACTTTCTGTATTTATCAGGAGCTGCCCAAATAGGGAGGGGAATAGACATCACACCCCAGTTATTCACTATAGCGGCCATCACGATCGGGGTCGCCCTGCTAAAATACGATCTGGTAAGCGGAGAACCTATCCGGTCGATGTGGGTGAAGATGATGTTCATCTTCGGGCTATTTATTTCCTTCATATTGGGGATAAACTATTTCGCCATATTCGTCCTCGTTGACTTGCTTTCGGCGACTTCGAAGATGACTGATGTGATGATGATAGTAGGCCCTCCAGTTATACTTATAGGGGTCTTACTGGCGTTCTTATTGGCGAAGAATATCGTCAGTAGAATAAGCAAAGTCTCAGAAGTCGCAAAAGAGATATCAGAAGGAAATTTTGATGTGACTATAGAGGAAAGACAATCCGATGACGAGATAGGTGATATGGTAGATGCGGTCCATGGGATGATAAAAAACACAGCTGAACCTATAAAGAGAATAGCAATGCAGCAGACGCCATATCTAGAGGAGACTTTTCCAAAGAAATAACCATAGAAGCGAAAGGGGAGCTTAATAAGATCGTCTCGTCATTCAAAAGGATGCAGAAAAACCTCAACAAAAGTTTAAGAGAGATAAAGAAGGCACAGAGAGAGTTAGCTAGAGGGAACTTAGAAACATCTATAGATACGACCGAGCTCGAAAGGGACTTCCTCGAAATGACCACCGCCGTTAACGACAGTACGGCTCAAATCGATACCAGTATCAAAAAGGTCAAAGAGATGTTGGACCACATATCAAGAGGAGAACTCGACCAGAAGATCGATACTGAAGATCTTCAAGGTGAATACCTGGAATTGGCCGAGAACATCAACAGTACTATGGGCAAACTTCGTACCACTTTCACGAATATAAACCGATCGATGGACGGTTTGGCGAACGGAAGATTCGAGAGGATAGACGAGGGGAATGGAAAATTAGAGGGAGAATTCAGAGAGATGGCAGACAACGTAAACCGGACGATCGAAGTCACACAGAACACCTTAGAGGAGATCAGAGAGGGAGCTGAAAGCATCGCAAAAGGGAATTTCACCAAAGAGATCGACACATCCGAGTTGCGAGGAGAATATTTGGAGATAGCTAAAAACCTCAATACAAGTATAAATTCGATGGAAGAAGCGCTCCATAAGATATCCAAATTGAGCACCTCGTTGAAAGAATACGGGTTGGATATGGAGATCGATTTCGAAGGTCTGCCGGGCCTATTTTCTGAGATGGGCAACGATCTCAGTACCGCAGTAAAGGAAACTAGCAAGAGTTTAAAGGAGATCCAGAGAGCCGCTCAAAAGGTCTCCAATGCTTTGAGAAGTATTGCAGAGTTTTCTGGGGGTTTGAATGAAACTTCAGAAAAAGTAGCAAAATCCGTTAAAGAGATCTCCGAAGGTGCTACAGAGCAGGCGAAAAAGACGGAAACTATCTCGACGAGAATAGAAGACGGGGCTGCAAGCATGGAAGAGAGCTCAGCGTCTGCAGAAGATATAGCCTCTATAACGGAGGAAACGGTAGCTAAAGTCGATGAAGGGAGACAGTTCGCTCTACAGGTTTCAGCGATGGTATCGGAACTTCAGAAAAGACTAGAATCCACGGCCGCAAAAGCGGAAAGACTCGATGAACAATCCGACGAGATAGTTGAGGTGGTCGATACTATATCGAATATAGCGGATCAAACCAATCTTCTAGCTTTGAACGCTTCCATAGAGGCGGCTAGAGCCGGTCAACACGGAGAAGGTTTCGCAGTGGTAGCAGACTCGGTGAGAGAGCTCTCGGAGAAAACCCAAAAGGAAACTGAAAGGATAAAAGAGACCATAGAAAAAACTAGACAGAACGCTACCGAGGTAGTGGAAGGTGTTAAAGAAGTCAAAGAAAAATCTGATGATGTAGACGAACTTACCGCAAAGAACAAAGAATCCCTTGAAGATATCGAAGAGGCGAGCGATTCAGTATCTGAATCGATACAGCAGATATCTATCTCGGTAAACAGATTGGCAGATGACCTTCAGGAATCATCGAGGAGAGTGGAAAAAGTGGCTGAGATTGCCGACGAAAACGAGAAAGCGGCGGGAAGATCTGCCTCCGCAGCCGAAGAACAGAAGGCTTCTGTGGAGCGATTGACCGGTCTAGCAGATGAGCTTTCTGAACTTAGTGAAGATCTGACCGGAGTAGTCAACAGGTACGATCTCAGGGGTCTAGTTACAAGGATAGGGAAAAATGATTTCACTTATCAAACGGTGTGAGAAATGGTTTATATCCAAATTTTTGGTGAGCTAAAAAAGGAACATATCGTCCTCGTTCACGGTCTAGGGGAACACTTCAGACGTCATGAGAAGCTTATAAATAGATTGAAGGGTGAAGGTTTCCGAGTCCATACTTTCGATTGGCCCGGACACGGGAAATCTCCCGGGAGAAGAGGACATGCAAGGGTCCAAGAAACTTTGAATATAATCGATGATATCGCAGGAAACATAGAAGAGAAACCTTTCCTATTCGGACACAGTCTAGGTGGACTAACAGTACTGAGGTATGCGGAAGAAAATCCTGATAAGATTAAAGGCGTGATTACCTCGTCTCCCGCTTTAGAAAGGTCAGAAAACTTGTCA
>JBKHFH010000047.1:0-16725 GCA_046540335.1 Thermoplasmata archaeon | reverse complement strand
GTTTTAGGTCTCGATCATTTAATGGACAAAAATATTTTAAGAGGTTTTATAAAGCCCCGTTATCAATTGTTTTTAAGCTGGTCCCAAGGAAGCACTTCCAGAGAAGTAGGGAGTTTGGGTATGTTCCCCACCTTCCGAGCGATCAATTTATTCACTCCAGTTTCAGTAGCAATATCGACAAGACGCTGTGTGACTATTCCATTGAAAACGACCTGTTTGACAGGATACTCATTTTCTACAAGGGTATCAGCGAGCTCTCTTGTCGGTACTTCAGCTAAAACTTCTTCATTTCCATTCAATAGTTTAGCTGTCTTTTCATTCTTTATCGAATCGATGATATCGGTGTAATGACCGTACTCCATTTTAGAGGACGAACTGTTTTTGTCCCCTTTCGAGGAAGATTGTTTGCCCTTGGCCTCTGAAACCTTCCCTTCAGCCGGTTTTCTAGGCCTTTCATATCCGGAGCTATCCTTAACCTGGGCTTCGTTTACATCTATATCATACATCTCTACATACTGATCTACAGGTATCTTGCTCCTCAGAGCTTTCATAATCTGTTTCTGGGTGAGTTCTTCAACCTCAGTGTTCTCAGGGGCTTCAGCTATGTAATCTACTTCTGCTGTTTCTAATAATTCCTGTAATATCAATGAACCACCACGATCTCCGTCAACGAATGCTGTTGTGACCCTTTTTGAAGACAAATCAGTTATCTCATCAGGGATATCAGTTCCTTCCACGGCGATCGCATTTTTTATACCGTATCTCAAAAGATTGAGAACATCAGATCTTCCTTCAACGACTATTATGGCATCTGAATCATCGACATTCGGTCCTGCGGGTGAATGAGCTTCTCCATAATCGCTTATCTCCTCCATCTGTACTTCCTGTCTCACGGATTCCGTTAGATTGCCAGTAGGCACTTTGCTCTCCTCTATCGTGGAGGAAAGAAGTTCCTTAGCTCTTTCTACTATCTTGTTCCTCTTGGATTCCCTCACATCTTTGATCTCTTCTATCTCTATATCGGCCTTGCACGGACCGACTCTATCTATCGTTTCGAGGGCAGCAGCAAGTATGGA
The DNA here is from genome assembly GCA_046540335.1 of Thermoplasmata archaeon. Lineage (GTDB taxonomy): Archaea > Thermoplasmatota > Thermoplasmata > Halarchaeoplasmatales > Halarchaeoplasmataceae > Natronoplasma. The sequence continues at coordinate 15,649 of JBKHFH010000047.1, read as the reverse complement.
AGTTTCAACGAGATCTAGACTTGATGGTATGGTGATTTCTCCAGACGATTTCCCTTTAGATGAGCTTACTGAAACCTCTATACGGCCCATCCTTCCGCTTTTTTGAAGATCTCTAAGGTCGAGTTCGTCGCCTAGTAAACCTTCAGTCTGGCCGAAGATAGCACCGACGACATCTGGTTTTTCAACGACACCACTCGCCTTCAATTCCGCCTTGATGACATATTTAGTTGTACTCGGATCAATATCCATATCTAACACCTTTTATTACATCACCGAAAACAGTTGATATACACTATCCCCCAATTCCTGTCTAAAGCGCATAAACATACTTATCTATTGGATTTGCCCCACTTGATAGCGAAAGTTCACATATCTTATTTAACTCAAATAACTATCACAAGCAAGGTGATGAGGGATGAGAGTGATACATTATTTAACTATTATCAACTGCTTTCGGTATTTAATTGAGGAAGAGAGAAGATATATAAATCTTACTCCCGCAGAAAACTCTATCGCAGAGTTTATCAATCAAAACTCGGTTGGGCTCTCTTTACATCTCCAACCTTGTGAAAATTTAAAAGTCCATTTTCGGAGATCGCATAGATATGGAAATGCTCTGGATTTAATTTTTCTATATTTTTTGAAAAAAATGATGAGGCTGAAATCACATCCCTTCCTTTGCTCATGGGGTCTATAGCCGGTAACACAAGCACTTTATGTTTCTCGTTGTAAAGAAAAGAAGGAAACAGCATTCTCGACCCGATATCATCTTTCAACTCTATCATAGGATGTTCATGACCCATTATGATAATCCCGTCCGAAACTATCTCTTTATGACCGTGGGTGAGTGTGATATTATCCATATCCATTTTTTCTTCATAGAGCGGTACTCCTTTGATTTCTGTCAGATTTTTTAGATAGTTGTCGTGATTTCCTTTGATCATAACAAGTGAAGAAGACTCCATAATATAATCCATCATATCCAATAAGTCGCTAAAATCACTATCTTCACTTCTGCCAAAATTATGTTTAAAATCTCCTAGTACAACCACGGTTTTGGGATCATATCTATTTTTGATATTTGAAAGTCGGTCCAATATTTTTTCTTTCTGAAGTTGGGGCAAGGAAACACCGTCTTCTCGCATCACAGATTCGTAACCTAGATGAAAATCAGTAACTATAACCGTGTTTCTAGGCCTGTACCAAGCACAGTAGTTGGAACTTAAAAATAGACCATCCTCGATCTCAATTTCATGCATGGACTAAGATATCAGCTCTTCGAATTCATCACTAGATCCTTCGAAAGCTTCCTCATTTCTCGCCTTTTCCTTGAAACTTTCATCCAGGTCGATAGCACGTTTCAAGAAGTTTTTAGCTTTTTTTTCCTCACCCTGTTCTGCACTCACCATGCTCTTATAGTACCACGCTTTCGCGACATTCTGATCTCTTTTTACCACTTCATTGAAGCAGTCCATCGCATTTTCATATTCACCCATATCATGATAGACAAGCCCTTTATTAGCCCATGCTTCCAGATCATCTTCATCAGCTTCTATAGCGTTATCAAAGGCATCAATCGCCTCTTCATACCTCTCTAGATGGTAAAGACATGCTCCCTTGTTGTGCCAAAGATCGACATCATTCTCACCGATTTCAAATAATCTGTCATATGTTTTCAATGCCTCATCGAACCTTCCTTCGCTGTAAAGCACTCCCCCTTTTTCATAGAGAATATCTTTATCCTCTGGATCAATCTCAAGGACTTTATCGTAATATCCTATTTCATCACCCTTAATATCATAAAGTTCTCTGTAGGTTTCCTTTGCCTCTTCGATCTTGCCTCTATCTTCGAGTATCTCTGCTTTCTTGCGAAGGAGATCGGTGTTCTCTGGTTCATGGGCGATCAATTTTGCTATTATTTCTAAATTTTGTGGATTGTGGTCCAAAAAGCCCTCATATAACTTTTTAGCTAAAGTTTCGTTCCCCTTTTCTTCTAGTTTTTCGGCCCGTTCCATGGCCACGTCAAGTTTTTCAGAGGATAATTCAATGATGCTATCAAGGGCTTCCTCGTCCTCCTCAAGAGTCAATATTTTCTCTAAAGCTTTTATCGCCTTATCCACTTTGCCCTTTTCTCTGAAATGTTCAGCTTCCAACTTCCACAGGTTTGGATCATCGGGATTCTGTTTTACTAACTTGTGTATTTCAGAAATTTTAGAGGGATCATCCTTTAACAACTTCCGGAACTCCTGAACTGCCCTTGACTCCCATCCAAGGACTCTAAATGCTTTCGCTTTATTTAATTTGGCCCTCTCGTTTCCAGGATCCTTTTTCAAAACATCGTTAAAACATTCGAGGGCGTATTCATTCATTTCATCCATACTGAGATAGGCCTGTCCTTTTTTGAGAAGGGCTTCAGCATTACTTGGATCTCTGTTCAGTGCCTTTTCAAAACATTGGATGGCTTCTTTATTTTCCCCCATTAAAAAGAGACGCTCTCCAAGCTCATTCAGTTTCCCTGAAACAAACCTACTATCTCCAACTTTCCCTTCCTTCTCAATGATAAAGTCTACTGTATCCATTATCTCAGAAGTCGGGTTTGTCGAGGGATCCTCATCTATTTCAGATATCTTCTCTTCGATTTCTTCTTTTACGTTGTCTCCGCTCAATCCAAAAGGCAATTTGTATCCCCGCTTTTACCTTATTTCGTATCAACGAAATACCGAAATATAATATAAAACCTTCGGTCCTTCATACTCATCATTTGGCCCTCTTCAGTTCTTTCCCCATTTCCTCATTCATCATATCTAAAAAGTCATCGATCTTGTTCTTTTCTACCGTAGCTCCTGCAGCTATATTATGACCACCACCTTCTCCTCCCAATTTTTCAGCTAATAAAGAACAAAGTTTTCCTAGGTCGAGTCCCGCATCGACCATCTGCTTAGTTGCTCTTGCAGAGATATCCACATTTTCTTCCGATTCGCTAAGTCCGAGTACGGGTCTATCTTGTTCTAATAGGTAGAGCATGCCCAATCCCGCTAATTCTCCCTTTCTAGTCCTTTTTTCCTCATAGAAATATTGGATATTTTCTTTTGTCTCTATCTTTTCATCCAACTTTTTCAGCTTCTGGATCATCTGTTTCCGGTAACTGTCTCTGATCCTTTTAGCTTCTTGAAATGCGCTATTGTCTCCGAGACAAAGGGAAAGTCCCAAACCTGAGCGTCCATTTCTAGCGCAAGAATTCAAAAGTTTATAGAGCACATCTGCATCTATTCCGCTCTTCGGGGATATGTAATGTGTACCATATATGGATTCTATGACATGGGCAGGTATATCCTTTTCAAGCAGTGATAACACCAAAATACTATTTAATTTTCTTTTTTTATCTGGACTTATCGATTCTAATTTAGCTTCTAGATCGATCTCTATATCATTGAGTATTTTTTTTATCTCTTCTTCTTCTCCACTTATACCCGGAAAGTACGGATCACAGGCCTTCATGAGTGCAGAATAAACTGTCCTGCCATCTATAAAGAGATCTTCAGATTTTTCTAGATGGTCTTTTTCGAGGGCTTCTTCGACCAATTTTAGATTCATACCCCTAAAACCCCCTATAGCTTGCTTGTCTGCAGAAGCTCCAGCTAATCCATAGATCGATTCCTCCCAGTTGGTACTGTCATACAGCACAGTGAGCAAAAGGGTTAGTGTCCCCCCACTTATCTCCTGAGAACCGTCGATGCCGTAGTCGTAGGGATTAACGAATACCTGGTCCTCATCTTCTGCAACTTCGGCTTCCGCATCCCTTATATCATGATGATCCAAAACGATCGCCGGTTCATCTAGTTGATTTATCCGGGAAAGATGCCCGTTTCCTATATCTGTAAAAATGATAGGATAACCCTGAGGTATGTCATCAGGAAAAGAATTGACGAATGTCGCGTGAAAACCTTTTTGATATTTCATCAAACACCTAGCCAGGACGGCGCTTGAAGTAATGCCGTCGGCATCATAGTGAGTGATGATCCTGAATTTATCATGTCCCTGCAAAATCGAGATCGCATCTCTCAATTTTTTTTCAAAATCCTCGGGAATATCCAACAAATTCCCTTCCTCTCCCTTCTAAACTTTATTGTGTCAATATCTCCACCTTGTCCATAGAATATCTCCAATCTTCATCAAGTTCGCCCTTTTCTTTATAATAGTCCACCAGACGTCTGATCCTTGATTCAACGAGGCGCAAAGATCTCCGGTTAGACTTGTCCTTGGGATGCTCTTCAAGATGATCTTTAAGGTTTACAGCTTTCTCCATAAGGGACAAGAGATCTTCCGGTACTTCGGGGTCGAGGTCGTTCTCTTCCATAACTTCGGTGATACTATCTCCTATGGCGAGTTCAACATTAGGAACACCATATTGATCTCTGAGTATTATCCCGATTTCACTAGCGGTTTCGCCCTGTCTCGCTAAGTCTACGATTAACTCTCTTATTTCGTCTCCATCGAGCGGGACCCAATCTGGGTTCTCTTCTAGGTGCGGTCTGGTAGATCCTGATTGTCCCTTCTTTGGGCTGTGCATCCTTGCCATTTTTTTACCTCCAATAAAGTAAGTTAAGTACGCTTGGATTCAACTCATATAACTTCTATTACTTAAAAGTGACTATCCGTTCTAGGGACAATCATTTTTGTTTCCCTCTTATACGTCGGGAAACCTTATCTATCTTCCGTTCCATATCCGTTAAGGGGATGTCCCTTTTTCTAGCGAAAAGAAGCATCGCAGTGGTTATCTCTACGTTCAGACTGTCCTGTAAATCGTTGACTTTTGACATCACCTTCTGTTTAGACAAACCGCTGTTTTCTACCAAGTCTGAAAGCAACTCCGAAAAAATATCTTCTTTTTCTTCTTCGAGGATATCTTTAGAAGGTTCGAAACCGATCGGAATCTCTATATTTTCATAATCGAAATCGGCTTCAATCATTTCTCCATCGATTTTTATCAGTCCATCCGAATTTGCTTTTTCTATGAGTATCCTCGCCTCATCGGATGAAAACCACTCCAGATCGACTGATTGAGTGTAAACAAAATCATCCTCCGAAACTGGAGAACCTTCCCTCTGGAAAAGGAAGGCGAGCGCCCTTTTCAGTTCTGCTGGAATCTTACCGCCTCCCGAAATTTAAGTATGTACTCTTTCAGATTTTCATGTGTGATATAATCGATCTTTTCAAGGGGTGCACCTCCTATATAGAGTTCGTATTCTCCCAACGGCATCTTTCTAAGACCTTTTTCATCAAAATCTCTCTGAGATAGGTCATTGAATACCACTTTGTATATACCCTCGTCGATAGAAGACCTCGTGAACTCCTTCACCCCCATCTTCCTGATCTCCTCAGAAGGTGAAACTATACCGTCATCGTAATCCACGCACAAGATTAGCTCGTCACTGAGTTCTACAGATCTCTTGACCTCTTGGAAAGAAGATATAGTCTTTGTTGATAGAATTGCTTTGTCAGCACCCGCTATGAACGCGTCAGTTATACCTTCCGCGGTCCTCGCCCCGATATCAGCCCATATCTCCTTCATGGTACTAGCTCTTCTGATCATCTCTGTTTGAGGGCGGTCGTATTCAATACCATCTAGATCTAAAAAGTGTATCTTGTCATAATCCGACAATTCAGCAAAGGCCTCTCTAAGTGCTATATATCCTCCATTTTGAGAGACATTTTCGTAACTTCCTTCCTCAACGACCACGATCCTGTTATTTTTGAATGATAATGAGGGCATCACGTCCATAGACATAGGATGTAATTTTTTAGGTCCTTAATAAAAGGATTGATTCAAATTGACACCGACGACACTTTTTTATAGAGCGTGAGGAGATGGATTCACGATGATCACTATAATCGGATCTGCACATGTTTTCGATATATATGATAGGATCGAAAATGAGATCCGGTCTAGAAATCCTTCAGTCGTTGCAGTAGAGTTGGATAGGGCTCGGTATGAGGCTCTCAAGAATAGAGAAAACGGTGATAAAAAAGGGGTCCCTCTGATCTACAGATTGCTTCATTTCGTTCAACAGAGGATCGCTGAAAAATTCGACGTCCAAGTCGGTGAGGAGATGGTCACCGCAGTGAATACAGCTAAGGATATCGGTGCAAAAGTAGCTTTTATCGATCTTCCTGCACAACAGGTCCTCAACAGATTGATGAATGAAATGGGGATCAAAGAGAAGATCAAGCTAGTTATAGGAAGTGTTGTCGGTCTCTTCACGAGTAAAGAGAGGATAGAGAAAGAGATCGAAAATTACAATTCTAGAGAGGCTAATATGGGTATGCGTGTCTCTCTAGAAGATCAAATGCCTGCTCTATCGAAGATACTTATAGAAGATAGGAATAGATTCATGGCCAAAAACCTGAAAGAATTGGAGGATCGATTCGATTCTGTAGTAGCTATCGTGGGAGACGGTCATGTCCCGGGTCTCAAGCGGGAATTAAGAGGGAGAGAACTCGAGATATTGAGATTGAAGGATGTTATGGGAGAGGAACAGGAAAAGAAGAATATAGAGGGAGAGAAGTCAAAAGGTAAAAATGCTGAAGTTAGCTTTTCTGTGGAATACGGAACCGATCGAAATTAAGAAGGAGAAACCTTAATGGTTCAATAATCCCTATATGTATCCTGTGAAGAATATTTTTCTTCAGTGACTTCTTCATATTTATACTCCCGTTCAGCCTCTTTCCTTTTGAAATCTTTTTTTCCTGCTGAATCGACCACCACGATACTGGCCCATATCCCGATCATATATTCACTAGCGATTATGGAGTAAGAGATGTACTCCTCTATTCCAACTGTGCTCTCGATTTTTTTGATATGTTCCATATCTTCCCGGCAGAGCTCACAAAACTCGATCGGTGGAGATTCTGTCATATCTTCTTTCACTTCAACCGACCCAGCCATCACACATTCACCTGCACTCTCATCGCAGTGGTTGAGATATCGATCGTCCTCATGATCGCTTTCGTAGCCGAGCCCGACCAGGGAAAGTAGATGTCCATACTCATGGACTAAAACAGGAGCCTCTATATCTCCCCGATCAAGACCTTCCTGACTTTCGATATTATCTATCACACTACTGAATATCACTATCTGTTCGGGCCTTTTTGAGAGCCCCAGTGCGTTGATGTTATCTTCCCATAACCCTGTGAGATAAAGAACATGTATGGTTATCTGGTTACCCTGCCTTTCGTGGTCCTGATATTTCTTTTTCAATCTTGAGATATCGCTACTGTCATACTCTGGTAAACTCTCTGACGGACTGATTTGGTCGTCGACTATACTTTCGATCCTTTCTTTGTTTGTGTGAGTTTGGATAGCCTTTTCCAGCTCTGAGATAGCAGTGCTCTCAGGTTCATGCCCTTCTATGTAATCGTATTCGATTATGATTTTCGAATAAGGTTCATTTTCCAAATACATCTGAGAGTACTCGTACGACTCATAGAGATCTAACTCCTCTCTAGCATAAGCTGGTAAAAATGAATTAGTGATAAGTGCTCCTGCGATCACAAGAACCCAGACCGTGGCTAATAAGTAATACCTTTTTGACATGGAGATATCCAATATTGGGTATACCGCTATTAGTATTTAACTTTCATTTAACCTCTTCTTCCTTTAATTCTTCGTATGCAGTCGTCGCTGCCTCAGAACCCTGTGCTGCGGCGGTGATCGCCTGTTTAAGAGGAGAATCTATTACATCACCTGCAGCATAAATTCCTGAAACGGCTGTTCTTCTCTCCCTGTCGGTCTTTATATAACCCCCTTCGGTGAGTTCTATATCTAGACTCTCAGCGAGTTCCGAGTTAGGTACCGAGCCTATCTCTATGAAAAGACCGTCCATCTTGAGTTCTTTGGAGTTATCCAGCTTTACAGCCTCGAGCCTGTCGTCTCCGATAAGACTTTCAACATTGACTTCGAAAACGGGTTCGATATTATTTTTCTGTTCTATCTCTTTTATCCTGATGGGTTCAGGTCTGAAGAACTCTTCTCTTCTGTAAAGGATATATACTTTCTCAGCATGATCCGATAACAATAAAGCTGAAGCTAAGGCTGCATCACCACCGCCAACGACACCTACCGTTTCGTCATCATAGAAAGCAGCGTCACAGGTTGCGCAGTAACTCACCCCTTTACCCTTGAATTCCCCCTCTCTATCCAGGCCTAGTCTGCGCCTTTCCTGTCCTGTAGCGAGTATGATCTTTTTAGCTTCATAACTCCCTCTCTCAGTCTCTACTTTAAAATTCAAGTTTTCCCCTTCTATATCAGTGACCTTATCATATACAACTTCAACGCCGAGGTCCTTCACCTGCTCTTCCATCTTGCTAGAAAGTTCCATACCTGTTATACTTTGAAATCCAGGATAATTACAGACTTCTGGAGCCTCAGAGATAAGGCCTCCCGGCATCTCACCTATCTGGATCGTATCAAGATTATATCTAGCCGAATATATCGCAGCGGTATAACCAGCTGGCCCAGTCCCGACCACAAGCATATCGTACATCTTATCACTTGAGGAAATCAGGAAGGGTAATTAATACTTTTGGGGATTTTATGCAAAATCAAATACGCATCATTAAATAATGCGATTGAATTTAGGAAATGGTGTCATGATGAAAGTCAAAGGAGAAGATCTGGTAATATCGATAGGTGGTTCAATACTCCTACCTAGAGACGAAGACCCTTCCAGACTCAAAGAACTAGCAGATATGCTTCAGGAAAGTACAGAAGAGATCAATCTCTATCTCGTGATCGGTGGAGGTAGGATAGCTAGAGAGTACATCAATTGGGGAAGAGAGCTTGGTGCGGATGAAGCAACACTTGATGAACTCGGAATTGCCACATCTAGACTCAACGCGAGACTGATGATAATAGCCTTGGAGGAAAACGTTTATCCCGTCCCTGCAGAAAAATTTGATGAAGCAATCTCCGCCGGAAATCACTATTCGATAGTGACCATGGGAGGAACGCACCCAGGTCACACGACTGACGCCGTTGCGGCGATGCTCGCTGAAAGGCTAAATGCAAACAGACTGATCAATGCAACTTCAGTCGATGGAGTTTATACTCATGATCCAAAAAAGAACGAAAATGCAGAAAAACTAGAGAGATTGGATTACGATGAATTGATTAAAATCGTGGAGAAGGGGAAACACGCGGCCGGACCGAATGTAGTTTTGGATCCTCTAGCCGCTAAGATAATCAAAAGGGCCGAAATAAAGGCCTACATCCTAGATGGAAGAGATCTGGATTCTTTCGAAGCAGCAATACAGGAAAAGGAATTCGACGGTAGCCTCATCGGATAAGAATTTCAATATATATAGACTAAATAGTCTATACAGAAAAAGCTAATATAGTTTGTCTATTTTCCAAATTCTGTATGTTGGAACTTACCTCTTTGACCACTACGATTCTGATTGCTGGACTTGCTTCTGGTATGTATATGGCTTGGAATATCGGAGCTAATGATCTCGCCAATTCTATGTCATCCGCTGTGGGTGCCGAAGCTATAACATATAAACAGGCTATCATCATCGCCTCGATTTTAGCGGTCTCCGGAGCGATCTTTGCCGGAGAGCACGTGACCGAGACTGTGCAGGTAGGAATATTCGATACTACTGCGGTAGAAAATTCAACCCACATGTCATTGGGTGCTTTGGCTGCTGTGACCGCGGCGGGTTTATGGATAACTATCGCTACTTGGAAATCCATGCCCATCTCGACTTCTCATTCCATCGTGGGAGGTATGTTCGGGTTCGGTCTCTTGATAGGCGGTATAGGTATAATTTCATGGGGCACTTTTGGAAGGATCGTATTGAGTTGGTTAACTTCTCCTATATTTGGAGGTATAGCAGCATTCCTAGTTTTCAAACTCATAGTCTATCTGATCTTTAACTCTGAAGACCCATTCCTCACTTCAAAGAAAGCGGTACCGTTTTTCCTAGGAGCTACTATGTTCATCGTTTCTGTATCGCTACTTTACAACACGACGCTGTCATATAGGATATTTGGAGAGCGGCTGGATGCCTTCCGAGCTATCATTTTCGCTCTGCCTATTGGAGCGGTCTTAGGTTTTTTAGGGAAGTATCCGGTTCTAAAAGGTATAGAAAGCAATGACGGGATAGATGATGTAGAGAGCATTTTCAAAAGACTTCAGATACTCACCTCCTGCTATGTTGCGTTCTCATTCGGTGCGAATAACGTAGGTAATGCAGTAGGACCAGTGGTTCTAGTCGTAAAAAATAGTATGCCGGGCTCGAGTCTGCCTTGGTTCTTCACCAATCAGATCCTTCTCACTGTAGGTGGTCTGGGATTGGCTTTGGGTATAATGACATGGGGATACAAGGTGATCCAAACTGTAGGATTTCAGATCACGACTTTGACAAACACTAGAGGTTTCTCGGTAGATTTTGGTGCCGCTACGACGATGCTCGTCGCAGCTATGTTAGGTATGCCTATATCAACCAGTCACACTGTGGTGGGTGCGGTTCTAGGTGTGGGTGTAGCTAGAGGGATCGAAGCTATAGATCTATCCGTTATCAAGCGTATTGTAGTCTCTTGGCTAGTCACTGTACCTATCGCGGCAATAACATCAGTGGTTTTATTTATGATGATGATTCAATTCATCTAACCGTAGGATAAATTTAAAATGAATAAATAACATGGTGATATATATGACGGGAAAATTTAGAAGATCGAGCATAGAAGATACGGTAATCGATTCGCCTTTCGATGGGTTAAACAAACATTCTAACCTTATAAAAAAGGCTATAGGTGAGTTGAAAAAGGGCGTACACGAATACAGCGAAGGTAACTTTGAAGAGGCGGAGAAATCTTTCAATAAAGTGTCAAAGTTAGAACACGAAGCAGACAAAATAAAGATAAAGATACGAGAAAATCTGCCCAAATTCATCTTCATGCCGATCACTAGAGATGATTTTCTGACGCTCTTGAAAGAAGCCGACTCGATCCTTGATTATGCTGAAGATGTCAGCGTTTTACTTCCGATGAGAGAAGAAAGGATACCTGAGGAGGTCAAAGAGGATTTTAAAGAGTTTTCAGAGAAAGTTTTCGAGGCGGTAGAACAGTTCGAGGAGATGATGAATATCTTCTCTAAACTGTTAAAATCTTCTTTCGGTAAAAAACCAAAGGAAAGAGCAAGAGAACTTCAAAAAGAATTGAGCGAGAGAGAATATGAGGCCGACCAAATAGAAAAAAAGATCTCCAAGGCAATGTTCAATTACAATAAGGAGCCTCTTACCGCTGTACACCTCCTTAAAGTGGTGGATAGGATGGATTCTATCGCGGACCATGCCGAAAACATCGGAGATATGGTAGACTCTATACTCGAGTCCAAGTAAAAATCTATCTTCTTTTTTTATTTGATGGCGTTTGCATATTTAGAAAAAATCCTAAATATATGGAGATATATAGCGAGCCATGCCCGAATCTAGAAAGGTTCAGATCACTGGTGGATCCACATATATAGTTTCACTGCCAAAAAATTGGGTGAAGCAAAAAGAGATAGAAGCAGGTGATTCTTTAATACTATCTCCAAGGAAGGATGGATCCATAGTAGTCAGTCCAGAAAGAGAGTACGAAAAAAAGGCTAACATCAAGGAGATAGATATCACCGACAAAGATCAAGACTCTCTTATCCGGGAACTTATCGGTATATATATGGCCGGTTATTCTAAGATAGTACTTATGGCTGAGGATAGTATAAAACCCGAACTGAGAAGGGCAATAATGGAATTCACTAGGATGGTGATCGGCCCAGAAGTCATCGAAGAGTCGGATAAAAGAGTGATTCTGAAGGACCTGATCGATCCATCTGAATTCTCACAGAAAAAGGGCCTCCGAAGGATGTATCTCATAGTGAAGAACATGCATAGAGACGCCATCAGTGCCTTCAAAGAAGGAAACACTAGATTGGCCCAAGATGTGATCCAAAGAGATAAAGACGTTGATAGACTTTTCTGGATGATCACCAAGCATTACAACATGCTTCTCTCCAATCCAAGGCTGATCGAAACACTGGACATCACGGCTGAAAGAAGTCTGAGTTACATGCTTGTTTCAAGAGCGATGGAGCGAATAGGAGACCACGCGGTCAGAATAGCTGAAAACACCGTGAATCTTGAGAACAGATTTGAAGGGGCCTTGAAAGATGAGATAATCGAAGAAAGCGAACTAGCGATGGAGATATTAGAAAAGTCCGCCGAGGCTTTCTTCGAAGAAAACCTGAAAGAATTGAACGGATCGATAGATATGCGCTCGGATCTTCTGAAAAAGAACGATCAGCTGATGAATCAGATAAAAGAGAAAAAAAGAGAAAATGTGACCCCTCTTTCTTACATAATCGAGAGTATTTCTAGGACTGGTTCATACGCCACCGACATCTCAGAGATCGGTATAAATTACATGATGTCTAGGGAATAAATTCCAGGGAGATAAGCTTACATAAAAATATAATAGAAAATTATTAAAGAAAGATATACATTACTGCACCTGAAAAAAAGCTTAGTACATGCATATATCAGTTATTCTACCCGTTTACAATTAAGAATGAAGAAAAGATATACTATGGTTATACGAAGAATTGTATGAAATGATGGCGGACAATTATGAGAGGAAGGGATTATTTTTGTTGACGACGGATATACTGATTCTAGTCCTGAAGTGATGAGAAGAACTAGTAACCTTCGATATCCTTATCTTAATAGATGGATTTTAAGTACTTTGAATATCTTACTGTACAAACAATCTGTTTCCGGAAAATCTCTATCTGGTATCGGTTCCTCAAGGAATGAACATAATTTCTCCCAATCCTCTCCATCTGTTATATCCATGATTAAAAGATCTTCTTCTCTACCTGAGAAATAAGATAATACATCCTTTTTGTGGGTTTTGTAAGCCTCCTTAAATTTTTCTTCATCGTAATCTACAGTACCATATATATCCTTGTGAAGACGATTGAACCAAAAGTCGCCTTTAAGAATTTGACCCGGCCAAAAGTGACGCCGACAAGAGTCGAGCCAATCTTCCAACTCTCTCGTTGTTAGGATGAATTTAGAGGCTTGAAAGTTTCTATCTAATTTTTTGTAAAATCTTACCACAGGGAGATCAGAAAGCGCATCGTATTTTTCAGCTCCAGAAAAATCAAATTTCAAACCTTCTTCATCATACTTCAACAATCTCATAGGAAAATGCTTTGACTTATATCCGAGTATCTGAAGTGCTTTGGTAAGACTAGTAGTGGCCGTTTTAGATAGACCTATACAGAAAACTTTCCTTTCTTTCCCAGCCATTTTGATCCGCCTATTTGTCCAGCTCTATTTTTTTGTTTAAGATGTAATATCTTCCTTTAAAAATTTATCGCGATGAAAACCTGATGCCTCGGAAGCGTTTTCCAACATATTTAAATAATCAAAAATAGTAAATCTTTATGATAAAAAATAATTTAGTAGGGAATGGATCGTCAGTATATTTTATCACTGGAGGCAGAGAGATGAAGATAGCGATGGTTACTGACACTTGGCTACCAACACAAGATGGGGTGGTCAATTCTATCATCCAGTTCAGGAGAAACCTGGAAGAGCGAGGGCATCAGGTCTATATCTTTGCTCCTGGAGAGAAAAATAAAGTATCAGAAAAAGATGATAATGTTTATCTTTTCAAATCTAAAAGATTTCGCCCATACCCAGACTACAGGATGGCTATCTATCCAACCGGTAGAACACAGGAATTGTTATTAGAAAAAGATATCGATGTTATCCACAATCACGGGGTGGGTTTCATGGCTGTAAGAGCCATGATAGCTTCAAAATTTTTAGAATTACCTTGTGTCTTCAACTTTCATACCTGGGTCACTGATGCACTGCATTATTCTCCTCTAAATCTATCTGATAACATTTTGGAACGTTTAACTTGGATATACCTAAAGTATCTATTGAGGAGGAGCGATACTGTCATCACTCCAAGCCAGAAAACATTGGAAGAATTGAAAGAAAGGTGCTCAAATATGCATAATTCGGCAGTCGTAACTCCGGGAATAGATAGAAGTAGATATAATAAGGACGTGGATGGTGAATCTATCAGAGATAAATGGGGATTAACAGACGAAACTCTGCTTTTACATGTAGGTAGAATAGCTCGAGAAAAAAATCTAGAATTGATCATCGATTCCTTGCCATACATAAAAAAAGAAAGATCTGATGCTCGGCTTTTCATAGTTGGAGACGGGCCAGCAAAATCCTATTATGAGTCACTCGTTTCAGAAAAAGGATTAGAAGACGCCGTAACCTTCACAGGATTCGTACCCGAGGAGGAACTTCCGAATTACTATGGTGCCGCTGACACTTTTATCTTCGCATCTACATTTGAAACCCTAGGATTAGTCATGCTGGAAGCTTTGGCAACGGGAACGCCAGTGGTAGGACTGGACCACGGTGTTATTCCAGAGATAATAGATGATGGCAACAATGGATTGCTCTTCCAAAAGAATCCTAGAGATTGTGCCAAAAAGACTCTCGAAATGTTGCGTTCTGAGAAAGAAATAAATAATGATTTCATGGAGAACATACCTTTCGATAATTTAGACTGCGGGAAAAAATTGGAAGATGTTTATGAAGATGCCATCAGGATTAAAAACAAAAGGATAAGTTGAATATTACAACACGACCTCGGCTAAAAAGAGGGTCCCCCCTAACACCATGAAAGTTACTCCAACGGCCTTTTTCAATCTTTTCTCAGTAGCTAGATTCGCAAAAGTAGAGGCAGACCGTGAGCCGATCACACCTCCAACACTGCCTATGAGGATAGCTGTCAACATGATATCCCCGTAAAAGATGTGACCGACAGCCCCTGATGAAGCGGTGAATATCATAATAATTACCGATGTACCCACAGCTTTATGCATGGGGAAATCTAGAGCGATAACAAGGGCGAGTAGAAACATCAAGCCTCCCCCAGCCCCTATAACTCCAGCTATAATACCGACACCGAGTCCTATGAAGACAGATGAAACATGCTTTCTCTTTTTCAACCTTTTTTTTATTGTCTTGACTATCCTCATCTCCTGAAAATTTCTTCCAGTTTCTGTGTGGGGTTCGATAAAAAAGGCCAATCCGATACATAAAGTGATAAATCCGCTCGTTCCACCTAATCTTGGAGAAGGTATAGGGGTTGAAAACCAACTTCCAATAAAAGCACCAATGACTGAAGCTACAGCCATCAGTAGCCCTGCTCTCAAATCAGTATTTCCGTGTTCATCATAAGTATAAGCTGCCATCGAAGAGGCGAAAACGTCTATTGCTAGTCCTACGCCGATGGCCACGTAAGCTTCATAGTTCAAAAAGATCATCAAAGTCGGTACGACCACTGCAACAGCACTAGCCCCTATCAACCCAGTGATTACTCCCGCACCCCAACCTGCTAGAAATAAAACTACTATCTCATATATCATGAATTATCTACCGTGCCAGCCGGGCTATAAAACAATAGAGCCCTTTGAGTCATAGAAAGAGGAATGAACGATTATTTAAATATTTACTGGAATGGAATCTTAATCTCTCTCCAGCATAGACGGATCATCCAGTTGAGAGAAGG
>JBKHFH010000046.1:0-16969 GCA_046540335.1 Thermoplasmata archaeon | reverse complement strand
GACTATTAAAGTCCACACCATTAAAGGGACTCTCATTTTCTTTTTTCTCAGAAGCCGTGAACATAAACGTTTCTGGATCAAAGTGTTCCTCGAAAGAGCCCTCTACCATCAAATCAAAATAGATACGCTCATAATCCTCTGAAACCGTTATACCTGTTGGTATCACTTCGAATTTAAGTTCACTTGTATTATCTACAGTAGTTAACGCCGTGATGTTTACGCCCTCAGCAAAATTATATCCGAGGCCTTTTTCATCAGCATGTTCTATCGTCAGTTTTCCTAGCCCTTCATCTACATTTATCTCCTGCTCCTCTCCCTGCTGCCATCCGGCGACGAGCATAGTAACGGCCAGCATCACTACGATCGGAATCACCATCAACCTAACCTTTCCTTCCTCCGACATGCTCATCCTCTCGTCCTATCTCCTATATATAGACATATTATATATTTTTTGAAGATCGTAATATTTCCGCAGGAAGTCGTTCATTTTTGGGGAAGCAGGGAACTCCTTATACTTCAAAGGATGGAGTCACACACCGGCTTTGAGGCGCCGTAACATTGTCTTGATCCATTCATCTATATGCAGGACTTCACAAACTGACCAAGTTGAAATTCTCCGTTTAGCAAGGAGTATATTAATAAACTATGACCGTTTACTACCAAATAATATGCGCTGCGAAGAGTTCGTCAATGAATATATGCCCACAGTTAAAGCTCACATCGCCCACATCCTTTACAACGAATACGATCTAAAACAGATAGAGATCTCAGAAATCCTTGATATCACTCAACCTGCCGTTTCTCAATATATAAGAGGGAGCAGAGGGAAATCTAAAGATATCTCAGATGAGATCGAAGAAGCGATCGAAGATATCTCTAAAAGGATATACAATCACAGCGAGTCTGGGCAGCTCACAAAAGAAAAAATCGACGATATGATGTGTGATATCTGTAAGAAAATTGGATGATTTGAAATACCAACTCAGAAACTTTTTTATCCTTAAATGTGTTTATCACCCCGATGAATATGAATCGTGACACTCTTGAAAAGAATCTGATAGAAGGGATCCGCAAAGCAGTTACTAGTGTTACTGTTGAGACGGAATCTGCATTGAAAGAGGCGAAAGATGAAGAGGAAAAAGAGGGCGCCCAAGTCCAATTGGATGCGATACTGGAAAATATCGATGTTGGTAAGGACGAAAAAAGACCAATATGTCAGGATACAGGGACTCAGACCTTCTTCATAGAAGTCGGAGCTGATTTCAAGTGGATGGATATGTTGAAAGATACGATAAATGATTCCGTGAAGAAAGCGACGGAAGAGATACCGCTCAGACCTAACGCGATCGATCCTATCAACGATGACAACAGCGGAGATAACACTGGTCGCTTCATACCCGCGATCCACTGGGATTTGGTCGAAGGAGACGAAGCGCTCATCCACATAATACCAAAAGGTGGAGGGAGCGAAAACATGAGCAAACTCGAGATGATGACCCCAGGAAGAGGACTGAAAGGTGTAAAAGAGATAGTCCTAGACCAGATCGCGGAAATGGCCGGAAAACCTTGTCCACCAACCACCGTCGGTGTAGGACTCGGTGGAGGAGCTGACCTAGCGATGGAACTCGCTAAAAAAGCCCTGCTCCGGCCGGTAGGAGAAAGACACGCCGAGGATAGGATCGCAGAGTTAGAAGAAGAACTCATGGAAAAGGCGAACGAGTTAGGTGTCGGACCGATGGGTGTCGGAGGGAAGACCACGGTTTTGGACGTTAAAATAGAATACGCCCATAGACATCCTGCATCTTATCCCGTCGCTGTCTTGCCACAATGCTGGGCCAATCGACAGGCAAAGGTGAAGATAGGTTCTGACGGAAAAATCAAGGTGATAGAATGAAAGTTCTTGAAACGCCGATAGACCCTGAAGAGGTTAAAGAATTGCGTGTTGGAGACGCTTTCTATATCACCGGCACGATCTTCACCGCAAGAGATGCAGCACACGAATTACTTTTAGATATGGACAAGGAAGACGTGCCTTTCGACCCTTCCAAGTACGCGATGTTTCACTGCGGGCCCGCTATACACAAAGAAGATGGTAAATGGAAAGTCGTCTCCGCGGGACCCACAACCAGTATAAGGATGGAGATATTCGAAGACGATTTTATAGACAAGTACGGAACCAAAATAATCATAGGAAAAGGCGGTATGGCAGATAGAACTCTGAAGGCACTTGAAAAACATGGAGGCGTGTACTGTCAGTATACTGGAGGTGCGGGAGCTCTCATGGCTAACGCGATAGAAGAAGTCGAAGATGTCTATTTCCTGGAAGAGTTAGGCATACCTGAAGCTTTCTGGATGTTCAAAGTGAAAGAAGCAGGACCTTTCCTTGTTACCATGGATTCAGCGGGAAACAGTATACACGACGACGTAGCAGAAGAGGTCTCGAAGAACCTTGAAAAGGTGAAATCGGAACTTTAAAAACTCTTTTCTCTATTTTTCCGATATGGACGAGATAATCCAAGCAGTAGAAGAAGCGGATAGGATCACCGCTTTCACAGGAGCTGGAATGTCAGTAGAGAGCGGTATCGCTCCTTTCCGTGGCGAAGACGGCGTTTGGAAGGAATTCGATCCCCAGGAAGTGGCGAGTGCTGCAGCTTTTGCTGAAGAACCCAAAAAGTGTTGGGAGCTGTTCAAGCTCCAGATCGAGGGAAGTTTTGGCAGTGATCCTCATAAGGGGCATCAAGCCCTGGTCGAACTTGAAGAGCACGGGTTGAGTGCGGTGATAACCCAGAACATAGACGGTCTTCACCAAAGAGCCGGTAATGATCGTGTAATGGAACTGCACGGTTCTCTAGATAGATTGATATGTCCAGGATGTGAAAAAATCTACCAAACGGAAAGACTCTTAGAGGAAATAAAAGAAGGAAAGATCCCACGATGTGAATGTGGAGAGATATTGAAACCGGACGTGGTTCTTTTTGGAGAAGCACTTCCTCGCGATACGCTGAAAAAGGCCTGGAAAGAAGCAAAACGGAGTGACCTGCTTTTCTCATTAGGAACTTCGGCCGTTGTCCAACCCGCTGCTTCGATACCGATAAGAGCGAAAAGACCGGGAGGAACGATTATAGAGATCAACCTGAAAGAGACACCGTTGACTGAAAAAGTCTCAGATCATTTTATAGAGGGAAAGGTAGGAAAAATATTACCGGAGATAGTTGATCGGCTTGCAGATCGAAGAAAGTTATGACCTGTCTCTGAGGTGCTCAGTTTTTCTTTCGAAGAAATCTATGATCGGATCGAATATGAAATCCACTTTACCGTTTTTCACTGCCCAATACGTGAAAGAACCTATCACGATACCTGCTGCTATATCAGTAAGCCAATGAACGCCTAGATAGATAATGACGAATCCCGTCGATATTGTGAAGATGATACCGAATACTCCGAATCGTTTCAGTTTTGCCTTAAATAAGGCCATTAAAGTGATGGTGAGTGAGATGCTGATGTGGCCGCTAGGGAAGCAGTTGGTAAGGCGATTTATCAAATACAAGATAGCATAATACTGATCGTTCGAATACATTATCGGCTCGACTTCAGGCGCATATAAAGAAGTGACTGTCACATGGAGCAGGAAATAGCCCGGAAGGATAAAAAAGTAATTTACTAACAGTGCCCTAGAAAAGAACATGAAATTGTCTTTTTCATGCCTAGCTAGAAAGAAAATCGGAGTGAATACAACGAAAAAAGTCAGACCCAATGTGTAAAAAATCGAAGAGATATGGATGATGATAAAATTATCGAGATGTGTCTGGAGAAACACTATGTGTTCAACACCTTCAAAATGGTAGAACCAATCTGTTGCTTTGAAACCTCCAAGTGCGGTAAAATCCTTGATAGTGTTCTCGGTTTTTACCCCCAAAAAGACCAAAAAAAGTATGAACAAACCCCCCCTAGATACCCACAAAGAGTTCTCAAGTCCAGATAGATCTACTCTCTTGTCTTCGTCGAATACCTTGAGGCTGATCAAGATTAGTACAACTAGAGAGGGTATGAACCACATCAAGCCCTTTATGAGCGGTGTCATGATTATTTCTGCACTGAGGAGGTGAAGATTATTTATTTTTTTTGCAGGTTTTTATATTACTTCCGACTCTTGTGCCTAAGCTTAGATTTAAATAAAAGACTAAGTTTCATAGTTATTGAAATCAAGATATATATGGTATTAAATCCGATAAATGATCGCTAGTCAAAATGGGAATTATCATATATAATTGGGTTGAACAAAATGAAAGTCTATTTCTCCGTGATCGGGCTCGGACTCGGGCATATCGCTAGGTGTTTGAGTATAGCGAACGAGCTGAGAGAAGAAGGAATAGAATGCGTCTTCTCTTCCTATGGTAAAGCGGCGGAACTCGCTAAAAAGGAAGGTTTCAAGACGTACGACTCTAGAGATCTGATGTGGTACCAGCACGAGAACGGAAGGATAGACTTTGAGATGACGCTGTTAAAGTCCCCACTGATCTTCGGAAAGATGATGGAACATTTCAAGTCTGAATATGCGAGAGTGAACAAAGAGGATCCTGATTTAGTGATTTCTGATTCTAGATATTCTATCATACCCGCTTCGGGTGATTTAGACATCCCAAGATTATATATCACCAACCAGCCGAAAATTTTGATGCCAAAGGATGAAAACGGAAAAAAGAAAATCTTAGCACGGTTAGGAAAGATAGGGACTAAGTTCAACTATAAACTTCTTTCCGGACAAGATAAGGTCCTGCTGCCGGATTTTCCACTGCCCTATTCAATTTCTGAAAAACATATGAGGATGGACGATGCGCCTGAGAAATTCAAGAAGAAAACAGAATTCGTCGGTCCTATAGCTCCACACCGACCCAACGGAGCTAGCAGTGAACGGATCGAAGAGGTATGTGAAAAATTCGACGTTCCCCCCGGTGATTTCATCTATGTCGCTTTCAGCGGACCAGGGGAAGTAAAGAAAGAAATTAACGAAGCGATATACAAACTCTTTCCTGACTACGACATACCGGTTGTGATGGGGACCGGAAAGCCCGGAGATTTCAAAATGCACAGAAAGGGGAATCTTAGATTGATAGATGGTTGGATAGAAGAGAGAGAGGAACTGATGGAGGCCGCTGACCTAGTGATGTCTCGGGCGGGGTTATGTACTCTGAGTGAGATAGCGGCCTTCGGTAAGAAATCGGTGATTATCCCGCAGCCCAATCAACCAGAACAAGAATCCAATGCAGAGGGTGTCGAAAAACTCGGTTTCGGCAAAAAACTCGATCCCAAAAACACGTGCGAGAAAACACTATCAGAAACCTTGGAAGAGGTTAGGACCTCCAAGGAGATAAAAAGATCGGCAAAAAAATGGAGGAAAAAGTGCGACCAATGGAAAGGTGAAAAGAGATCCGCTGAAATCGTTTTAGATCATCTAGAAACCCATTAAACCACAGCACCGGGAACAGATCGGAAAGACACCGTTCGGCTGATCCGCTAGCGTTCTTCTGAACTTCTTGAACTTTTCGTTATTGTAGATATCGAGCAAGTCCTCCTGCATTATGTTACCCATCACTATATCTGGAAAATCTCTACAGTTTACTACATCTCCGTTGGGCATTATATTCGCTTCTACCCAGGGAGTAAGACAGTTGTCCCATCCGAGGAAGTTCGTCGGATCGGTATAGTAGGTTTCGATTTCATCTATATCTATATTGGGAACGAAAGCTATCGGATATTTCCAATCTCTCGATTTTACTTCTCTCACAGCATCTTTTAAGGCCTCAAAATCCGCATCGGAATTGTCCCGGACGTATGATTTCCATGCGAATGGTTCTACACCCATCTCCTCCTTCAATATCTCGCTGTGCTTCTCTCCCACCTCTTGACTAGTGAACCAAGAATAATAGACGATCAAGGTTGAAGGATCGAATCTCTGTCCGATCTCGACTGTATCTAAAAGGTGATCGTAGTTCGTACTCGATAACGTCGTTAAAGTGAATATCATCGGTTTGTCTTTTCCCTTTTGTTCTTTTACTCTCTGAACCTTTTCGACTCCATCCTTCAATGTTTGGAATGCTCCTTCAAATTGTCTAGCTTCGTCATGGATCTCTTCCGGACCATCCAGAGATACACATATCATGTCCCATTCGTTCTCCACCATGATCTCCGCTTTTTCTTCTAATTTGACACCGTTCGTCACGACTTGGAGGGACAGATCCTTTTTCTTCACATAATTCCCGAATTCAGTCAAGTCACTGTAAAGAAAGGGTTCCCCACCGGTGATGTAGACGTGAGGGTTAAGATGAGCGATCTTGTCGATCATCTCTTTGTATCGCTCTACGGGAACATTACCTTTAACCGAAGGGAGTTCGTTGTCGTCTCTGTTGTAGCCGCCGTCTCCGTATTGACCGCACACTTTGCATCTGTGATTGCACTTGTCCGTTATCCGCATACTGACAAGCCACAATGCGTTGCTTTCACCGGTTCCTTTCCACTTATCGAGCTTCGCATCTACGTATTTCCTCTTCGCCCCTCTCAGCAATTTGCCTGTAAGATAAGGTCTCTTCAGGTAAGGCTTTGCTAACGAAAGAGGGAACTTCTTCATATCAACTTACCTCGATGCTTATTAAAAAGAAAGGATGATAAATTAGTTTTCCTAAAGTTTTTCGTCCAATATCTCTCCTATCTCGGTGGGCATCCTTGCGACAGGAACCCCAGCACCTTCGAGAGCACCGATCTTCGATTCAGCCGTACCGGTGCCGCCTTCAGAGACTATAGCGCCAGCGTGTCCCATACGCTTTCCTTTAGGTGCGGTCCTTCCGGCTATATAGGCCAGAACTGGCTTATCGTAGCCTTCTTTTATGTATTTAGCGGCTTTTTCCTCAGCGCTACCGCCTATCTCACCTATCATTATGACCGCTTCCGTTTCAGCGTCATCTTCAAAAAGTTCTAAAGCATCTATGAAGTCCATACCAACTATAGGGTCTCCGCCCAGACCGAAGGCGGTTGATTGACCGTACCCTTTATCAGTGATAGTGTTGACTATCTCGTAGGTCAGAGTTCCGCTCCGTGAAACTAAACCGATATTGCCTTCTTCAAAGATATGATTGGGCATTATACCGACTTTGCTCTTCCCGGGACTGATAACTCCGGGAGTGTTAGGACCTACTATAGTCGTATGATGCATCTCGGCCAACCTCATTATTTTGGCGGAATCCTGAACTGGAATGTTTTCTGTTATTATAACTACTGGGTCCATACCGGCTTCTATAGCTTCGAAAGCCGCGTCTTTCGCGAAGGGGGCGGGAACGAAGATTATCGAGGCGGTACCTCCCACTTCTTCTTTAGCTCTCTCGACTGTATTGAATACTGGGATCCCTTTGACCTTTTTACCGCCTTTTCCAGGAGTCACACCCGCGACGACGTTCGTTCCGTATTCCCGCATATACTCGCTGTGAAAAATGCCCTGCTGACCCGTGATGCCTTGCACGATCACTTCCGTATCTTCATCAACTAATATTCCCATATTTCCCGGGAATAAGTAGATATTATTAAATGCTTTGTTTCGTAATCTAGTTAACGTGCATATAGACGTAAAAAGATATTAATGAATTCGTTGATATATATCAAACGGTGACCAAAATTGGAGATGTTCGATAAGTTAGCCCCGTTCTATGACAGTTTTTCGGAGATATTTCTACCAGACTTGAAAGAATACATTTTAGATCGAACTGAATTAGAAGAAAAAGATAAAGTACTGGACGTGGGAGGGGGGACGGGTCAGCTCATGAACGTTCTATCCAGGATAGAATCTACCACCCGCGGATATGTGATCGATAGGTCGAAAAAGATGCTTAGCCAGGCAAATCCGAATATTGACGTAATATTGGGTGATGTGTCCTACCTACCCTTCGATTCTAACACCTTCGACCTCGTTTTATGCATAGACGCTTTTCATCATTTTGAACGTAAGGATAGGAGTCTAGATGAGATGATCAGAGTTCTGAAGGATAGGGGAGAAGTGATGATCCTCGAACTAGAAGAGGGGAATCCTATAACTGGACTAGTTGAAAAAGGAGAACGTCTTTTTGGAGAACCTACAAATTTCTATGAAGAGGATGAGATAGCTGAGATCTTTCTTGAAAAGGGCTTTGAAGTGAAAATAGAAAAGATTAATTTTTTTCAGTACGTTCTTTACGCAAAAAGAGGTGATCGTGAATCTATAAAGGATTAGCTATAATCTTCGGTTTTTACTTCCTCGGAGAGATGACCGTACAATTTGTTGAGATACCGGTACCCGGCAACGTTCTAGGTATGATCTTCCTGGTATCTGCCCTTCTAATCGGGGTCATCGATATAGAGGACGTGGAAAGAGAAGCGGAGTTCTTCGTAGAGAACATGAGCATAATGTTCATACCACCGGGTGTCGGGATCATGCTTTACTTCGGGCTGTTGAGAAATGAATTACTACCTATCATTGGGGGAATATCTCTGAGTTTCTTGATCACGATCGTCTTAACAGCCAAGATAGTGGAGGTGTTGAAATGAATGTGCTGGGAATTTTCCTGACGATATTCGTTTATTTTATCTTCCAAAAGTTGTACGAAACCAGATCTAAGGTTTATCTCAACCCGGTTGTACTCTCGATAGCTTCCATCCTACTTGTGTTGTACGCTGCAGACATAGAGTACAACGTTTACATGGAAAGCGCTAGAATACTGAGCTTTCTTTTAGGACCCGCGGTTGTCAGTTTAGCTATACCGCTCTATAAAAAAAGAGAAGTAGTGAAAAAGCACTCATTAAAGATCTCTTCCGGTGTCGTGATCGGGGGACTTATAGCGATACTCAGCGCTTTTTTGATCTCTTATGTTCTTGGTGGAAGTACGGACCTCCTTTTGAGCATCTCTCCAAAAAGTGTGACAACACCTATCGCTCTGAGTATCAGTGAAAATATAGGAGGGGTACCCTCATTGACCGCTATACTGGTCATATTGACAGGTATATTAGGTAATTCCTTTGGAATCCCTCTACTCGATCTTTTCCAGATCGAAGACAAGGTCGCTAGAGGACTCTCGATGGGAGTCACTTCTCACGGTCTAGGAACCGCTCGGATAATCCGTGAAGACGAGTTGAGCGGAGCCGTGAGCGGTCTCAGCATGGCTCTAAACGGCATTTTCACCTCCTTCATCTTGTATTATCTGATACAGATACTGATGAAAATATGATTTATTCAAAGATGCGTCTATCGAAAAGAAGGAAACCAATATTAATACGGAAAACCTTTAATTCAACTTACAAAGTAGAATGAAAACTGAAGAGGTGCCCTCAAGTGCAACAAAAATCCTATGACGTCTGTCCGGTCTGTGAATCGACCATACCAGAAGGTGAGGAAAAATGTCCCGAATGTGGGCTTTTGATAGGTAAGTTTGATTTCGATGTCGACGTTGAAAACGATGTTCCAAAAAAATCTATAGAGAGAGTCAAGGAACTGCTCATGGAAGAGGGGGATGAAGGATTGGTCGAGATAATAGAAGATCTAGAAATACCAGGTGAGGAAGTCGAGGAGGAAGAAGTAGAGGAAATCGTGACATTCGCCTGTCCTATCTGTGACGCTGAAGTGGAAGAAAATGACACTGAGTGTCCCAATTGTGGAGCTATATTCGAAGTGGAAGAAGAAAGTGAAGAGGAAGAGGTGAGCGAAGAAGAAGTATCCGAGTCAATAGATATAGAAGAAGAACTTGATTTTTATCAGACGCGAGTCGCTGTTTATGAAAATTCTGGTCTCGATATGGAATATATCAAAGAAGATATCGATGAATTCAAAGAAGCGGCCGAACAGGGTGACGGGAAAAGATGCGATAGGATATCCCAGAAAATAGAGGAAAACCTCGACCATGCCGAGGATATAAGTGAATGTTCAAAAAGAGCAGAGCATTATCTCGAAGCTCTCTCAGAAAAGACCGATACTTCTCCTATGGAAAAGGAGTTATCTAAGGTCTACGAAGGGTGCGAGATAGGAGAATACCTCATCGCTTCAAAGAAAGCCAGTGATGTATTAGATGAAGCAGAAAAACGCCTCCAGCAAAAGATAGAGGAGGAATGGTTGGAAGAATTCATCGAGAAAAAATCCGAAAGAGTTAGAGAAAAACTGAGGGACGTCGAAGAAAGTATAGATATTGATAATATCAATGATGGTTTCGACAGAGCTATCTCTCTCAAAAATCAGGGAAGGATGGTTGAAGGAGTGCATCAGATCTTTGAGGTTCTTGAAGCTGTCTCGGTCCTATCAGACATCTCAGAAGCGGTAGAGGAATCTAGGGGCCTCATCCACAAAGTGAAAGATGACGATTTAACTGCAGAATACACTCAGGAGTTGGAGGAAAAGTTAGAGGTGATCGAGCTCGGACAAGAAGTAGAAGTCAAAAGAGGAATAAAGGAACTGGTTCAAGATATTGAAGACCATCTAGAACAGGAAGAAAAAGAGGAAATGGAAGAGAAAAGGAAGCGAATAGAAGAAAAAATATCTAAAATAAGATCATTACAGGAGAAGGCGGAAGAATTTGAGATCGAAATCGATGAGAGCAAGTTGGAAGCGGTCGTTGAGCATAAGGACGAGGAAAATATCGAGGAAGCTCTTTCCCTCTCGGAAGAACTCAAAAAGGAACTCATAGGAAAAATCGAGGTGAAGACAGACGAGATGATTGACGAGATGAAGGAAAAGGTCGGTGAGTATATATTCGATAAAGAATTCCAGCAGGACAAAGTGAAAGAGTTATTGGATGAAGGTGAAGCTAACGAAGCTGTAAGTCTTATCAAAGAGTATAAAGATCGTATAGAAGATAAACGAGAAAACAAACAAAGATTATTGGACCAGATATCAAAGACCGACAAAATAATCAAAGACGCGGAAGATGGCGACTTCGAGATAGAAGATGTTAAAAAGTCTCTTGAAAGGGCGAGAGAGAGTGTTTCAGAAGGAAGATTTGACGAAGCTGAGGATCATATTCAGACATGCGAGAAGAAACTGCACCTAAAACTCGTTAAATTCCTGCAGGGCGAAATAAAAAATGCCAAGCAAAAACTCAAAGGCATCTCTAAAAAAGATATCGATGTGAAAAAGATCATCGATTATTTGAAAAAGGCGAACCAGGCCAAAAAAGAAAAAGAACTGGAAAAAGGTTTTGAGACGTTGAAGAACTACAAAGAAGAAATGGAGAGGATCTCAGAACCATGACCGACGACATAAAGCTAGTGATCTTCGATATGGACGGAGTACTTGTGGATGTGATAAGCTCCTGGGCATGGGTCCACAATCATTTCGATGTAAATAATGATGATTCTCTCAAAGCTTACAAAAAAGGTGAGATCGACAATCTAGAATTCATCAAAAGTGATATAGAACTTTGGAGAGCGGCAAATAAAGAATTATCAAAAAAAGACCTGCTCGACATTTTGAAAGAAGTTCCTCTCATGCATGGCTTTGACGAGGCTATTCCCGTCATATCTGAGAAATACCGTACAGCGATAATAAGCGGAGGATTGAAACCTCTTGCTGAATATATAGGGCGGGACTATTTTGATAGGATAATGGCGAACGATGTGAAGGAGGAAAACGGCAGACTGACCGGTGAAGGTATCTTAGAAGTCGAACTCAAGAACAAGGGGGAAGCAATGGAAAGACTGTTAGGTGAGATGGATGTCAAAGCCCAGAACACCGCGGCTATTGGTAACAGTCATGCTGACGCACCGATGCTGGATAGAGCTGCCAAAGGCATAGCTTTCAACCCGGCTGATGAAAGAGTTAGAGATGCTGCTGATACGATCATCATCGAGAAAGATTTAAAACTGCTGCTAGATGAACTATAGAATGTCACAAAATGCGATCTTTTCTACTCGATGCGAGAAAGTGCTCACGAAAATATTTTATGTCTGGACTTCTATATAACATAGTATCATGGGATTAGAAGAATTAGAGGGTGATGACTTAGAGAGTATAGCTAGAAAGATAGAGAGCATGGAGGTAAGGGGGGGCGCGAAGATAGCAAGAGCGGGGGCTTTAGCTCTGAAACAGGCAGTAGAAAATTATGAAGGCGATGACCGAGAAGAACTGATATCTAACATCGAGATAGCCGCCGAGCGTTTAAGATCGACAAGACCTACAGCAGTTTCTCTAGAGAATGCGATCGACTATGTTACTGGGGGTGAAAGTGAAACGGTGGAAGGGATAAAGAATGAGATCAATGAGAGAGCTTCTTCTTTTATCGAAAGATCACTAGAGGCGAAAGAAAAGATCTCTGAGTATGGTGGGAAAAGGATCAACGACGGCGAAGTCATACTTACACACTGCAACAGTTCAATGGCCTTGGGAGCGATCAAGTATGCCTGGGACCAGGGAAAAGATATCCGAGTGATAGCTACAGAATCTAGACCAAAAAAACAGGGTTACATAACCATCAGACAACTCTCCGACATGGGTATCTCTGTCACTCTCATCGTGGATTCTGCAGTGAGATACAAGATGGACGATGTAGACAAGGTGTACGTAGGAGCTGATACTATAGCGTCCAACGGAGCGGTCATCAACAAGATAGGTACATCTCAAGTCGCTTTATGTGCTGATGAAGCGAGGGTGGATTTTACTGTGTGTGCTGAAACCTACAAATTTTCACAAAAAACGAGTTTGGGGAATCTTGTCAAGATAGAAGAGAGAGATCCATCTGAGATAGTCGATCCGAAGGATTTTCCAGACGTCAATATAAGCAATCCTGTCTTCGACGCTACACCTGCCAAATACATCGACTCAATTGTCACTGAGAAAGGTGTAATATCACCCGAGGGGGCGTATAGGATCATAGAGGAGATGAAAGAATGAGTATAGATTATTTGGCGTTAGGCGAAGAACTAGATCTGGAAGAATATCTGATATGTGAGTATACCGTTAAAAGCACTTTAGACATAGAGACCGCGGGTAAAAGAATAGCTGAGGAAGAATCTACGGGAACTTGGACTCATCCCACGACGCTTTCAGATGATATCTTTCAGAACTACGGGGCTAAAGTTACTGAGGCAGAAGGTGATAGAGTCAGGATCGGCTTTCCAGTGATAGATTTCTCCGGAGATATCGGCGAGATCCCACAGATATTGAGTATTATCGCGGGCAATTTGTTCGGCTTGGATTCGTTAGACGGAGTCAGATTGGTCGATCTGGAGTTGCCTCAAAGCATAGTAAAACAATATCCGGGACCTCAATTCGGTATCGAAGGGCTGAGACAGATTTTGGATAGGCCTGAGAGACCTCTCGTAGGGACTATAGTCAAACCCAAGATAGGTCTGCCTCCAAAAGAATTTGCAGAGTACGTTTATGAAGGGGGGAAAGGAGGACTTACTAATTCTAAGGACGACGAAACGTTGGTAGATCAAGACTTCTGCCCGCTGGAAGAACGAGTGAACAAAGTAAGTGAAAAGTTGGATCTGCTCGAAGAGGAAGGACACAAGATGATCCACGCCCACAACATATCCACCTCAGCCCATCGTATTTTGGAGGCTGCGGATCTCGCTCTGGAAAACGGAGCGAGGCAGTTGATGGTCGATGTTCTAACGGTTGGATTTTCCGGGGTTCAGGCCTTGGCAGAAGATCCTTCTGTAGACGTCCCGATCCACGTTCACAGGGCGATGCACGCCGCCATGACCAAAAACCCCGATCATGGGATATCTATGCCAGTTATTGCGAAGATAGTGAGGATGGCCGGAGGAGACGCTCTCCACACTGGAACCTACGGTGCGGGTAAGATGCACGCGGAAATAGAAGAAGAACTGAAATCGAAAGAGTTTCTCTTACAGGATATGCACGGTCTGCCGAGGATGATGCCTGTCGCGAGTGGAGGACTTCATCCCGGGCTGATTCAAGAACTCATCGAGATGAGCGGTTTAGACGTGCAGATCCAGGCCGGTGGGGGGGTTTCAGGGCATCCCGACGGCGTGAGATCTGGAGCCAAGGCTTTAACACAGGCCGTCGAAGGAGCTTTCCAAGGTATTCCCCTCGTGGATTATGCTGAGGACCATGACGAACTGAAGAAAGCTCTAGATAAATGGATGTGATTTGAGATGGAACTGAAAACCCAGATCATAGATCTAGATGCGAGAGACCATGTAGTGATACTGAACAGGGTGGACTCAGAGGAGATGGGCTTGAGAAGTCAGGGCAGGGTGAACTTAAGCCTAGAAGACAAGAATATAACGGCTGTCATCGAGACCTCGAAAACATTAGTTGATAAAGGAAAGGTCGGTCTGGTTGGAGAAGTGGCGGAAAAATTAGGAGGTGAAGAAGGAATAGAGATAACTGTCAATCCCTCTGGTAGACCAGAATCCGTCGAGCATATCAAGGAAAAGCTTGAAGGAAAAGAACTCTCTGAACACGGGATAAAAGAGATAATCCAGGATATAGTGGAGCATCGACTCTCAGATATAGAACTGTCGGCGTATGTATCCGGAACTTATTCCCAGGGTATGAATCAGAAAGAGATCAAACACCTGATCCAAGCGATGGTCGAGACCGGTGAAACTATAGAATTCGATAGACATCCGGTCTTCGATCACCACAGTATAGGAGGTGTTCCGGGAAACAAAATCACTCTCCTCATAGTTCCAATAGTAGCGGCGGCGGGGATGATGATACCTAAAACGAGCTCTAGAGCTATATCTAGTGCTGGTGGAACCGCAGATATCTTTGAAACTTTAGCTAATGTGGAGCTCAGTATTGGCGATATAAAAGAGATCGCGGAAGATGTTGGAGGAACTATAGCATGGGGCGGTGCAGTCAATTTAGCGCCTAGCGACGATATGATAATAAAAGCTGAATATCCGTTGAGGATCGATCCTTATCCGCAGGTCCTCGCCTCGGTTCTATCAAAGAAAAAAGCTGCAGGAGCGGAATATCTCGTGATGGACATCCCCGTGGGAGCGAATACCAAAGTCGAAAACATAGAACTCGGTCGAAGATATGCGAGAGATTTCGTATCTTTGGGTGAAGACATCGGTATAGAAACCTCCTGCGCTCTCAGTTATGGCGGCCAACCGATAGGAAATAGGATCGGACCCGCTATCGAAGCAAAAGAAGCCCTTATGGCCTTGGAGGGGAAATATGTTCCTTCAAGCTTGATCGAAAAATCGACCACACTAGCAGGGATGGTTTTAGAACAGGGCGGGATAAGAGACGGTAAGAAAGAAGCTAAAAAACTTCTAGAGAACGGGGAGGCTTTGGACAAGATGAAAGAGATCATAGACAGACAGGGTGGTGATCCAGAGATCAGTTCGGATGAAGTCGAAGTCGGACAATATTCAAAGAAGATTTTCTCGAACGAGGAGGGATACGTTGACAGTATAAACAATGACGAGATAATCCAGATAGTCAGAACCGCCGGAGGGCCTAACAGTAAGAAAGCCGGGATACGGTTGAACAAGAAGAAAGGCGATAAGGTGGAGAAAGACGAAGAACTCTACACCGTTTTTTCGGAATATGAATCTAAATTGAAAGAGGCTCTAGATCTAGCCAATCATCTTAAGCCACTTAAAGTGGAGGGCATGATCCTCGAAAAACATCCGAATATCAAGAAGATATGAACGGAAAAAAGTGATTCACAGATGGTGTCTTAAACTTACCGCTTCTCCCTTCGCGGCCTGGATCATCTCTTCTCCAGACATCACGGCGGGACCGACACCTCTGAGTTCGCCGTTATGCACGACTATAGCTTCGTCCTCCGGTCTGATGGTTCGATCAGCGTCTTTCACACCCACTGCGAAGATACTGCCTTTCGGAACGAAATCGTCTATCTCCACCAGTGCGATCTCCTCCTCTTTGAGTAGCTCTGCGCCGTCTAAAGTCAGCGATATCAGTCCTCTCTGGGGAACGAGCATACCCCTCTGAGTCTCATCATCCATTATCTTGTACCATGGGTATTTACCTTCGATCTCTGCATCTTCTACCAGTCCTTCTCCACCCGCACCGAACTGAAATCTTGCAAACGACTCAATATTCTGCTGTAAGAACTTTTGAACACTTCCCCTCTCTCTCCCGACGAGTTCCGCCAGTGCGCCACTCAAGTTATCTATCGCTTCATCGGATTTAGGGTGACCATCATCTACGGTATCTATACATCCAAGTTCTTCTTTCACGAATGACATGTCGGAAGGAAGATGTGATACTATCTTGTCGTAATCGCCCTTCTCTATGATGTACTTCAACTGTGACAATATCATCTCTTTCTCTTCACCGAACCACTGGTGAGTCACCGGTATATCGTATTGCTGGGCGGGATAGAACAATTCGAGCTCTCTCGGGACAGCACCGAGAGGAGAGGTCAGAGAAACTTCGTGTATATCCGTCCAATCCACTTTACGTGTAGCTTCTCTGAATCTACGGTGGGTCTTCGATTGAAAATACGGCTTTCTAGCGGAACAGGGGAACAATAGGAGTACACTTCTTTCCGGAGGTGAGTATCTGTGCTGTATCCTACGTTTGTATCTGACAATGTCTGGCCTGTTCAGACTTTCCCTGGTCGAAACGGGGAAATCGTCACCTGTTACAGGAACGCCTCTAGAGAATAAATCGAAATCTTCATCAGCCTTCCTGAGAAGTTCCACCATCCATGGTTCCGTTCTAGCCCTGCTCTCAACCAACTCCCTTATCCTTCCTCTCTTTATACTCTTTCTGATCAAACGCAGCTCATCCATGAGGTGCCTATGATTCTCTTCAGGTCTGCCAGGAAATCCGATCCAATCTGATAACTCAACACCTTCTGTTGTCATGACCTCTAAAAAGGCTGAATCGAAAAGATCAGCACCTAGGTAAGTCAACAGAGCTACATTGTTGGGCTGCGCTATACCAGGAACGTAGATGAGCTTGTGATGATCGATTTTCCTTCTCAGACCTACAAGATTATCATACAACTTT
>JBKHFH010000045.1:0-17015 GCA_046540335.1 Thermoplasmata archaeon | reverse complement strand
AGTATTTTCCCCCGTTCAAAACGCTATTTCTCTAGATAATACTCGGACAGGCTCCTATACCAATTATTTTCTGTTCATCCAATTTTTTCCCTTTTTTGTAAGCATGAATGCATTTATACCATTAGAGTCAGGGTTACTGCAGGAGAAGGGGCAAGACGAGCAGCTTTCACATTTATAATCTACCAGGTAACCCTGTCGAACTAGTGATCTTATGATTTCATCTATAGTGGGCCTCGACATTTCGACGTTCTCGCTGATCTCATCGACCGTGTAGCCATCATCAATAAGATTCAATATTTTTTCTCTCACTCTATCATCTCATTTTTTTCATCAGTGTCTTCATTTGATACTACGTAATAAACAATAACTAAAGTAAAAGGTAGAAGAAGAAGCGAGGGGATATATGGTGGAGCATAAGTTGAGAGAAAGCCTTCCCAGGTATTGAACCATCGGCTCCCCTCACCAACTATAGACTCTAATATGATGCTAAATAGCTGCGTTCCGGCAATAATCCATATCATTATCGATGCAACAACGGCTTTCGCTTTTTGATGGATATCAGAGAATTTCTTCACGCTGAGGATGTAGAAGATACCCGCAAAGAACAATATTACACCTCGCCAAAGCATAAAATATCCAGAGAATATCACCGGTCCAAAATGTACGGTCTTGTTCAAGATCCCCAATCCAATCTCCAATATCCCTACTAGAAAAACTACTATACCGAATATTCCAAAATATAGACCTCCAATTTTATCTCGCAGATTATCATCCATCTATGCCACCCCCATCATGATCCAGATTAGGTGTAATAGACCACCCCATAGGAAAAGAACAGTCGCTAAGACTAGGAGACTCCCTCCTAAAATCTCTAAAACGCCTCTCAGTCCTCTTTCACTACCTTCTTTCATCATCATGATAAAAGTGGCTATACAAGGAAAATAAAGATTGACAAGTACTACGGAACTGATCAGTTGATACTTAGTCATCTCAATCGCAGACAACTGTGCCACAGCTAAATCCTTTCTCAAGAAGCCTGCTACTAAAGGACCTACTGTTTCTCTAGGCACGCCAAACCAGATGGTCAAAAGTGGACCTAATCCTTCCGCCAACCAGTCAATGACCCCACCCAGATATAATACATTGACCAAGCCCACACCGAGCAGTACAAAAGGGATAGCGGTGGTGAAGAAACCTTTAGTCCTGACCCATAATTTTTTTGAAACGTTTTCCAATGAAGGAGCTCTATAAGGGGGTATGTCTATCAAGATCTCCGGTGATCTTCCGGGTATCACCTTGTGAAGAACGAATCCAAAGAAAATGAATCCTATCAACAAGTAAAGGAGGATTATACCGGCGAACTCTGGTATGAGAGAAAATATCACGCCCAGTTGGGCTCCACACGGTATAAATATGGCGAGCAATGTTATCATCATGAAACGCTGTTTTTTGGTCTGGAGAGTTCTTGTAGCAGCCACACCCGGCACGTTGCAGCCAAGGGAAAGTATCATAGGTACGATTGCAAACCCGTGAAGTCCTATTTTATGTAATAAGGTATCTATCAGAACCGCTAATCTAGGCATGTAACCACTATCTTCAAGGATTATAAGATAAAGATAAAATGCAGTGATCGCAGGGAGGACTATACCGATAGCTACGAACAGACCGGATGTTAACATGCCGAAGGCTTCGAAACTGTTGCCTGCTGCGGGATCACCAACAAGTATAAAGTAGTACCAGCTTCCTTCACCAGGGAAAGCACTTTGAAGCCAGGGTAGCCAGTGGTTATCAAAAATCCTTACAAAAAATCCATCTGTGAAGAAACCAGCAAAAGCCCCGAAGAATGCCCAAAATCCATACAGAACTGTTATAGCGATAGGGATGCCTGTTAGCGGTTTTACAGTTAACTCGGCGATAGCGTCTTTGAGGGTAGTTTTTCCGTCTCCATACTTTACAGTTTCTTCTGCGATTCTATCAACTAGTTCCCATCTCTCATCGATTTCACATTCCACTAAGACATCACCTCGAGTTTTCCCTCTATCTTAAAAATATCTCCTTCCTTGGCATCTTTGATTTTTGATACGAGTTCTTTAACACCCCATCCACTCACAGCTATAGTTGGAACAACGGGGACTCCTAGTATCATTCTCAATCTGTCTAGGTCTATCTTGATTTCCTTATCTTTAGCTACATCCCACATATTCAATGCAATTACGACGGGATAATCCATCTCGATTATCTCTAAGGCGAGATAAAGTCCACGTTCGATTTTAGTTGAGTCGATAACGCAGATAACGATAGAATCTTCGTTCTCTTTTAGCATCCTCACAGCGACTTCCTCAGCTTTGTCTTTTGGATCTAGAGAAAATGTTCCCGGAACGTCTATCAATTCCACTTCTTCTCCATCCAGTTGCATATAACCTTTTGTATAATCAACCGTAGTGCCGGGGTAGTTAGACTCAGTCACCTTGGCCCCAGTTAGACGGTTGAACAATACACTTTTTCCCACGTTAGGGTGGCCCATAAGTAAAAGTTTCACTCGATCACCTCTACAGTAATTTTGTCTGCCATCCCGATACCCATCGAGGTGGTTGAGCCGTTCACCTCCACCACAACGGGGCCA
This sequence comes from Thermoplasmata archaeon, assembly GCA_046540335.1. Lineage (GTDB taxonomy): Archaea > Thermoplasmatota > Thermoplasmata > Halarchaeoplasmatales > Halarchaeoplasmataceae > Natronoplasma. The sequence continues at coordinate 14,392 of JBKHFH010000045.1, read as the reverse complement.
TCGATCGGCTGTTTGGTTTTAAAGGTGAGTTCTTTGCCGACTCTGATGCCCATGCCAGCGAGTTTACCTTTGAGCTCATCATCTATCTCTCTAACGATGGCCTTTTTACCGAATTTCATATCTTTGAGCTTTTTTACCATGGTTATCACAGTCTTCTCACTCTTATCTTTCTAGCCATACCTCTTCCTATCGAGACAGTCGAATTGTCAACCTTTACGGTGATAGGTCCACGATAAGAAATGATCTGTATTTTTGCTCCTTTTCGGAGACCTCTCAGAGCCAATTTCTGTCTTAGACCTCTTCCCCCTTCTATATCGATCACTCTAGCTCTTTCTCCGATATCTAACTGAGGTAGTCTCGTTAGGTTGCTCCTTCTCTTGGTTTTTTCGAGTCCTCCTTGCTCTCTCAGGATAACACCTTTAGGTATACCTAATATACCCTTCTATAAAAGGTTTTGGAACCCGAAGCTTTTTCGGGCAACGAAACTTTTTAATAACTATTTCACATATGAGTAACAAATAATGGAGACAAAGAGAGGTTCGAGTGTTTTTCGATCTAAAAGCCAAGGGTCTAAACAACAATCTCGGAGGAAAAGCAGGTCGAGTAGAGGAAAGGGTAGAAGAAAAGGCCGCAAAGGAAGAAACAGAAAAGGGTCTAAAGGAACGAAATCTAACGATCACTGTATTTGTCCAAATTGTGGAGAAAAAGTACCTCATCAAAGAGGAGTACCATGCATTCAACAGACATGTCCATCGTGCGGAACAAAGATGGTGAAGGGAGGAGTTGGAAGGGCCAAGTCAAGAAGCATACCTTCTCGGACCGAATCTAGAAGTAAATCGACTGCTAAAATCTCTAAATCTGATCAATCAAATTTAGAATCTTACGATCATCCCATAGTAGATAAAGAAAAATGCATCGGTTGTGGAGTATGTGTCGAGAACTGCCCAATGGATGCGATAGTGATAAAAGAAGGCAAAGCTGAGATAAAATCAGAAAAGTGTAGTAACTGTAGAAAATGTGTATCGGCATGTCCTCAGGATGCAATCGGATGATGAAATATATGATATATTATTTTCACACTGGCCATCCTTTTTCGTTGTAGACTGCATCCCAAAACATATATTCGTATCTGCTAGCGGTTATGAAAACATCTCTCAGTTTTTCATAGGGATGATCTTCTCCTGCTTCATTAACTAATTTCTTCAGCCTCCCAACCAATTCAAGATATAAATCAGTTCTATAGACTTCAGCCCAATCCCTGTAAATTTGATTTTCATTTTCTTTTAATTTATCTTCGTTAGCTTTGGCTATTTCAGCGTATGACCAGAAGCATGGCAATACAGAAGTTATAGCCTCCTCATATGGATTTAAAGAACTAGTTGAAATAAGAAAACTGGTGTAAGACACATTTATAGGGATCGGTTCAACCTGAGATGCTTCTTCCAATCTATATCCTAATCTTTTCAATAACTGCTCATACCCTTCAAATTCACTGTGAGCCTCTAAATGTAATATCTCTGTTAAATCTCTCATCGCATCTATATCTCCAGCTTTAGAAGAGATTATACTAAAGTTTTTGACAGCCCTTACCAGATAATAATAATCCTGTAATGCGTAAAATTCGAATTTCTCAATTGGTAAATCTCCTTTATATAATTTGACCACAAATGGGTGGTTCTGGATCTCCTCCCAAATTCCATCAGCATCTTTTCTCAGTTTTTCAGTAACTTTCATTGTTTTTCGCCCCTAACAACCACATAATCACCGTGTTTATAACCTTTGACTGTTTCCTCCACCTCTTCATCTGTAAATTTTGGATGTTTCGTCAATGTCTGAACATATTTAAAATCGTCAAAACCTGCTTCCTCCATCAGATTGGTAACTTGCGCGGTCGAGAGCCATTGAGAACCACTAATGAATTCTATCGGATACGGACATTTAGGTGCTATATCCAAATCGTGTTTGCCTCGCAAACGGGCTAGATCGTACATCATGGCATAGGAACCTTCCTTTGCTAAGAAGGAAACTATAAGGTTGCCTCCACTTTTAAGGATACGGTATGCCTCATCGACAGCCTTCTGAGGATCATCTACATAACTGAGAATAGTACTCATCAATACAGTATCGAATTCTCCATTTGGTAAGGGAACTTCCTCTGCCTTCCCCCTCATCACCTCAATATTCTTTTCTCTAGCCAGTTCTGCCATGCCTCTAGCAGGCTCGACTCCGTACTTTATACCCAGTCTTGATGCGAACAAACCACTCCCGACACCGATACTAACTGCCTTCTGAGGATCATCGATGAATTTTTTCTCGGCTTTTAACTCAGACTCAAAAACAGTTTTGTTATTCTCAAACCAACTATCAAAATCTGGAGCCTCTTCTTCAAAAGCAGAAGCCTGTAAAGGTTCTATGTTATGATCGAGACACTTTTTACCTATTCCTAAATTATCTACAGAATAGGTTATAGCTCTTTTAGTATAATCCAATGATATATTGATGCCTATCCGTATATCGATTCCTTTGGACAAACAGGCTGTCAATCCAGTTGCAAAAGTACGATCAGATTCTTGTTTATTTTGTCTAGATGTATCATATCCGTCATAATGATAGCAAGTATCTCCATCAAAGAGAATATCAGCGGACTTTTCACCAATTTCACTACTTTTGAGGAAAACATAATCAGGTCCCCTTTCATGGATCATTTCAGCAGCAAATTCAGCATCATCTTGATCCTCGATGCTGATACCATTGATCATCTCAGCGTCCCCTATGTCTAGAATGACTATGAAAGACTCCGGTAATAGTCCTATTAAAGAGGTGTCTAAAACCAATTTATCTACTTTATATTTTTTCACGCCCTTCTTGATATTCTCCATTACATCCTCTCCCGAAACATTACTCACTTTCAAGGCGTCTATTCTTATATCATTCATTATCGAATCAAATTGAGAATTTACTACTTTGGTAGGGACTTTATGGAGATACTCCTTCCCTGAATTATCTCTAAACATGAGAGATTCTGCTATCGAAAACCCATACACATCGAAAGAGAAGAACGTTTTTAGATCCGTGTCTATACCCGATCCACTCTTAGGATCAGAGACCCCAATTGTTAAGGCTTTACCTTCGTAACCCATCTTATCTTCCACTTAACACTGATTACTGATATTACTTAAGTTTCGTTCTAGATAAAAATGTTTCTCCAAGGAGAGCTCGTCAAGTTTTTAGTGATTCTTCGTTTTTTGAATAATTTATCAAATGTCTCATAATATACTGGTCCCAAAACAGACTTGAAGAGAAATTTAAGATATCACTAGATTTTTGACAGTCTCGATCTGAGGAAGTATTTTAATAAACCATGCCCCTTTACATTTCGGTGTAATGCGTTGCGAAAAATTCGTCAATGAGTACTTACCCGCTGTCAAAGCTAAAATCGCATATATCCTTTACTACGAATATGATATGAAGCAGGTCAAAATCTCACAAGTACTGGATATCACTCAGCCCGCCGTTTCTCAGTACCTCAGTGGGAATAGAGGAAAAACCACTGAGCTCTCTGAAGACATAGAAAAGGCTATAGAGGAGGTCTCTAAAGAGATATACGACCTCAGCGAATCCTGCACTTTCACGGGAAAAAGTCGACAATATGATGTGTGATATCTGTAAAAAAATTTGAGAATTTTGTAACATTTTTGGTTTTGAGAGGCTTTCTGTTATCTTCTCATCGGTCCTGTTTATTCATCTCGTCTATCAATCCGTATTCCTCTTCAAATTCGTTCAGCTCGAAATTTTTTCTCCCATTATTAGCGACATGCGCTACAAAATATTTAATAGTTCTCGTTTCAACTATTTGATTGATAATATGGTGATCCAAAAATCCTCTCTTGAGAGGGGTTTACCTAAAAAGACTGCATCGATATGTCCTGAGTGTAAAGAAGTCATTCCAGCAGATATCGTTGAAGAAAACGGGAAGGTCGTGATGAAAAAGGAATGTGAAGAACACGGCCACTTCGAGAGTATTTACTGGTCAGATGTTGAGATGTACAAAGAGGCAGAGAAATGGGCTGTAGACGGAGTAGGGGTGGACAATCCAGCTATAGAGGGTGATACTAGATGTCCGGACAGCTGTGGTCTATGCGATATGCACAAAAGTCAAACCTGCCTCGCGAACATAGATCTGACCAATAGGTGTAATCTAAACTGCCCTATATGTTTCGCTAATGCGAACCAGCAGGGTTACGTTTACCAGCCCTCATTCGATCAGATAGTCGATATGCTTGAGACTTTGAGGAACGAGAAACCCGTACCTACCACTGCGGTACAGTTCTCGGGGGGAGAACCAACGGTCCATCCGGATTTTTTCAAGGTCATCAAGAAGGCTTCGGAGATGGGGTTTTCACAGATACAGGTAGCTACTAACGGAATAAAACTTGCAAAAGACGAAGATTATACGCAGAAATGTGTTGATGCCGGTTTGCACACCGTTTATCTGCAGTTTGACGGCCTGAAAAGGGAAAATTATATCCAGGCTAGAGGTAAAGACCTTTTAGATACCAAGAAAAAAGTGATAGAGAACTGTAGGAAAACAAAACCTAGACCGTTGGCAACCGTTCTAGTACCGACTATCGTTAAAACGATAAACGACGATCAAGTCGGAGATATCTTAGATTTTGCTATAAAAAACAGAGACGTGATCAGAGGCGTGAATTATCAACCTGTCGCTTTCACCGGCCGTATCTCTAAGGAGGAGAGGAGAGAACAGCGCTATACTCTCCCAGATATGGCGATAGATCTGCAGGAACAGACAGGTTACCTATCCAAAGAAGATTTTTACCCTGTACCTTTCGTCACTCCGATATCAAAGCTCGTTTCGGTGATTAAAGATGAACCACACATCGCATTCACTTCTCATCCTCACTGTGGACTCGCTTCCTATTTGGTAATCGGCGATGACGGAGAAGTTAGACCAATAACCGATTTCCTAGATGTCGAGGGATTGATGGAAGCGATGAATGAAAAAGCCGATGAATGGGATACCTTCATGAGAAAGGCAGCGGTGAAGGTAGGAAGCAAATTGAAGAGTGAAAAGGGTAAACAAAAAACCATGATTAAGAACTTCAAAAAGCACTTTGGAGATTACCTTAAAGAGGAAGAACTCCCGGGGGGTGTGACTATACCACAGATAATGGAAGATATAATATCTGAGGGCGATAAAAAGGCGGTCGGAAAGTTCTCCTGGCGCACGATGTTCGTCGGTGGTATGCACTTCCAGGATGACTACAACTACGATCTGGAAAGGCTCAAAAGATGCGTGATACACTATGCGACTCCGGACGGCAGGATAATACCTTTCTGCGCTTACAATGGAGGGCCTAGATACAGAGAAGAAGTCGAGAAGAAATTCTCGATCCCACTTAAAGAGTGGAGGAACAGGGATGAAGCTTGAGGTAGAACCTCGGATGAGCATGGAAGCTCCCGGCTTTAGCCGGGTGTAGTTCACATGTAAAAACGAAAGAACTGATAGCATTGACTACGGGAATCACTGCTAGATGTAAATATTGCATAGATCTACACACTCAGAAAGCTCTTGATGTCGGAGCAACGAAAGAGGAAATATTGGAAGCTGCGTTTGTAGCGATAATGATGGGCGGTGGACCTGCTCTAACTTACGTAGCTGAATTGAAAAAAGCTTTAGATGAGTTCGAATAAAAACTCATCTAAATTTTTTTTGTGAAATATTTTCGATAGGAATTATTCATCCTTATAGAACTCGCACTGCTTCCTTTCTCCGGTCTTGATATAATGTCGGTAGTGTTTTATCCATTTCGGTTCATCTGGTGCATCATCGATAAATTCTATAAATTTCTTCAGTTTCTCTAAGGTGTCTTTACTGATGTGATGTTCCAATTCACATGCATATAATTCAGCCTGTTCTCCCTCTACACCTATTATCTCTAAAAAATCTGAGATTGTTTCTTGAGATATCATCAAATTTCTAGCTATTTCCTCCCCATCTTTGGTCAATCTTGCCCCCTCGTATCGCTCATATTCTAGGTAGCCTTCTTCCTCCAGCTTTCTTAGCATTTCCGTTACAGATGGAGGCTTCACATCTAATTCTGAAGATATCTTTCCTGTTTTGGCGTGATCCTCTCTCTTTTGAATGAGATAGATAACTTCCAAGTATTCCTCAAGGGTTTTTCGCCTCATTATTTTCCCGTCCATCCATCTCAGTTAATCCTACATAGTTAGGACAAATATGAAAGAGTTAAAGGTTTTTGAAAAATTCACTAAAGAAATTTTCTTAGTCCACTCCTTTCTTCATTTCCGTGTCATCTTGGTTCCGCACTTCGGACATACTTTTTCATAACAAGGCTGTCCTCTTTGCTGTTCTTCTTCGTACCTGCAATTAGGACAAACGCAAGTTCCACCTGGGCCAAGACCCTGACCTTCAGGTTGTCGACCACGGCCTCCTTGCCCTGAGCCACCTCCAGATTTTCTTCCTTGTCCTGAACCGCCACCTCTTCCTTTTCCTGATCTCATAATTCTCACTTCTTTTATTCTTCAATTACACATATGAGTAAAAACACTTAAATCTTTCTATCAATGTATTTTCATTCCTATTTGACGGACTGAGTTTCTACTGAAAAGTACACTTACAATAAAAAAACCAACTTTAATCAGTCCCTTTAATCGATCCATAGAAGACCTTGAAGTTACAAACTTGCCTATCGGCGCTGAATCCCTTAAAATACCTCCTCTCTAATCAGATATTTTGTCACCAATGGTATTCAGGATGAATACCGCTCCAGCTAGTAGTATTATCGTAGGTCCAGCGGGAGTATTCCATTGATAAGAAAGCCATAATCCAGATAATATGAAAACCAAGGATAATAGGATGGAATAGACCATCACTTTCCTCATATCGTGGGTGACGGAACTTGAGATAGATGCAGGTATGGATAACATCGCGATCACCAAGATTATGCCCACAAATTTTATCAAAAAGACGATGGAGAACGCTATCATGATCAACAGTAGAAAGTAGATCGCGTTCGTTTTTATTCCCACAACTTCTGAAAATTCCTCATCAAAACTCACGGCCTGTAATCTATGATAAAACAATATCACTATGATCACTATTGAAAAGGCTAAACCAGCGAGTAAATATATATCGAAAGTCCCGATCATCAAAAGATTTCCAAAGAGAAAGCTAGCAGGACTCGTAAGATAGCCAGGAGTTATGTGATAGAAAAAGGCTCCTATCGCCATGCCGAGGGCCCATATTATGCCAATTGCGGTGTCTTCTCGTTGTATTTTTTTACTTCCAAGGATACCTACACCAACAGCGGAGGTTACAGCAAATAATAGAGCACCGAGAAGTGGAGGAATACCAATATAAAAAGAAAGCCCCACCCCTCCAAAAGATGCATGAGCTACACCGCCACTTATAAAAACTATCTTTTTGACCACCACGTAAGTCCCTATAATACCAAATATGATAGAACCCAAAATACCGGCATAGACGGCATTTCTCATGAAAGCATATTCTAACATTCCAAACACTCTAATCCTCCTCTGAGGGCATCTTATTTTCAAATACTCTATGTGGATGGCCATGGGCAACCAAATCTACCGGACACTCATAGGAAGCTTCTATCATCTCAGATGTCAACTCATCTGAGTCGTGGTAGATTAAATACTTATTAAGACATGCTACCTCATTCACGTAAGAAGAGATGACTCCAATGTCGTGAGATACTAGGATAATAGTCATGTTCTTTTTTTCATTCAAATTTCTCAAGAGTTCATATATACTAGTTTGGATCTTCTCGTCTATGCTTGCAGTGGGCTCGTCTAGAAGTAGAATTTTCGGTTCAGTTGCCAAAGCCCTTGCTATAAGAACCCTCTGCTGTTGACCTCCTGACAGCTCAGAGATCTGTCTGTCTTTATATTCTTGCATATCTACAATTTTTAAAGAACGTTTAGCTATTTTCTTATCTTTCTTAGAATAGAAGGGTTTCCACCCAAGCTCTCCAACTCTTCCCATCAATACGACTTCCCAGACACTTATTGGGAACTGAGCATCGAAATTGGAGTACTGGGGAACATACCCCACCCTATCGTTTATCCTGGATGGAGATTTTCCATAGATACGGATTTTTCCTTGCTCCGGAGTGATTAGCCCCAATAGAAGTTTGAGGAGAGTTGTTTTCCCTCCTCCATTTGGTCCTATTATACCTAGGAATGTCCCTTCATCTAAGGACACATCTACATCCTTTAAGACAGTCTGATTGCCCAAACTAACAGAAACATTTTTCATCTTTATAGCGGTCTCTACCATAAGTTATCACCTACCAGTTCTCCAAAAGCCAATTCTAATTTGTTAGCCATATCCCTTATATTTTCCAAATAATCTTTTGCTAGAGGATTTAGAGATATCACCTCACCGTCTATCTCTTCAGCTATCGTCTCTGCCTGGCTCTTGTCAAATTGAGGGGAGACAAATACTATGGAGATGTTCTCTCTTTTTGCCCTGTCTATTATATTTTGTACCTCTTTCGTCCCAGGTTCCTTACCTTCTTTTTCTATAGGTATCTGAGTTAAGTTATACTCGTCGGCGAAGTATCCAAAAGAGGGATGGTAAACCAAAAATTCTCCGCCCGAATATTTTTTCTTCTCATCTGTAATATTCGAATGGAGATTGTCCAGTTTCGATATATACTCGTCAGCATTTCTACCATAGAAATCAGAGCTATCAAGATCTTCTTTAGACATTGTTTCTTCCAGGTTTTGCACCATCATGATCGCATTAGCAGGTGACATCCAGACGTGAGGATCTATACTCGACCCCAACTTCTGGAGTTCGATACCCGCACTTCCGTTTACTATCCTCATCTCTCCGTTATAATTTTTAATTCTATCCATCCAAGTGGTTTCAAATGAGATTTTAGAACCCAACTTTAGATATATATCAGCTTTCGCCACTTCTCTCATCTGACGAGGTGTAGGTTCATATGAATGGGGATCTTCTCCGGGAGGGACCATAAGAGTGACTCCCACCATATCGCCTCCTACTTTTTCGACGAACTGTTCTTGAGGCGGGATAGTTACAGCGACCCTTAATTCCCCTTCATCATCTACCTCTTCTAATGTATTACCGACCAATACGACTGCTCCATCAAAAAGTAGGACACCAATTATTATGATCACGATCCTTTTATCCATCATTTCTTTCCCTCCTCAAATAACTGCTTACACCAGTGATATTCCTCAAGATCTTCAGGTTGAAAAGGAGGATCAAGGCACAGACCACACTCACAGTTAATCTCATCGCCATAAGAACTGTTTATTAGATCTATCATTCTTTCACTCATCTCGGAGCTCAGTTTTGATGACTCTTCACAAGCCTCTTCGAAGTTCATCCCTAGCGATTCTTGAAAGAAATTTTCTACCACATGATGCCTTAATATCTCATCCTCTATGATCTCTTTCCCTTGGGAGTTGAGATTTAATCCTTTTTTGGGAATATATTCACCCACCCCGCATTCCTCTAGTCTCTTCATCTTTTGAAGCGAGCCTGCTCTGCTCATATTTCTTTTGGTAGCTAATTTTGAAGGACCAACTGGACCTTCATGTCCCCCCAAGAGAAATATAGATATCATGTGTTCTCTATCCCGTCTCGTAAGATCACACTTCCGCATATGTTAAGTATAGGTTAACGGAACTATAAAAATTTTAGGTGCATACCTGCCAGATGTTTAGCCACACTAGGATAAGTATTCAAACCTCGATGTCTATATCGAGTTTATCGACGAGTTCCTTATATCTATTCCTTATTGTTACTTCCGTAACCGCGGCAACATCGGCGACCTCCCTTTGTGTCCTCCTTTCTCCACCGTTTATGGAAGCTATGTAGATAGTTGCGGCCGCAAGACCAGTCGGGCCCTTTCCCGAGAGAAGTTCCCTATTCTCGGCCTGATCAATAATTTCTTTAGCCATCTTTTGAACTTTTCCGCTCAAATCGAGTTCGCTGCAGAACCGACTCAAATATTCTTGCGGTTTGGTCGGTTTCAATTTCAACACGAGTTCCCGGCTGAGAAACCTGTAGGTTCTACCTATCTCCTTCCTATCTGAATAATTCGCTTCCGCTATTTCAGCGAGAGTTCTCGGAACGTTTGCTTTTCTACAGGCGGCATAGAGTGATGCTGCTACGACTCTTTTGATATTCCTACCTCTTATCAAGTTCTTTTTCACAGCCTTTCGATAAATCAACGAGGCAGTCTCTTTAATGTTTTTAGGTAGACCCATGGTCGACGCCATCCTGTTCATCTCTGTCAGGGCATAGGCCAGATTCCTTTCGGTGGAATCTGAAACACGGATCCTCCGCTGCCATTTTCTCAACCTATAAATCTGGGCCTTCTTCTTGCTGGAAATAGGTCTTCCGTAGGAATCTTTATCAGAAGAATCTATACTTGTAGAAAGACCTTTGTCATGAACCATCACAGTCATAGGAGCTCCAGTTCTCGCTCTTTTCTCCTCCTGTTTCATATCAAAAGCTCGCCATTCAGGACCCTCGTCAATATATTGATTATCGATAACGAGACCGCAATCCTCACATATCAATTCTCCTCTATCATAATCTTGGGCGAGATGTCTACTGCCACATTCAGGACACTCTGTAACTTTTTCTACAGACCTCTTTTCTTCCTCTTCAATTTCGGTCTCTTCATTCATCTAATCCCCTCTAGATATATCTTTTCTCCCATCATGGTGAGCCTATTTTTAGAATCGATGTCAAGTTTTATTTCCACGTAGGGGTCTTCAACGGGACCGAATATCCATCCGACCTTACCGATAAGCTTGTTTTATTGTCAAAGATCGAAGCACCAATTTGAGGAATCTTTGGAAACCTAGAGATCAAGTCTTCGTTGTCCGATACTCTATAGGTCTGACTCATTTACTCAGAGTAATCTCCATCGAGGAAACGTTTGTGGTACCTCCTTCATCGTCATCTAGCTTTTCCGTATCCGTGATTATATCGGTTATTTCCGTATCCTCCATGAATCGCTGTCTGGTAATCTCTGCAACGTCCACAGCCTTGCTTATAGATCTTCCTCTCGCCTTGATCACCACTTCATCACTGCCACTACCGAACTGCATCATGACGGCTTGAACGTAGTTCATCGTCTCTTTACTACCGATAAAGACGGTATTTTCATCTGCCATGTTCATCACCTCCTTTTTGTTTTTACTTCATTTCTAGAGAGCATATAACCACCAAGGTGGACCTATTAACAATTTAGGCTCTAAATTTTCAGATATCTGTTAAAAATTTAGAAACCTATTTTCGGAAAAGGCAATATAACAAAAGACAAACGGAGCTCCAAAAAGGGTAATATTTATATCAATCAAACCGAGGTTAGATAATTGTAGGTGTGAACTTCAATACTCAGCAGTTCTTTCAGCAGATGCGGGAGCCAATTAAATCACATCTCAAAAAACCAGTTAGCCCGTAAAGTTAGGAGCGAAGATAATGAGTCTGGAAATATACACTTTCCTTACAATACTGCTTTTGACCCTTGGCTTGGTCTTGTTTCTATCTGGAATATTTGCTGCCTATATTGGAAGATTGAGGAGTAAGGAAACCGGTATAACCTTGGCTATACTCGGATTTTTGATTTGGGTTGTTTCGTACGCTGTGCATCGCTTTCAGATCTTCGGTGAAGACGCTTTCGCAGAGGTGATAAAACACGGATTGTTCTCTGTAGGTGCCTTTCTCTTAGGTTTGGCAATAGCTATAGCAATTCTTTTCATAACTATACTGAAAATATAGATGGCACGAGAAACTATTATTATTAAAACATAAAGGTCAAAATCACTAGAATCTTGACCCTTAGACCATCTAACCCAGCTGGGACCTTCAATGAGCAACTCTTAAATAATACATCTTTACGTGAAACTAACTGGATACATAGAGTGATATCAACCTGGAATCTTGGGATGTGGGGTTGTAATTCATTAGATGGTTAATGGTTGACCCACCGGCTAAAGGCGATATTAAAAAGACTCTAGATTTGAAAGGTATCCCCTCAACTGCATATCTAGCACCTATTCTAGAGGAGGAGGAAGAAACGGTAAGAATAGAAGATGCCGCTACACTGAATCATAATCTGAAAGACATCAAAGAAAGGATCGAAGAATTTGACCCTGATTTTCTCGGGATCTCAACTATGACTCCCTCGATTGATTCCGCCTACGAGGTAGCGAAGATCGCAAAGAAGGGAAAACGCGAATTATTTCGTTTCATTTTCATCACTCCTTTCAATCATTTCAAAGAAGTTTCCTACAATGTAAGAACGAAGTCTTTTCCAGAATACTTCTTCAGGAGTTCGAATATCTAGACTGAAATGAGGTTTGATTTCATTGTACCAATCAATGAACTCACTCATTGAATCAAACCTGTACCGATGTTTTTCGTATGTATCAAACCATTTCTCGATCTTCCCATTGCTCTGAGGATGGTTGTACTTACAGAGCAGATGTTTGATACCTTTTTCCTTGCAGTAGTTTTCGAATGCATGATCAGCTTCTCCATCTTTGTCTCGTTTATTAGCGTAGAATTCAGATCCATGATCAGTTATCACTTCTCTGATAGATCTTACATGGCTGTACCTCTCGAAGGCTTCATCTAACAATTCTATAGAAGCTTCAGCACTTCTGCCATCATACTCTCTACTGGAATTTTAGAAAAATTCCATCGATATCGGGGCGTGCCTCGAAAATCCAGTTTGCCTGTAGGTGCGGAAGATACGTCAAGTATCTTCTTAATCCTGTCCCCTGCGGCTCGTTGCAGGGAGAAATGAAAGGACGGCGTGGCTCTGTGAAGAGAGCGTTAAAGTGTCCTGAAGTGAGTAGCCAGCCCGGAACATAAGTGAACTCGATTCGGCTGTATATGTGGCGACGACTCTGCCCTTTAATGGGGAAGTCATAACGAGCGGGACATATATTGTGTTTGGAGTCGGGATGGCTACATAGTGGTACACTAGATAACCGAGGGAAGTCTCGTACTGTCCTATCAGGATGGTTATATAGCGCCCTAAGGTGGGCCCTGAATGATAGGTAAACGGAGATATAAAAAAAAATCGAAGTTGTGCAGTACGAGAAATCGGACAGATTCATAGTAGCGATGACCTCAAGCCGATGAAGAACTAGTGATAGTTTGGAGGACAAGACTTGAGAGAATGTGCTGGAATCGAAAGATTCCACCTTTCGCCGCTTTAAGTAAAGATGGCGAAGCGAAGGAGTCTGAGGCTATTGAGAATTTGAACGTTCATGGAAATAAGTAATCTAGACGGATATCCCATGAAACAAACATACAATTGAATTTGATGGGATATTGAAGGATGAAGGATTACACATTTCGTATGAACATAAAATCGGCAGGAAGAGATACGCATGACACGTTGGAATGAGAAATACCATGACAAATACAAGGCATACTCCTTGTATGGAAAGATGCTCATACCAGAGCGACACGAAGAAGCATGGAAGAAAGTGAGAGCAAATCTAGGTTCGCCAGGTACAGACGAAGTTACGATAGGAATGTTTGAGAAGCAGAAGGACAAACATATAGATACAATAATCAGGAAACTACGGAGTAAGGAATATCAGCCTAAACCGGTAAAACGTTAGAGATAGATAAACCGGGAACTAACAAGAAGCGACCACTAGGAATACCAACAGTGAAAGACAGACTGATACAGCAGGTTCTTAAGGAACTGTTAGAACCAATCTTTGATCCAAATTTTTCAGAGTACAGTTATGGATACAGACCAAACAGGAGTGCTCATGACGCAGTTAAACAGGCAGAGAAATACAGGAAACAATCGCATTGGGTGATAGATGCAGATATCAAAGGTTTCGTTGATAATGTAGACCATGATATCTTGTTGGACATAGTGAACGAGAAAGTTAGTGATGGTAGTATATTGAAGCTTATACGTGTGTTCTTAGAAGCTGGAGTGTTGAACGATGGAGAATTCGTAGAGACCACTGTTGGTACACCACAGGGTGGTGTGATATCACCATTGTTAGCCAATATATACTTAAATCACTTAGACAGAAGACTTGAAGAACGAGGATACAGATTTGTACGTTATGCGGATGATTTTCTAGTATTCTGTAATACAAAAGAAGAAGCAGAACATGGATTACAGATTATAAAACAGGTACTGAAAGAGGAACTCAAGCTTGATTTGAATACGGATAAGACAAGTATAGTGTATATATCCAATAAAAGAGATGAGCAAGGGAAACAGAGGCCTGAACGTAAAGATATCAACTTTCTAGGATTTCGAATAAACAGATACCATACTGTTCCTAAGAACAG
>JBKHFH010000044.1:0-17018 GCA_046540335.1 Thermoplasmata archaeon | reverse complement strand
GAGCTTGTGATGATCGATTTTCCTTCTCAGACCTACAAGATTATCATACAACTTTCCACTCCTCTGTAGATACTGGGGTGCATTACCCAGTATATACAGTTCCACATCAGGATCCGGTTCTTGATCATAAATCACTTGTATCCTTTCGTCCCCACCTTTTTTTTCGACCAGTCCGTCTATGATACCTTCAGGGTAGGAAAACGTCGCTGGGAAATCGGTATTTGATTCCTCGTTTCCGAGAAAAGAAGATGGAACGAGAAAAGAGGGGTCATCCTCTGTAGAAAGGGTCAAACCAGCATCTTCAGGTTTGTCAAAAGCATCACCTTCTAGGAAGAAAACGTTCGGAAAATCTATCTCCTTATCACTTATCTCCCAGCTCCCACGCTTTGCTAAGCCCCATCTATCAGTTATCTCGATCATCAGATTACTAAATAGTTCAAGTAAAAAAGGTTTATCTCAAGGAAAGGCACTAAAAAATAAAAGAAAAAGAGGACCGAGTATTGTTCGGTCCTCGTTAGTCTTCACTCATTATCTTCATCCAGCCGCCTGATTCGTAAACTGCAAGACCTCTTTCATCAAGTTTTTCTTCGAATTCGTCCCAAGATACGGTCTCTATCCTATCGTTGTTGCCCTTTGTGAACTGTATTCCGTCAGTACCTTTGACTAGACCTGGTTTTAGATCTTTTTTCTGGGCTATCTCTTTGGCTTTTTCAACACTTATTTTTTCCATGCTCATTATTTTGCCTCCTATGTCGGGGAGGGCGTCATACTCATCTCCCAGACACATAATATACTATTAATATAAATATGTTTCGTTAATATCCAGGATTTCAAAGGGTGAAATCGGCTATTTCTGTATGATTTTCTTTTGGGTAAGGGGTCCGTCTGACAAAAATTTTCCACCCGAGTTTTCAGGTAAAATTATTAATACTTCTTGATATGCTTAGGCAAGCATAAGGCTGCTAATGAACATGAAAGATATGAAAAGAATGGTCGCGGTCAGTGTAGCTATCCTTGTATTGACAGGCGTCCTCTTCACAGGGTGTATAGAGGAAGAAGACGAAGTACTGAATATCTACCACGCGGGTTCACTTTCCGTTCCCTTCGATGAACTGGAACAGAAATTCGAAGATGAGCATCCGAACGTTGATGTTAGAAGGGAATCTGCTGGGAGTGTGGCAACGGTCAAAAAGGTCACAGAGCAGGGCAAAGAACCCGATGTGGTAGGGGTAGCAGATTACACTTTGATACCCAACTTGATGTACGAGGATCACGCATCTTGGACCGTGAGATTTGCACAGAACAGGATAGTTTTAGCTTATACAGATCAAAGTGCTCACAGAGATGAGATAACTAAAGATGACTGGTTCAATATTTTACAGGAAGACGACGTTAAATTCGGTTTCAGCAATCCGAACGACGATCCCTGCGGATACAGATCACAGATGACCACGCTTCTAGCGGAAGATCACTACGGTGACGATACCATCTATGATAGCCTGATAGAGGAACACACAGCTATAGAAGCCGATGGATACAATATATCGGCTCCGGAAGACCTTGAAGCCGATACTCAGAAAGTGATGGTACGGAGTGCTGAAGTCGATCTGATGTCCGCCTTGGAAACTGGTGAGATAGATTATCTATATATTTACCAAAGCGTGGCTGAACAGCATGAAGGAGTCGAATATGTGAATTTGCCTCCACAGATAGATCTGAGCAGCGTTGAATATGCAGAGAACTACGAAAAAGTTAAATTGATCAGACATACTGGAGAGGAGTCCATTGGAAAACCTATAGTGTATGGTATCACGATACCCGCTACTGTCAATAATGAGGAGTTGGCGGTCGAATTCGTCAAATTCCTCCTGGGGGAGGAAGGTCGGGAGGTCATGAATAGTAGTGGCCAAACCACGATAGACCCACCGAAAGTGGACGATATCTCTCACGTGCCTGATGAGATAAAATCAATGGTAGAAGAATGATGGAGGAGTAATATCTGAAAGGAAAATTGACCACCTCAACGATCGGACTCGTTGCAGTTCCCCTGCTCATAGTCATCTACCTTTTAGGGCTATGGCATATCTTAATAGGAGCTTTGATGGTCACTCTGATCGGGATCTATCTACTCGGTGAGATGGAAGAAGTGGAACTCACTTTTATCATCTTTTCCATCATCGGCATTTTTTTATTGATTTTTGTCTTACTGCCGATCGCTGAACTTTTCTACGCTGCTCTTCCAGACATTCAAAGTGCCATAACTAATGAGAAAGCGATCAGTTCCATAACCGTAAGTATAACCGCCGCGATAACGGCGACATTTATAGGACTCTTATTCGGGATACCTCTCTCCTACGTTTTGGCGAGAAAAGATTTTTCGGGGAAATCATTCGTGGAGGGTATTATCGATCTCCCTATGGTCGTCCCCCATACCGTTGCAGGGATAGCACTTCTGGTGGTCTTTGGTAGGAATGGCTCGATAGGTGGGCCTCTAAATTCACTGGGTATCAATTTCGTAGATGCCTTTCCAGGTATCGTAATAGCGATGCTTTTCGTCAGTATTCCATTCATCGTTAACCAGGTGAGAGAGGGTTTTGAAGATGTAGATCCACGGTTGGAGAAAGTTGCCATGAGTTTGGGAGCCGACAGAACTAGGGCTTTCAGAACCGTTTCACTCCCCCTCATCAAGAGGAACATACTGTCGGGCGCTTTGATGTCTTGGGCGAGAGCCATAAGTGAATTCGGTGCGGTCGTTATAATCGCCTATTTCCCGATGAGCGCCCCGGTGTACATCTATGAAACGTTCATTCAGAAAGGACTCTTTGCCGCGAGACCCATCTCTGCCTTACTACTGCTGATCACTCTAACCGCTTTCATCATATTGAGAACACTCAGTAGGAGGATGGGGATCTATGATAAAGATTGAAGATATCTCTAAAGAGTGGGAAGACTTTGGCCTTGAGGATATATCTTTAGAGATTCAGGAGGAAGAATATTTTATCATACTTGGACCTACTGGATCCGGTAAAACTTTACTTTTAGAGCTGCTAGCTGGATTCTATAAACCAGATAAAGGTTCGATAAAAGTGGACGGAGAACTCTATACGCACAAGAAACCCAACGAACGGAGATTCGGATTCGTGTATCAGGATTATATGCTGTTTCCCCATATGGATGTAAGAGAAAATATCGCTTACGGTCTCAATGTCAGAGATTCAGAGGATATAGACGGGAAAGTCGAGGAGATGGCAGAAATGGTGGGAGTCTCTCATCTTTTAGACAGGAGACCCAACACATTGAGTGGGGGCGAACAGCAGAGAGTAGCGCTTGCAAGAGCTCTCGTTTTTGAACCCGAGATATTGCTGCTCGATGAACCTTTCGGTTCTCTTGATTATCAAACTTCTAAGGAATTGAGAGAACTTATAAAGGATATGCACTCGAAATTTGGAGGAACTACGATACATGTAACTCACGATCAAGAAGAGGCTGTGGTTATGGGTGACCGGATGGGAGTTATGAAAGAAGGGAAAGTAATTCAATTAGGGAGACCTGGAGAGATAATGAGAAAACCGGAGTCGAGATTTGTAGCTGAATTCGTCGGAACTGGAAATATATTTCATGGGACCGCAAAAGACGGAGAGGGAGCTACAACGGTCGATATAGGAGAGGTTACCATACATTCTACTTCGAGGATGGAAGGTGATGTCACCGCTTCTCTAAGACCGGAGGATATCATCATCTCCGAGGAAAAGTTTGATTCTAGCGCGAGAAATAATTTCGAAGGTACAATACAAAAAATAACGGACAAAGGAATATATCAGGAGGTGAATATTGATATCGGGATCCCTCTGATAGTGTACGTGACGAGACAGTCAGTGGAAGACCTTTCACTAGAAAAAGGGAAAGAGGTCAATGTGCTCTTCAAGTCTTCGGCTGTTCACCTTTTTAGCGAGTGACATAAAGAGCGAAAAGAGCAAAAGTATTTAATTGGCGGGCAGATGATTTAGATGTATGAAGATAGTTCCCGATACTAGCGTCATAATCGACGGGAGGATAACTACTAAAGTTAGAGAGGGAGAGTTCAATGACGTGGAAGTGATCATCCCAGAAGCTGTGATATCCGAACTCGAGGCTCAGGCTAATAGAGGAAAAGAAACGGGTATGAGCGGTCTTGAGGAGATACAGGAGATAAGAAAACTTTCCGAAGAGGGAAAAATAAAGCTCTTCTTTGAAGGCGAAAGACCCGGTTCTGAGGCACACGAGCTGGCTGATAAAGGTGAGATAGACTCGATAATCCGTTCTATCGCACTGGATGAAGACGCAAAACTGGTCACGAGTGATCTCGTTCAGGCCGAAGTGGCGAAGGCCAAAGGATTGAATGTCGAATATCTGAAGCCCGTTTTGAAGAAGGAAGAGAGGGGTAATGATATACTGGAGTACTTCACCGACGAGACCATGTCCGTCCACCTGAGGGAAGGAACAAAACCGACCGCCAAGAAAGGTACTCCTGGAGATATCAGAACTGAAATTATAAAAGAAGAGATCTCTTCTCGGGAAAGTCTGCAGACTCTAGCTCACAATATAATAGAGAACGCTAAAAGGTCATCCAAAGGGTTCATCGAGGTCGATAAGGGGGGCGCTACGGTGGTCCAGTTAGAAAATATAAGGATCGTGATAGCTAGACCTCCGTTTTCAGACGGTTTCGAGATAACCGCTGTGAGGCCTGTAGCTAAGGTGGCTCTAGAGGATTACAAGTTATCGGAAGAATTAAAAAAGAGATTCACAGAAAGGCAGAGAGGTGTACTTTTGGCGGGTTCTCCAGGGGCTGGAAAAAGCACTCTCGCACAGGCCATCGCGGATTATCTAAAGGAGGACGAATTCACGGTCAAAACGATGGAAGATCCGAGAGACCTTCAAGTGGGTGATGAGATAACCCAGTACAGTAAATTAGAGGGTAAGATGGAAGATACTGGGGATCTTTTACTTCTGGTCAGACCTGACTACACGATCTTCGACGAAGTGAGGAAAACTCCGGATTTCGAGACTTTCGCAGATATGAGGTTGGCGGGTGTGGGTATGATCGGAGTGACTCATGCTAACAGAGCTATCGACGCGCTGCAGAGATTGATCGGAAGGGTCGAACTTGGGATGGTCCCACAGGTCGTAGATACTATAGTTTTCATCGAAGAAGCTCAGATCAACAAGGTCTATGACATCACATACACGGTAAAAGTTCCGGAAGGCATGGTAGAAGAAGACCTCGCGAGACCGGTGATCGAGGTTAAAGACTTTGAAACTGGTGTTCCAGAGTATGAAGTCTACTCTTACGGAGAACAGGTAGTGGTGATGCCCGTCGAAGGTGAAAGTAAAAGCAAACCAGTCCAGGAGATAGCGGAAAAAGAGATCCAGAGAGAGATCAACAGATACGTATCAGGTAGAGTGGAGGTCGAAGTGAGCGGCTCAGATAGAGTCACGGTCTACGTACCGGATAGCCAGATCCCTAGGTTGTTGGGCAAGAACGGAAAGAACATCTCAGGTATCGAACAGCACCTGGGCGTGAAGATAGATGTTCAGCCTCTAGAAGAAGGTAGTGCCAGGGAAAGGTTGATCAAAGATAAGATAAGCGGAGAGACCGTGGATGTTATCGTCGGAGAAGATAAAGTCATCATAGAAGCCGGGAGGGACAAAGCTGGCAAAACGGTCGATCTGTTTTCCAGCGGAGAGTATCTATCGACTGTAACAGTAGGTCAGGACGGCTCGATAAAGATTAGAAAAGGAACCAGGGTAGCAAGACAGCTGATGAAGGACGTAGATGAAGGAAAAAAAGTCAAGATAGTGGATTGATCGATCAGAAGAGGGTAACCGAGATTTTTTCGCCCTTCTCTACCAACTCCACGTTCTCCGGGATCTCAAAATAACCGTCGGCTTGAGCCATGCTAGTTATAGCTCCAGATTGTTTGTAGACCGGATGTGTTTCTTCACCCTTCAAGGTGACGGTCATGTACTGCTGTCTGCCCAGAGAAGAAGTTATCCTCTTTGCGAGCTCACCCTCGGTACGTCTTTCCGGAGCTTCTGGGAGTCTAGACATCTTTCTCAATACGGGTTTGATCAACTGCTGGGCCGTGTTCAAACAGGAAGTAGGGTACCCCGGCATCCCTATGATCGGAGTCTCCTTCACCTTTCCGAAGAGAGTAGGTTTTCCTGGTTTGAGCTTGATCCCATGAAAGATGACTTCTCCGATAGAATCTAATGCGTCGATAAGGATATCTTTATCTCCTACAGAACTTCCTCCGGAAAAGAGCACTATATCCGATTCTTTTACTTCGGTCTCTATGCCTTCTTTCAGTTTTTCTATCGTGTCGTGAACTACGTCTTTTCTTCTAGCGGTGCATCCGTTTTTCTCAGCGACGCTTTTCAAAGTATGCGAGTTGACATCGTATATCTGACCAGGTTCTAGTTCTTTACCCACCTCGACGACTTCATCACCGGTTGGGATGACGCTGACCTTCGGTTTCTCATAGACATCCACATGCTCTTTTCCCATCGCCGCTAGGGCGCCTATTTTCGCAGATGTGAGAAAAGAATCTTTCTTCAAAACAACTTCACCCTCTTCTATATCTTCACCTTTAGGAGAAACGTTTTCTCCAGGATGGACCGGATCATAGATACTGACTTCGTTTCCTTCCTTTTCAGTCACTTCGACTTTTACGACGGCATCCGCGCCTTCAGGCATAGGAGCACCGGTTGCTATCTGCATACATTCTCCCTTTTCGACCTTCTTTTCTGGAGAATCTCCCGCGTGAAGTGTACCGATAGTTTCCAGCTTTACAGGCTCGAATTTGCCAGCTCCGAAGGTGTCCTCAGCCTTTACAGCGAAACCGTCCATAGCTCCCCTATCGAAAGGAGGGACGTACATATCGCTTTCCGCATCACTCGCTAGAACTCTCTCGAAAGCTTCGTCGAGTTCTACAATCTCTTTTCTCTCTATAGGGTCGACTTCCTTCAGAAGAGTAGAAAGGGCATCATCGTAAGTTATCAATTCCCCAAAGGGACGCTGTTCTTCCATCACTTGTTCACCTCATAGACCATATGTCCAAGTTCGGGTAAGATGAGTTCTTCCATTGCGAGTTCTACCGCGGAAGTAGAACCCGGTAAAGCGAAGAATATCTGTTGACCCAAGACGCCGGCGATCGCTCTGCTCAAGATAGCTGCGGATCCTATCTCCTGATAGCTCATTCTCCGGAACGCTTCGCCAAATCCGGGAAGCTTCTTTTCTATCATCTCTTCTAATATGTCTGGCGTCCCATCTCTACCGCTTATGCCCGTTCCGCCGTTCAGTATGTAAACTTCAGCATCGATAGATTCGATCGCATCTATTATCTCGTCCGGATCATCTTTAGCTATCTCGTACCCCACAATCTCATGTTTCTCTTCCATCAGCATCTCTCTTATCATCTTACCGGATTCGTCGCTATCCACATCCCTGGTATCGCTCACAGTTATGACCGCACATTCGACATGTTCGGGTGCATTTTCTTTATGTTCTTCATGGCTCATCTTCGACCACCTTTCTTTTCTCTAGAACGGAAATGTTCTTTATAGAGGTATCAGGATATTGACCCTCTTCGTCCTTTTCCAAATACTTTACCATATCCCATACGGTCAAGAGAGCAGAATTCACTCCTGAAAGAGCCTCCATCTCGACCCCGGTCTTGTAAACTGCCTTCACGCTGCATTCGACCTTGAGGGTGTTCTGATCCAGATCAAAATCAACATCTACGCTCTCGATCGGTACCGGATGACAATGAGGTATCGACTCCGGGGTTTTTTTGACTGCCTGGATAGCGGATATTTCAGCGACCTGAAAAACGTTCCCTTTCTTCACCTTTCCATTCTGTATCGCTTTCACGCTTTCTTCAGTCAGGACTATTTCACCTCTAGCCCTTGCGTAACGATGGACATCCTCCTTCTCACTTATATCTATCATACCCATGCTCAATCACTTTTCCCTTTTTCCACTCTATCCAGCCATCTAGATTCTCCTCCCTTCATAGTCTCTCTCTTCCAGAGCGGAACCTTCTCTTTTATCCTGTCAATAGAATATTTGCAAGCCTCGAAGGCTTCATCGCGGTGTGGAGCGCTAGCCACTATACCGACGATATTCTCCCCGATATCAAGTTCTCCATACCTGTGAATTAGAACGATATCTGTTATCTCGAAATTATTCAAGGCCTCGTCTTTGACTTTTTCCAGTTCGCTTTCCGTCATACCTTCGTATCTTTGAAGTTCTAATCTTTTGACTTCCTGTCCATCATTTTTCGATCTAACGACGCCGTTGAAAACCACCACCGCGCCGTCATCCGGTGTACGCACACGTTCCTTCAGCTCATCTAGTTCAAAATCCTCCTCAGTTACCACCGCTTTTTTACCATCCATCTCATTCACTCCAATATGGTTCTCTCCTCTTTATTGCTTCGATGAACTTATCTTTTACGTTGCCTCCGTCCCTCAATACCTCTCTTACCGGCACATGGTTATCCGTTCTCAAAAGACAAGGTTTAAGCTCTGATTCAGATGTCACCCTGAGGCGAGTACAGTTTTTACAAAAAGTCGAATTGTGCATGGTCCTCACAAGTTCGACCTCGACTTCCGGTTCATCCAAAAAGTATTTCTTCCTAGCATGCATCCTCCTTGTTTCAGTCTTAACCGCCCTCTCTTCAAGATCTTCAGCCAATTCCTCTAAAGAGACGTGATGGCGCTGATAAAAATCATCGGTTATCCCGTCAGTACTGCTGGTCATCTCTATGATCTGGAGGATCGATCCGGTCTTCGCGGCGAATTCCATCATATCTTCAACCGAATCATCGTTGAGGCCGTCCATGAGGAGCATGTTTATCTTCACTGGGTAAAGGCCGACCTCGTTCGCTTTCGAGATGCCTTCTTTCACTTCTTCGACCTTTTTCTCATTAGTGATTTTCTTATAGCATTCCTGATCCTTCACATCTAAACTCACGTTCACCCTGTCGAGTCCAGCAGATTTCAGGTTTTCGGCTTTTTCTGGAAGTAATGTTCCATTTGTCGTTAAAGATACATCGTCCATAAGATCAGCGGAATAAGAGATTATCTCCTCTATATCCGGGTGCAGTAGAGGTTCGCCGCCGGAGTACTTCACCTTCGACATCCCGAGTTCATACGCGGTTTTCACCAGTTTTTCCACCTCGGAAAGCGTCAAACTCGTGTTTTTTTCGCCTCCATCTTCACCTTCTCGGTGACAATAAAAACAGTCTAAATTACATCTTTGGGTTAGTGAGATACGGATATTGGTAATCTCTCTGCCGTATGAATCTTCCATATCAAGATGTTCAACTGAACATATAGGATATAATATTTGCCCTTCGAATCCGATATGATGCTATTTTTCTCCAATCGCTATCAATCTCTCGGCTTGTTCATCATAACTAGAACCTTCTAGGTCACCGTATATACTCACCTCTTTGAATCCGACCTCATCTAACATATATTCGAGGGCTTCACTACTATAGAGCTTATACATGAACTTGTGTTTGTGGACTTCGCCGTCGTCCTTGAGCAATTTCCATTCAGACTCCAGCATGTTCAGATCCTCCCTGATAGTCCTCTTTTCCAGAAAATATCCGTCGTCCATTCTCCATCTGTCCGTATCGGTGTATATCTCGTCTAAGATCTTCCTGCCCATCACATCCAGTAAAAATTTTCCTCCTGGTTTTAGTGACTGATAAGCGTTCTGAAGGACTTTTCTGTTTTCACTATCATCCCTCGAATATCCAAAAGACGTGAAAAAATTGATGACAGCATCATATTCAACCTTTCTTTTGAAATCTCGCATATCGGCTTCTATGAACTCGACCTCTAATCCTTCATCCTTAGCTTTTTTTCTAGCTTCTTCGATGTAAGATCCAGTAAGATCGATCCCTGTGACCTGATAACCTCTTCTCGCGAGCTCAAGAGAATGCCTCCCTATCCCACAGCATTGATCAAGGACCTTGTCTCCTTCTTCCAGGTCAAGAAGTTTAATGAATCTATCCACCTGATAGCTGGTCCTTTTCAATCGGTCCTCGGAAAATAGGACGTTCTTGAACTCTCCCCAAAACCATTCGTCTTCGAACCATCTGCCCATCTTCCCTTCACCTCTCACGTCCTCCCCAACTTTCATTCGATCCTTCTTTCGTAAATCTCTACGAACTTCAGAATCCACTTAGTGAGATCGATCTTGTCATTCAAAATCTCTCTGCGAGAGCGAGCGATATCCGGTTCGACTTCACCGGTCAAAAGCATCTCGGCAAGTTCTAAAGCATCACCTACATTCTCAATCTGGCTTCCTATCTCATATTTTATCTCCTGCTCCTCTAAAGTGGGAGCGGAAGTCTCGCCTATGAATAACCACGGGACGCCTAGAACTCCAGCTTCACTACATATTATTGGGTCATCACCCACGACGAGTTCTGAATTCGCTAGGAGATGGTTGTATTCCCTCACCGGTATGGAGGGAACATATTCTTCTAACGGTTCGGGGACCGATCCTCTGCCGTCGACGAACACCTGGCGATGTTCAGCTAGACCCCTCACGATATCCATCTTTTCTTTTCTTGAGAGCAAGAGGTCTTCACTGAAACCTCCCCATGATTCTCTTGCAAAGCTAACGAAGACGTAATCCTTCGCTTCGACACCGAGTGAGACTAGAACGGAATCATCGGGGTCAAAATTGTTCGGGTGGAGATATGTAAAGGGATGATAGCTCGGATGAGAGAGATGCTTATCTGAAGGAACATCGTACGGATAACAATCGGGTGTGACTATTTTATCCGCGTAATTGAAGATCCTCTTTTCATCCTTTTTCTTCAATCTACGGTCCAAAAAAACCACTGAATAGATATTCAGTATGGAGTTATAAGTGGACTGAGGAATAGCGTTGACCGAGAAAGAGAGATCCGGTCTGAACTTCATGAGTTTACTCATGAGTGAAAATCTACTCTGATAGTGGGAGACAAATCGAGGCACATATTTTTTAGCGATCGGTCCGTAATAAGTGTAGTTCAAATCCGATTCTTTCAGATATTTGATATTTCCCTCTTCTTTCCTTACAAAACACAGCACTTTGTGACCCCGTGCCTCGAGTTGAGAGCATAGATTTTCAAAGAAATCAATATGATGGGAATGTACGATCAGGGGGGCGATCTTCATTTGTTCAACACCTGTACAATCTAATCATCCGTGAGATATAAATCCGGTGGTCAAACAAAATTTATTTATATCTTCATTGATAGACCTTCCTGATGATCTGGTTTTTTGTGATTGTGATAACATTCTTGACCGTGTTCGTGGCCGAGATCGGCGATAAAAGTCAATTTATGACGATCTCTCTCGCTTCTAAATATGATAGCAAAAATGTCTTTGCGGGGATATTCTCAGGAATAGCTATCATAACTTTACTCGCTGTGGGACTCGGTACTCTACTCTTTGAGTACATCCCTATCCTATATGTAAAGATAATTGCTTCTCTCATATTCATCATATTCGGACTCTATACCCTGTTTTTCGAAGATGAAGTGAAGGTGGACATCGATGAAAAGAACAACGGGGTTCTATGGACTTCGTTTTTGTTTTCGGTATTAGCCGAGTTGGGTGATAAGACTCAACTCGCGGTTATTGCTTTGACCGCTCGATATGCGTCTCCTATAGCAGTTTTGGTCGGAGCCTTAATCGGCATGGGTACGATCATAGGGATAGGGGTCATCTTGGGATCCAAACTGGAAAATATCGTCCGTAGCAAAAAGATAAATCTTATCGCTGGAGGACTTTTTGTAGTTCTCGGGACCGCTTTCCTGTTCGAGGCGATCTTCTTAGGATAACAAAAAAATAGTTCCGGCTTGTTACCGTGAACATGTCTTATTGGAAAAAAAAAGATTCTCGAAAGATCGCGGATTCAACCATCTTCACTCTAAAAGAAGATGACGTCGTTCTTCAAAACGGATCTGAGAAAACATATACCATCTTTGAACTTCCAGACTTCGCTGGTATACTTCCCGTTTTTGATGACAAGTTGATCCTGATAGAGAACTACCGTTATCCTGTAGACGAAAAAGTCGTAGAATTGCCCGCGGGTTTCATAGACGAGGGAGAAGGTCCTGAAAAAGCTGCGGAAAGAGAACTAGAGGAAGAAACTGGATTTCTTCTAAAAGATTCTCAGAAACTGTGCGAGTATCATCCCGTGGCGAGTTTGAATGATCAGAAAGCCCACCTTTTCGTGGGTACCGTAGAGAAAGGAGGAACGATAGACCACGACAAGGGAGAGGATATCGAAATCCTTCCCTTGTCTATAGAGAAAGCATATTCTATGCTGAGGAAGAATGAAATAACTCACCCGCACACCACAATAGCGATGTATAAAGCGGAGGATCTCATCAAGAACGTTCTTTGACCAAAATCCAAAATACTGTAATTCGACCGAAAGTCCTATATGATAAAGTCCAATCATATATATATTTCCAAATGCATAAGGTGACTAATCATGGATACACCGGCCGGGAAACGGATATCGACTACTATGGGGGGAGAGGAATCCGTAGAAAATCTGATGGATGAAGTGAAAGAGGAAGAACTCGATGGATATCTGAAAATTTTTCTGGAGCTGGAGGACACGAGTATCAAGGGAGAGATCATCTTTAAAGACGGTTTTCCGGCCGCTGCAGATCTACGACGGGGAGAGGAGGGATATAAACGAGGAAAAGAAGCGTTGTATGAGATCGGCCGACTTTCATCTGACCAAGACGCGGTTCTCGAGCTTTATTCTTATGCTCGCTTTTCATCCAATTTTTATATGGATCAAGTTATATCGAAGTTCGAGGATTGTGAAATTGAGGAGGATGTGGATATCGACCTCATCACTGAATTTAGTTCGACAGATACAGAGTCTTCAATTTTAGATGAAAAGAGGGGATCTAAACTAGAGGATATCGAAGGGGCAGAAGAGTTGGACGAAGAGGATATCTTGGAGGAAGTTCTAGGTGGAGAAGATTTTGAAGAGGATATAAGCGTTGATGATCTCGATGAGAAGGATTTGGATTCGCTGGGAACGGATGAGGTGAAAGGCGGAACGATAAATGTTCTGAGGTCATTGATGAAAAAAGAGATGATGCTCGAGAGGAAAGAGCAAAGGTTGAACCGATTCAAGAGAAAACTTAAAGACTGGGGGGATGAACTCGGAGAAAGTAGGTCCGAGGTCAAAAAACTCGAAAAGAAGAAGGACGAATTACAAAAAGAGATACAGGTTGCTGAAAAGAAAAGGGATGATATCAAGCAAAGAGAAAAAGAGTTGGACGAGCGTGAAAGGGAAATAGAAAAGAAGAAAAAGAACTTAGACCAGATCAAAAAGAGCATTGGTAAAAGAGAAAAGAAGATAAAATCCGACCTCGCCGAGGTCAAGAAAGAAAGAAAGGAAATAGAAGATATAAAAGACGATATCGACAATGAAAGGGAGAAATTGAGGAGTGAAAGGAGACAATTAAATCAAAGAGAGGCGGAGATAGAAGAGCTCGAATCAGAGCTGAAGGAGAAAAAAGAAAAACTGGACTCTCAGGAGGAAAAAATCGAAGAAGAACTGGAAGAGCTTGACGAAAAAAAGTCGGAAGTCTCTCGAAAAGAAGACGAGATAGAGGAAAGGGAAGAAAAACTGGAAACGGATCTGAAGGATTTGAGGGAAAGGGAGACGAGACTGGATATCAGAGAGACGAATCTCGAAGAGATCGAAGAAGAACTAGAAGATCTAGAAGAAGATGTAGAGGAACGGATGGAAGAGGCGGAAAAGAAGGAAGCCGAACTGCAAGAAAAAGAAAGCGAGTTGAGCGATCTAAAATCTGACCTGGAAGAGAAAGGAAATAGATTGGAAGAACAAGAAGCGAGACTCGAAGATGTCGAAGAGGAACTCGAAAAGAGAAAAGAAAATCTAGAGGAACGTTCAAGTGCTGTAGATGAACGGGAAGAGGAGGTCGAAGAAAAAGACGAAGAGTTAAAAGAAAAAGAAAGAGTCCTCGATATGAAAGAAGTCGAATTGGAAAGTTGGGAGGAACAACTGAAGGAGAAAAACGAAGAAATTTTGGACAGGAAGAAAGATCTCGACGAAAAGAAAGAAGAGATCGAAGAGAGGACCAAAAATCTTGATAGGAGAGAGGGAAAGGTCGAAGAGGCAGAAAAAAGACTCGGAGAGAAAAGAGAGGAACTCGAGGAGTTGGAAGAGAAACTAGAGAAGAGAAAAGAGACTATAAATGAGAGAGAAAAAGAGATAGATGTCAGGGATAAAGAACTGGAGAATAAAGAAGAAAGACTTGAGGATTGGGAAGATGAACTCATCGACCATCAGTACGAACTCGATCTCCGAGAAACACAGCTGGAAGAATGGGAGAGCGACCTTACAGGAAGAAAAGAAAGCCTTGAAAACTACGAAGAAACACTCGAGAATAGATTGGACAAGATAGAAAGATTGGACGAATCGTTGAACGAAAGGGAAGAGAATCTTGAGATCTGGGAGGAAGAACTAGGTAACATGGAAAATGCTCTGAACGAGATGTATCTCAGTCTAGAAACCCGTATGGAAAGTTTGGATAAGAGAGAAAAGGATTTAGAGGAGAAAGACGAGGAACTAACCGGCTGGGAAGAAGAATTGGAAGACTTCGAAGATCGATTGAACAAGCGAAATGAAGAACTAGATGAGAGGACTTCGGATGTAGAAAAGAGAGAGCATATCGTGGAAAATAGAGAAAGGGTTCTCGAATCGTTCGAAGAAAAATTGGATAAAAGAGAGGAAAGTCTCGACGAACTGGAGTCCAAGTTAAGCGAAAGAGAAGAGCACGTTGAGAGATGGGAGGCCTCTACAGATCAGAGAGAGAAGAATGTGGAGGAAAGAGAGGCTGAAATGGACGATCGCGAGGATGAACTCGATGAATTGAGTAACGAATTGGAGAAAAGAGAAACCAAGCTTGATGAGAGAGGAAAACGTCTAGACGAGAGAGAAAGCCACCTATCGGAGAAAGACCAGAGATTGAACAGGAAGGAGAACGGATTGAAAAAGGTCGAAGACCGTATATTGAAGCTTGAAGAGTCCTTACTCGATCTTGAAGATCATCTGAATGAGAGAGAGGAGGAGCTCGATGCGTACGAAGAGGTTTTGGATTCGCGTGAAGATGGATTGACCAGTCATCAGAACGAACTGAAAAGCAAAAGAGATGAATTGGAGAGTATGGAATCTGACCTTGAAGAAAAAGGAAACGACTTAGAGGCATGGGAAAATGATCTAGAGGATCGGAAAAATAAACTCGATAGACAGGAGATCAAATTGGAAGGATGGGAAGGGGAACTAGAACAGAGATCTGAAAGGTTGAAGGATAGATCTGAAGAACTTGAGAATAAAGAAGAAGAACTTTCAGAGGCGAAAGACGAGATAAATAGAAAGAAAAACGAACTTGAAGAGTTAGAAGAAAAATTGGATAGAAGAAAAGAGGAACTGAATTCCTTTGAAAACGAACTGAATGATAGAAAAGACGAACTCGATGAGTTCAAAAAGAATCTCGAAAACGAAAGTACAGAGCTCGACAAAAGAGAGGTCGATCTCGAGTCGTGGGAGGAAGATCTAGAGGCGCGCGGCGAAAAGCTAGATGAGAGAGAGAAGGGATTGGACCAGCGAGAAAGGGGATTGGATGAGAAAGATCAAGAGTTAGATGACAGAGAAAATGAATTGCAGTCGTTGAAAGACGAGATAGATGAGAAAGAAGAACATTTAGAAGAGAAAGAGAGGGAAATGAATGAATTGGAAAAAGAACTCGATGAACGAAAAAACGCTTTAGATGAGCGAGAAAACTCTCTTGATTTCTTCGAAAAAGAGCTTGACCAGATGCAAGAAAGTCTTGAAGCGAAAGAAAAGGAATTGGGAGATCTCCAGAATGAGCTAGAAGAAAGGAAGGAATATCTCGATGAACGGGAAAATAAACTCGATTCGCTTCGAGAAGAACTCAGCCAAAAAGAAATAGATCTTGACGAAAAAGGAGATGAGTTGGAAGAACTGAAAGATAAACTAGACGAAAGAAAAGAAAAACTCGATGAACGTGAAGGTCAACTCGACTCATTGGACGATAGATTACAGGACAGGAAAGAAGAACTGGACCAAAAAGAGGACGAGCTGACTGATATAGAAGAGAGTCTCGAAGAGCGGAAGGAAGGTTTGGCTGAACAGGAGAATGAACTGGAGTCTCTCCAGGAAGAATTGACTAAAAAGGAAAAGGCTCTCAACGAAAAGGAAGGAGAGTTGAAAGAACTTGAAAAGGAACTCGACAGCAGAAAAGAGAGTCTCGATGGGCGTGAAGGAGGACTCAACTCATGGGAGAAAAATCTGAACGAGAGGGCCGAAGAACTAGACGAAAAGGAAGAAAAACTCAACGGACTAAATGATGAACTTGATGAACGGAGGGATGAACTAGAAAGGCGTGAAAATGAACTCGAATCGCTCGAGGAAAATCTTGGTGAAAAAGAAAAAAGCGTATTGAACAAAGAAAAAGAACTCGCAGAACTAGAAGATGAGCTCGATCAATTCAAAGAAAGCTTGGACGAGCGTGAAGACCATCTCGATTCTTTAGAACAGAAAGTAGAGGAAAGAAAAGAAAATCTCAACGAAAAAGAAGAAGAACTCAACGAGTACGAAACACAGCTCGATGAACGTAAAAACGATATAGAAGAAAAGGAAGAAGGATTAAAAGAATTGAAAGAAGAACTCGAAGATAAGGAAAAAAATCTGGATGAACGCGAAGACGAGATCGGATCTCTTCAAGAAAATCTGGATGAAAGAGAACAGAACGTATTGAATAAAGAAGATGAACTGGAAGAGCTAGAGAACGAACTTAAGGAGAAAAAAGAAAGCTTGGACGAGCGTGAAGATGAACTCGATTCTTTAGAACAGAAAGTAGAGGAAAGAAAAGAAAATCTCAACGAAAAAG
>JBKHFH010000043.1:0-17183 GCA_046540335.1 Thermoplasmata archaeon | reverse complement strand
TCCTGCTCATCTTAAAACCTCCTTTAGTCTATAAGGAAAAAACAAGGATGAGGATGTGGTGAGATTCATACTCTCACCTCGTCCAACATCTCTCTAGCTTCTTTTTCAACATCGATAGTCTTGCTCTCGACTTCGTCGGCGATCAACATCAAGCCGTAATCATCACTAGTCACGTTGCCTCTGACCATCAATGGTTGGGCAATCAGTTTCTCTTCGATCTCATCTCTTATGACGTCCTGATTCATCTCGTCTTTAGCGATCTCCATAGCTTTATCCATATCATAACCTAAAATTTCCTCTGTAAGCTCTCTGTTGATAACCACGGTCAATGCACCGGTTCCGTCATCGAGTATACCTTTGACCCTGAGGTCCGCTTCACCGTCGACTTTACCGTGAACTCTGCATGCGCCTTTCTGTATCACTCTGTTACACTCTGGACATCTAAAAATCAGCCCGCTGCCGCTCTTGATATCTATCATCACAGCTTCGACGATAGCATCAACGGCTCCACCTCTCTTGGCAAGATCGCTGATAGTATATGTCGAAGTTTCTTTAAGGTCTTCAGCATCTGGTAATTCGTCATCATCTAATATCTTAACGTTCGCGTTTTCATCAAAACTGTACTGAGGTATTCCTCTCCATGATCTCACGTAGCCCCCTCTTACTCTAACAACGTTGTCTTCTTCTAATCCAAAATCATGCCATGCACTGAATTGTGCTTTACCGGTCTCGTCGGCCATCACTCCAGAAAAAAGTGTTTTTTCGCCGTCATCGGTATTTACGGTTTTCTCTTCGATCGACATTAACCTAGCCTTTACTTCTAGATTCTGCATATCCTCCCTGATATCTTTGAGATCAAGCTTTTGAGCTTTTCGCTCGAACTGTGGTACTTCTTCTTCTTTGATTTTCTTGATAGACGCTTTAGATCCTATATTCACCTGCGGCTTGTCATTCCACATATTGACGTAAGCGCCTTCCAACTTGATAGTGTCTCCTTTCTCCATTTCTATCGATTTTGCTTCCCAAAGCGTGTACGGGATGGTTCCGGTATCATCGCCGAGTATACCGTACCATATGCGCTTGGGTTGGTTGTCCACTTCTATCTCTTTATCATCTACAGAAACGACTCTGCACTTGAGGTTCAAACCTTGTTCATCACCCTCAATATCCTCGATCTTTTTCTCTGTACTTACGTACAGCTCTTGAGGATCTCCATCATACTTTTTGACGATGGATCTTTTTGCGCTTCCCAAGGGTACTCCGTATCTGTCCGTATAGGTACGGAGTTCCTCTTCGATCTGATCTTCGCTCAACTTTCCGTTTAACGCCCGGTTTATGTCATCTATATGGGGCGCGAGGTTTTCTTCTTCTTGCATTTTATCACATCTTTGGTCCGTCTTCTTTTGTTGGACCGGTCTTAGCGAAGACGGGCTTCTATTTAATGATTTGTAGGGGAGGGAAGTGAAAGTGGAAACGTATTGACTCTATAAACTCCTCTCCCAAAAAGGATATAATTAAAAAACAAAAAAAGTTTTTGATTTGATAGTTTCGCTACTCAGGATACTCCTCTACCTTCTCGTATTCTGACTTTATATGATCTATTATTACATCTCTATCGCGCTCGAGATGTGAGGTGTACCATTGCTTGACTACTTCCTTCAATTCTTTATGGAATTCATCCATCTCTTCATCTTCTACAGGGAATTCGGCCTCAAAAAGGGAATACCTTACATAGATCCTTTTCCATCCGCTATATTTGTAATACCGTTCGCCCTCGCTGAATTCAAAGAACAATCCTACCTTCAGCGTGTCATCGTCCTTGAAATACTCTAAAAGTAGTTTGTCTCCCGTTCTGTCATTTTCCTGGGTTTTATCCATCAGTTCGATCTGGTTCACATTGGAAAAATCGAAGTCATTTCGGAATTCCCATTCCTCCGGGAATTCGTCAAAATGCGCGAATGAACTGTAGTCTGGTCGAATACTGAAATGAACGTTGAGTTTATTTTCAAACTTTATCCAGATCCGCCAGAAATCTTTGATGAACTGCTTGTTAAGTTCAGCCATCCTGGCATCTTTTTCACCCAGATCCCTAAATACTTCAGAGGTCTTTTCGTCCAACTCTTCGTCCAGCTCATCAAACCAGTCACCTGATTCTTCTTTAGACCCATCCTTTGAAGACATGAATATCACTTTTTATATTTTTAAGAGTCCTTAATTACATTAGGTAATGAGTGTAGGGATATAAAAGTTTTATCTACTAAATTATAGTTGGATGACGGAAATTATTCTACATTCGAGAAGGCATTATAACGCATCCTCCAATAACGTGGGTTTTATTAGGATGTAAAAAGATTAGCATCTGATGACTTACTACGAGATAGTGAGATTGAAGGAAGACGGGAAAATAGAATTTCCATCAGATACCGGCTATGATATAGGCGCTTCTAAGGGAGCCTATTTTTTACTCGAGATCAGCCCAGAAATCAAAGAGGCTAGACTCGAAAGAGTCGCTCTTCCAGGTAGAGAACTGGTAGAATTCGAGTTCATCCTGAACAATAAACCTGGAGTTCTATCGGATATAAGCGGAGAATTCGCCAATCACAACGTCAACATACTCTTCAACGAGACAGAAGAGGTCAGCAAGGATCAGGGGATATTGATAACCGTCATCGATATAAGCCAAACGGATACAACTCTTGGTCATCTGAAGGAGGAATTTTCTGACATGGAAAACGTGATCGAACTCTCTGTAAAGGAACTCGATTGACGATAAAACGAAGGCGATGATCACTGAAGATCCATAGGGATACGTTAAAGATTCATATTTACAAAACACTCTATTATATATATAATACAAAACTTATTAACAGAATATTGAGCATAACAAACACCATCGTGTAGAAATTGATCTGTTCCGGAAGACTTCTCTTATTTATCTTTAGATGCGATAGGAACTCTCTATCAAGGATACGTAAATATTTCATTATGAAGAATGTGCCTATCGCTATAACTATAAACGCAATATCTAGAATACTGAATTTAGGTTTGTAATATATTCCAAATCCAAGACTAACCATGGCAAGAGCTAGGGGTAATATCGATTTTAAATTGAACCTTTGTCTTCTTTTGTTAGAACCCATAAAAAGCTTGTAATTCAATCGGGTCATAAGTGTCAAAGTTCCGATCGAACCGATATAGAACAGTAAAAGTATCTCTTTTGCTAAAATATCACCGAGCATTTTTTTTGCATAACCTCCTAAGAAGGGTGATATCCCACCTATGGCTAGACTCAATAAAATTATAGTCGTCATCAATAACTCTCTATTCTTATAACAGAGTTCGGCTAGATATTTCTTTTTCTGTTCCTTTAAGATCACACCGACTCCGAGAAAAAGAGCTGCCTTTACAAGGGCATGGGCTAGAACGTACACGCCGGTCACGAAGATATTCAAAGTACTTATGCAGAGGAGAACAAATCCCATCTGGGAAACCGTAGAATAAGCTAGGAGTTTTTTCGCCTCCGACTGGTAGAGGCCCATTCCGATGCCGAAGAAAATAGAACCAAAAGATATCACCATCAATGGAAAAGCCAAAAATTCTATAAAAGTATAATTCAAAAACAGAACCATACCAAAAATTGGGGCCTTCACAGATAAACCTGAAAGAAGTGCACTGACCGGCGTATCGGCTTTGGAATGAGCATCAGGTAACCAAAAGTGGAGTGGAAAGATACCCGCCTTCATCATCAGCGCCACGAAAGCTATGGTTATCGCCACTTTGATTTCAGTGTCCATCACTAGATTCGCTTCGATCAAACTGAAATTGAGATACCCTGTCTTGGCATAAATCAGACCTACTGAAAAAATGAAAAAGAATGAAGAAAGAAGATAAAGCATCAGATATCTAAAAGAAGCCAGCTTGGAACCTTTCGTATCTGAACTGCCCACCAAGACTATCGCAGATAAGGACGCTATCTCCAGATATACCGTGAAATTGAATAGATCTCTTGTGATGAATGTGCCTATCAAGCTCCCATAAAGAAGCAGCATGAGGCAGAATTTAGATTCTCTTGAGACTCCACCACTTTTTTCATCGATAGAATCATCGAAGTGATCCCAACTGTAAAAAGCGACTATAGGAAATATGATGAAAGTCGCAAGCAAAAAGAAAAAGTTGATGTGATCTACACCTACTTCTATACCTGATATCCTTGTCCAACCACCTAGAACCGTACCTGTAGGTAGATCGAGCATGTAGAATCCAAATATCGGCAATGGACTAACCACACCTATCAAAAATATCAAATCTTCGTAGCTCTGTTTTATACCTATGTCAAAATAGGTGATGGTTCTGAATAGAATCGCAAAAAGTATGGGAAACGCCACAGATACAGTGATCACCCTCTATCACCCTCGAGTATTGTAAAATGATTGCTTAAATCATTCTGACTTTTGATTTTTACCACCATTATACTCCCTCCAAAATATTCATCTTACTCAGATCCCCCAATTTATCAGCAGTTTCTGTATGAGGTCTTCAAATCGCATCGATAAGATTAATACGATGTTCACAATGACAAATACCATAGTGTAGAAGTTGATCTGTTTCGTCAATCCGTCCACATCTCTTCTGTAAAACCACGGTACGTCCCATTCCAACACATGTAGTAATTTCAGTAACGTAAGGATGCCTAGACCTGCGACTATAAATAGGATGTCTATCGGATTGAATTTGGGATAATAATAGATCCCAAAGCTGATAGTCAAAAGTGCGATGATGAAAACTACTCCTTTTTCTATAATATGAGGAATCTCTACATCAATATTCCCTCCCGATTGGAAGAGCTCAAAATTCAGCTTAGAGAAAGAAAGCAAGGTACCTATAGAAGCGGCGTAAAGAAGATAGAGTGAAATTCCGCTCAATTCGATCGATATCTCATGCTTTCCGAAAGCCCCGATCATTGGCGAAACACCGCCGATAGCTAAACTCAGGATTAGAAAGGAAACGATCAACGGCGCGCTACTTCGATGAGTGAGTTGCTTCAGATCCCTACTCCTGAAAGAAGATATAAGGGGACCTGTACCAAGGAACAGACCTGATTTAAAAAGAGCGTGTGCAAAAACGTAGTGGGCAGCAGCGTATATATCCAAAACAGAGATAGCCAAAAGCACTATACCCATCTGAGAAACGGTATGGTAAGCCAAGAGTTTTTTCGTATTCGTCTGAAAAACGGCCATGAAGATTCCAAAGAATATAGAAAAAAAAGAGATGATCATCAAAGGGGCCGTCATAAACTCGATAGAAGTGTACCTCAAAAATAACAGCATACCAAACACCGGCGCCTTCACCGTTAAACCGGATAGAAGTGCACTGACCGGCGTATCGGCTTTAGAATGGGCATCAGGCAACCAAAAGTGGAGTGGGAAGATTCCCGCTTTCATTATCAACGCCGCAAAGGCTATTATTATAGCCACTTTGACCTCCGTATCCATCACTAAGGTCTGTTCGATAAGGTGAAAGTTCAGATATCCAGTTTTTACATAAATTATGCCTACTGAAAAAATGAAGAAAAACGAAGAAAGAAGATACAGCATCAGATATCTAAAAGCAGCCAATTTAGCACCTTTCGTATCTGAACTACCGACCAATATTATCGCAGCTAGGGACGCTATCTCCAGATATACTGTGAAATTGAATAGATCCCCGGTTATGAAAGTGCCGATCAGACTTCCATAAAGAAGAAGCATAAGAAAAAATTTCGATTCAGTGGAAACTTCACCTTCTTCTTCAAAGTAACTCAAACTATAGATAGCAACCAGAGGAAATACAATGAAAGTTGCCAATAAGAAGAAAAAACCAATATCATCTATAGCTACTTCAATCCCGGATATCCTCGTCCAGCCACCTAGAACCGTACCTGCAGGTAGATATTCTATATTCAGCAAGAATATCGGAACTGGGGTGAATATTCCCATCAAAAATGTAATCTTTCTGTAGATACGGCCAATCTCAAAATAAGTTGTGATACTCAGCAGGAATGCAAATAGAAAGGGTAAAGCAACTAGCGGCGTTATCAATCTTCATCCCCTCCTATTCCTCCTATTTGGATCTCTTCTATCTTTATGATCAGTGCAAGAGCAAAAGAAGTCACCGCTACATCTATAACCAAGGTTGTTAGCATTAGGGTAGCTGGGATGGGGTCCACAACGTTGGTATTAGGGAACAACGGAGCATCTGCCCCAGAAACGTAGCCTAGGCCGGTGAAGTAGAGGACAACTCCTGGGGAGATTATATTTATAGATATGACCTGGTGGATAAGGTCCCTTTTGACCATCAGTCCATAGAGTCCTATCATTATCAAAATGACGCCTGTAACAGGTGCATTCAGATATCCGCCAGTAACAGATTCAATCACGTTCTATCCTCCTGAGAAGTACATAGAATACGATAATAAAACCTGTACCTATCTTGAGTCCGACTAGTATGTTGAAGATCATTATTGTTCCACCGCTGAAAAGATCACCAATCGATCCCCCCCTCAGATAGTTATAAAAGAAGGAGTTGAATAACAGCCCAGAAAGACCTAACAGTACGATACCGATAACGGCGCTGCTCTCTATCACCTTTACCAACCTATCTCTAAATGTCTTCCTCACAAGGGTGTATCCGTGAGATGTCAAGAGTAGAATCACACCTACAGCTAGTATGACACCGCCCTGAAAACCCCCACCAGGACTTAAGTGACCATAGATGAGCAGATAGGCGCCGTAGGTGAAAAGGAAGGGAGATATTATCTTCGAACTCTTTCTAACCACCGTCGACATCTCCATCCTTATCACCTCCCAATAACACATAGAAGCCGAAGATCGAAGTGAAAAGGATGATAGCCTCTCCCATCGTGTCATAAGCTCTCCAGTCCATCAGGACAGCGGCAACAAGATTTGCCGCTCCTACTTCCTCCCAATTATCAACATAGTATTCATAGCTACCATCGCCTTCTCTTGAATAATCAAGAGGTACCAGAAGACTCCCCAATATAAGAACCAGTATCAATGCTACCAGATGTCTTCTAATCCTTCCACCTCCTGTATGGTATAGAGAAATATACCCAAGAGTATAGCTCCAACGACTATCGCCGATAGGGCAACATCTGGAGCTTGGAGTAAGAAAAGCACTCCGACGAACATCAAACTCAATAATGCGAGCTCTATGACGGCCTTTATCGCTTTATCTTCAGAGACGATGACGACCGCGAGGATTATCATCGCTATAAGCATCAATTCACGGATTATCCTTAGCATACATATCCACCACCGCGATAGGTCTTATCCCGGCCTTATGTGCACCTCTAGCTATTGCATGAGAGATCATCGGATTTATCAGCGCTATCAGAAAGGTTAGGATGATGAGTTTAACCCTTATCGCCCAAGGCGCACTAGAAGCTAAAAGGGCAGTAGCTATCAAGATACTCATGGCACCACCAGTATCTGTCTTCGTGGAAGCGTGTAAACGGGTGTAAAGATCAGGAAAACGTAATACTCCTAGAGCCCCAAATATCATAACGGCAGTTCCAAGTACCAGCAAGATAAGTTCTATGTTCAAGTTCTTCCACCTCTTTCAAAATGTTTAGCCAATATCAGACCTCCTACAGTATTCACCATAAGAAGAACTATCGCAAGATCTATTAGATAATACTGCTCGGTGATTATAGATAATACCGCTATCCCGACCACCATCTTGGTGGTGATAGTGTTTAAACCGATGATCCTATCAGGTATCGTGGGACCCATGACTACCCTGTAAAAGAGGACGAAACTGGTCCCGAGCAGGATCAATACAGTCCACCATAGAGGATTTACCAGAATATTTTCTTCAACCATCTTTCGATATCCCCCTTTATCTTATCTCCTGATTTGTTTCTATCAAGGGTTTCTACATCTATCCAGTGAACGTAGAGACTGGTCTTATCCATCTTTTTATCGACATCAACTGTGAGAGTACCGGGTGTCAAAGTTATGGAGTTCGCCAATATAGTCGTACCTGTATCCGACCTGAGATCGGTCTGAATTTTGACTATGCCCGGGTTAAAATCCAAGAATAACGCATGTTTGGCAACTTTTAAATTGCTCTCTATCAGTTCAAACACCATGATGAACAAATATTCAGGTATCTGGATGAACGTTAGATAAAGTAACTTTTTGCCCAAAGTCCCTTCAACTCTGAGATCGTCTGTCAGATTCTCATACATAACCAGAGAGATTATCATCGCCACTATACCGCCCATCAGCAAGTTCTGCCAGGTGACCCTTCCACTCACTGCTAACCAAAAGAGTAGGACTGTTATCCAAGTGACCACTATCTTTTCCCAGGGAGGCAGAGACTTGCTCAATTCTTTTCGATGGACATTTCTCTCTTTTACCTCTTCGACCCTCTGCTTGAGATAGAAGGGCATCCGACTCATATTCGTCCATTACTCTAACTATACACTAGTTTTTATCTTTTCGGGAGAAAATCTACTTTTTATTCACTTCTAGTTGTTGACATGTTTTTTTGATATATCCACTCCATAATAGACAAGTTTTAAATCACTGCTAATCTTTACCTAATATGACACTCGATAAGTGTCGAAATAGGTGTTTACATGGCCTGTGAGCTCTGTGGTAAGGAAGTTAATGATACGACTACGGTGAAAGTTGAAGGATCGCAAATGGAGGTGTGTGAAGAGTGTAAAAAGTACGGAAAGGAAGTACTGACTTCTGAGAAAAAAAGCCAGTCCACACAGGAAGTCCTTCAAAGGATCAAGGATAAGCAATCACATGGCACCTCTGACGATTACGAGGAGACCACCGAAGAACTCGCACTCGACTATTCGGAAAGGATCGAAAGCGCAAGGTTAGAGAATGAACTCACCCAGGAAGAGCTGGCAAAAAAGATCAACGAGAAGAAGTCGGTCATAGCAAAGCTCGAGCGCGAGGATATGAGACCTAGCGAAAATCTCAGAGAAAAATTGGAAAATACGTTGAATATCAAGCTTACAGAAAAGATCAAAAGCGCCCCTACAAAGACTACCGAGAAAACAGAAGGATTGACCATCGGAGATCTGATCGAAGAAGAAACCTGATCTTTCTATATCGATTCAACCCAATTCGTTCGCCTTTTTTTCTATTTTACCCATATTAATTGAGTAGTATATCTCCTTACTCTTGTCGACGTACCCTTTGCTTTCTAAACTGACCAAATTGTTCTCGGCTACTCTTTTATCCATGCTCAGACAGTCAGCTATATCGAATACGGTCATCTCTTGAGTTTCAAAAAGTAGTTCAAATATCTTCTTTGAGATGAACGGTATATCCAGCCATGCGTAGACTTCATCGAAGTTCAGATAATCGATGGGCTTTCTCTCAGTCTTTTTAATCCTTGTTACCTCGCCGAGAGGATGTGGTCTTAACTTATCGTTCAACGTGTCCACTAGAAGAGAGTACCTATCTTTTTTAGTGTAGAGAGATAACCTGACAACAAATGGAAACACTCCACCCCTCACGTCATTCCATAACTGATTCAAAGATTTGAGATGAGGTTCATATTGACGGGGGATCTCTTCAGCACGGTGATATTCTGATTTTTTACTGATAGATATAGGCACATAAAAGTCGGAGATGAAAGCTCTAATCATGGTCTTTTCTACTTTGGATTCACCAGCTTTAGACCACTTATCTAAAGAGGTAGGATCGTATTCGAATGTTTTACATACTCCTTTATCAAATTTAATTTTGAGTTCTTTAGTGGGTTTCGAAAAATTCCATGCCCCATCTAGGTTAGGATTTAAAAAATTGAACTTCATTTTCTCTAAATTTTCTTCCTCATGGATCGCATCTAACAGAGAATCGTATTTTTTCCCGTTGATAAAATATTCTAAATCAGAAAGATACTCGATATTTTCGTTTTTCCACTTGTAAAGTTTATCGTTCAACTGTTTTTCAGCGTATTTATCAAAGTCAACATCATCAGATAATTGCAGTATTTTTTTTATTTTCTTTATTTTATGCTCCATTTGCGGCTAAATACGAATCTGTATTTTAAAAAGTTTTGCCCACCATGG
Organism: Thermoplasmata archaeon; assembly: GCA_046540335.1. Taxonomy (GTDB): domain Archaea; phylum Thermoplasmatota; class Thermoplasmata; order Halarchaeoplasmatales; family Halarchaeoplasmataceae; genus Natronoplasma. The sequence continues at coordinate 7,084 of JBKHFH010000043.1, read as the reverse complement.
TAAAATAATAAATACTCTGAAGGATTCAATTCGCCATGGCTGATAAACTACTATTGGGAGTTGGAAACGACATCCGTGGAGACGACGCTGTAGGAGAGATGGTGGCTAGAGAGCTTGATAGCGATGATTGGGAAAAGATAGACTGTGGTTCCGTTCCCGAGAATCATATAACTTTGATAGAAGATGACGAGTATGAAACAGTGGTTATTGTAGATGCCGCCAATATGGGCCTAGAACCCGGCGAAATCAGGATGGTACCGAAGGACCATCTTGGAGTCTTCACCATGAGTACCCACGCCCTTCCATTATCTACTGTTATGGAGTTTCTAGAAAGGAAAGTGAAAGAAGTATTCTTGATAGGCATACAGCCCAAAGACATGAGTTTAAAGGAGGGTATGACTACTGAGCTGCAGAGTGCAAAAGAAAAGATGATAGAACTACTAGAGTCGGATGAGTGGAGAGATATACCTGAGCTGAAGAAGCCCGAATAACTCTAACTCAAGGATTGATTATCATATCATCTGCGCTTTTATCTGTTCCCGCAATGAGGAAATCTTCAGAAAAATCAAAGCAATCTTTTGGACAAATATTCACACACTGACCACAAAAAGTACACCTAGAAACATAGTGCTTGACCTTCTCTTCATCTTCCTTGAAGACCAGCGCTTCTGAGGGGCAGACTCGCACACACATCTTACATCCTATACAGCATTCCTTATCATATTCCAACTTCCCTCTGTAATTTTCCGGTATTTCCACCGGAGGATTAAGATCTATTTCTCCTTTCTCAACCAGCTCTGCGGCGGATGTCATATCATCTGGAGCGCGCTTCAGAGGGAAGGGGTTAGTTGCCTTTTTTGTGAAGAGCTGCTTTATCAAAGTATATATCGTAGATGTTGGCATATTCATATCACCTCACACAGTCGCTCCTAACACGACGAGTAGCAATCCTACAAGACCAATAATACTGACAGGAACCCAATAGATATAGCTTGCCGTGTCGATCTGTAGTCTAGCAAAGGCTACTCTTATGAGCGAGACACCAAAGTAGATTATGACTAATAGTTTGAAGAGATAAAACGCTATATCAGCAAGTAAAGCCCAAATACCTGTTTCAACTAGCGGTACCTCTGGTCCACCAAGAACGATCCACCCTTCCAATAACTCAGAAATTTGGTAGGGAAAGAAAAGAGCTATCACTAGACTACCTAAAACTATCATCTGGACTGTATTGGCTATGTAAAACATTCCGAGATTCCGCCCAGTATATTCAACGAAAACTCCGTCGGCGATCTCGGTCTTCGCCTCTGCTTGTCCAAAAGGCTCCTTAGAAAGTTCACCAGGTAGGACCGCAAACAGTGTGAAAACGATCAGAGCGAACCCAAGCCCACCGATGAGTCCAACATGGCCCCATACGGGATTTGAGGAAATGACTTCCAATGAAAATGGATTGGTTCCTTCATCGACGATGCTGCTCATCTTCCACGCCACAGTTATGGCAGAAATCGCTAAGGGCAACTCATAACTCATCATTAAAACCACTTCGCGCTGCGAACCAACTGTAGCGAAAGGCGAGCCACTGGAGAAGCCACCGGCAGCCATTGCTAAGGCTGGTACGGCTAAGAGGTAAAGAACCAGTATAAGATCACCGTATCCCGACATCAAAGGATCAAAGGGACCGATCGGTAGATACATCAAAGCTACGAGCGGACCGGTCAGTGCTAAAATAGGCGCGCCATTGAATATCCATTCTACAGCATTTTCCGGGACGATGTTCTCCTTAGTCAATAATTTCCTGACATCTCTGAAGGGCTGGGTAATCGGAGGGCCTATCCTAGACTGCATCTTGGCGGTGATCATCCTGTCGAAGCCCTTGTAGATCAATCCTAAAAATATTCCTATAATTGAAAGAATAAAGACAAAAACTATATTCAATATCCAACTCTCGAATAGGAATTCCACATTCATCTGTCTATCCCTCCTAGCATATCTTCAGTTTTTTGGACAGACAACTCATGAAGTTCTTCCTTAGTATAATCTTCCTTTTCGCCGGTCTCGACATCGATTATTTCAGCCCTATCCATACAACCAATACATGGATCTATACATGCCGCAATTATCGGGATGTCAGCTATCTGTTCGCCCATGAACATAGGAGCATAAGTTGCGAGATTATTGTAAGTTGAAGCCCTGACCTTCCAGTTCTCTACGTCTTCATTATCTTCTGTTAGTCTGACATAGTGCATCGCTTCTCCTCTAGGCGCTTCTATCCTCCCGATGCCTTCGCCGGAAGCTCTCTTCAGCTTGTTGAAAAGACCGGCTTTATTGGGCTCACTGGTTATCTCACCTTCGGGCATCTTCTCCACACACTGCTCTATCAGATCGATAGATTGAAGAATCTCTTTTAATCTCACCAGAGTCTTAGAAAATACGTCTCCTCTGTCTTCATAACCGTAACGGGATGGGATCACATAATCAATATCCAGATCCGGATATGCTGAGTAAGGTTGATCTATCCTGACGTCTTTCTTCACACCAGAACCTCTTACCGTAGGACCAACCCCACATAGTTCTAGGGCCTTCTCTTTTGTCAAGACCCCTATATCTTTGGTCCTGTGTCTTATGCTTGGATCGCCCAAGAATATATCCTCAAGCTTGTCGTATAAGTTGACGTAATAATCTAGTGTTTCGTCAATCTCAGGATACAAATCTTCTTCTATATCTCGTCGCACGCCACCGAATGTCCACATAGAATAGTTCACTCTGTTCCCGGAGATGGTTTCTAAAAGATCCATGACCTTTTCACGTATCTTCCAGGTGAAATGCAGATGGGTCTCGAAACCTATCTCATGTGCAGCGACACCGGCCCATAGAACATGTGAATGTATCCTTTCTAATTCCATCATTATCGTACGGATGTACCTCGCCCTTTCAGTGGGAACTATGTCGACAGCATGTTCAACCGCACTTGTATACATGTGCTGGTGGACTATCGAACAGATGCCGCAGACCCGTTCCGCTAGGGGTATCACTTTCATAGGGTGCCTGTGCATACCCATGAACTCTATTCCCCTGTGATTCATACCCGGATGTGGGTCCGCATCTACGATCTCTTCACCTTCGAGTTTGAAATTTATCATGAACGGTTCCTTCATCGCCGGATGTATAGGCCCTATAGGAACCTCGTAAGTCGCCTTATCTTCCGCCATATCTACTCACCTTCCTCCTTTTTTTCTACCCTTTCAGACACAGGTTCTTCAAAGGTCTGTTCTTTTTCGTGCACGTGCCTAGACATATCTTCCATGCCCTTCTCATCCCAGCGCCACGGATATCTGTCTTCCGGGTAATTCTCGTCCAGCCACATCCTTCTGTCGTCCGGGATGTCTTTAACATCAACACCTAAGAATTCCTGTTTCTCCCGCTCAGTGGTTATCGCTCCAGGTATTATATCAGTTATAGTCGGTATAGTCAAATCATCTTTAGGAAGATGTACTTTCATATTTATCGAGGTCTCTTCGCCCGGGCACCCGTAATTCACCATGAAGTGATAGATCAGCTCTACGAAATCGCCTTTATCTGAGCCAGAAGCTACAGAAAGATGAGGTGTCTGTATATCGGCGATTGTTTTAACCGCATCACGAAAAGACTCCCGAGCAACTCTCATCCATATAAACTTCATAGATTGCTTCTTTGATATCCCTTTCTCTATCTCCTCTATCCTGAATTCCTCTATACCCTCCTCCAATTCATCGGTAAGATAGTCTTCTAGTTCCTCAAGATCAAGTGGAAGATCCTCTTGTTCCATAATCAATCACCTCTCAATTCTTCAAGATACAACCATGCTTCTTTGACACCGTTGATTATATTTTCTGGCCTTACTGGACAGCCATTGACATATATTATGTGGGCGTCATCAGGTAAAAGTCTGTCTATAGGACCTTCTATAGCATAACTGTCGTAATAAACTCCTGTTGTACTAGCACAGTTGCCTATGACAAGTACAACTTTAGGGTCCGGCGTTTGTTCATAAATCCTGAGTACCCTCTCTTTTGTCTTCTTTATAACGGGCCCAGTGAAAAGAAGAACATCCGCGTGCCTAGGGGTTCCTACGAGTTTGATACCGAATCTCTCGACATCGTATCTAGGAGTCACCGTAGAAACTATCTCTATGTCACATGCGTTACAAGATCCACTGTTCACGTGGAATACCCATAAAGCCTTATCGAAAGTTTTTGAAAGTTCCATGATTACACCTCATACGAAATAAAGTACTACCATGACTAGAGCCATGGTTATTAAAAGCCAATACAGATAATCGTTGATCACTCCGGTATGAGCGCTGACTAACGGCTTGAAATAACGTTGCAAAGCCTGAGTAAAACCCCAGTACAGATTACTTCCACCTAGATGCAGCGCCTTAGATTCCTCCGGCGGAGCATTACTAGAAAGAAAAGATTCTCTCTTATGTTCGGTATCTTTGTAAGATGGATTTCCCATCCGATAGATTAGATAAACCACGATCCCAACGATCAGTCCTATGAGAATCATCACGAGAGGATTCCATTTGCTTATTGGAACGATCTGGTTCACTAAGGCATTCATAATATCACTCCTAAGGATTCTACTGCAGGTTCAACAATAGTAGAAACAATCAATCCAGGAAAAAGGCTGAAGATGATAACGGCCCCAGCCAATACAGCCATACCGACGAGCATCCCCTTTGGCGCTTCACCTGTCTCAGCGATCTCCTCATCTTTCGGACCCATAAATATCGAGTGGAAGACCTTGACGAAAGAGGCCAATGTAAGAATACTAACGACCATCGCTATTATGGAAAGTATCGGATTGAATTGATAAACTGATTTGTATATCATAAGCTTCGAGGAAAAGCCGTTAAAGGGTGGTATTCCCGCGATCGCTAAAGCACCGATCATGAAGAATACCATTGTCCATTTCATCGAGTGACCTAAACCGCCCAGCTCGTCCAATTTTCTTTTCCCTGTCTTGAAGATTATCACACCTGCGGTCAAAAAGAGAAGACCTTTGTACATAGCGTGATTGATTATATGGAATATACCTCCTTCCATGGCAGTCCTCCCATATGCTTCCATCTCAGGTTGTCCGAGAACTGCTAGGCCCACACCAACGCCCAATAACATGTAGCCGGTCTGTGATACGGCATGATAGGCCATCAATCTCTTGACAGTCTTCTGAACGAGCGCCATCGTAACTCCTATGAACATGGAGAGCACACCTAAGATTATCACAATCCATCCTACAGTCAGTGTGTCTACTGCGAGCCCATAAAGGTTGAAAACGATCCTGAATAACACCCAGAGACCAGCCTGGCTCGCCACGACCAGAACTGCGGTTATGGATCCAGGAGCCATAGAATAGGCATCAGGAGTAACGAAATGGAGCGGAACAGCTCCAGATTTCAAAGCCATTACGACGACTAATATAGCCAATGCGATCTTATCTATATAAGTCCCACTTATGTTTTGAGAGAGAAGTTCGAAATTCAATACGCCGTACTGACCGTAGAGTAGTGCCACCGAAAACAAAAGGAACAGTCCCGAGACTACACTTATTATCATGTACTTTATCGCAGCCTCGACTGCCTGACCTTTATAATTCCTGAATGCTATGAGAGCACAAGTAGAAATTGAGGTCACCTCGAACCAAACGAAGAGATTGAAAAGATCACCGGTCAGCACCATACCATTGACCCCTGCTACAGTCAAAAGGAAAAGTGTATAGAATTTATTTAAACCGGTCTCTTCTGCAACGAAAGCGTAAGCGTAGATTCCAGCACCGATAGAGCTTATAGCTAGAGTGATAGTGGCCATCGCTGATACTCCGTCAGCCAAAAATTGGATCCGGAAGAATGGTACAGTTCCCTCACCTGGTTCTATCGATCCAGAGCCAAACACGTAAGCCCAATCCCCTACAGTGTAGACCCTATAAGCCATCAGAGAGACGAAAAATGCAGTCAGGAAAAGTCCGGCGAAAAAGACTCCATCACGAAGTTTTTTAGATACTCTATCAAATAGAGGTGTAAGAAATGCAAAAAGTAAGGGTACAGCGAGTATAAAAGTCGGAGAATGTAGTATAATTTCTGAATTCATTCTTTGCACCTCCTCAGATCATCTGTATTTATACTACCATAGTGTCTTTTGATCATTATCGTAAATGAGAGCAATAGTGCTGTAGTCGCCACGCCGATAACGATACTCGTCAATGTGAGAGCATGTGCGGTCGGCATCACCATCTCAGTCGACTCTCCACTCGTGAATATTGGCGCGTAATCACCTTTTCGGTATGCCAAAGAAACCAAAAAAAGATTAGCGCCGTTCTGCATTATCGTTATGCCCATGATTATTTTGATCAAGTTTTTCTTGAAGAGTACGGTTATAAGGCCGATTATGAAAAGGGTCACTACAGTCATGTATGGCATTGTCATCAGTAAAGTTTCAAAATTCAATCTTTCACCTCCTGGTCTTCATCACTGGAGCTGTGTTTTTTTGGTTCTAAAAGTCCGGTCTCTTTTGACATCACCCAGAGGATAAGACTCAGTGCTGCCGATACTTCTATGCCCACCATCAAATTCATAAGTGGTACAGTGCCACCTGTATTGATATATCCCGAATTAATGCCCATCTCCGGAACTGGGGCTCCAAATATCCCTCCGGTCCCAGCTAAAAAGTTGTAAAACATGGTCGTTCCAATACCTAAAAGAGCGATAGTTACAAACAAAGTCAAGCCCAACGCTTCTACTGAAGAAAGATCCTTTTTGTGTTCACCCAGCGTTCCATAGGTGATTATCAATAATGCTGTAGCAGAGGCTATCACCGCACCTCCCTGAAATCCACCACCAGGAGTAAGATGACCGTGAACTATCAGATATATGCCAAAGACAATGATGGGGACTAGTAGAAAATCGGTGACAGTCCTGACGATCCGAGACATCTTCCAATTCATCCGCAGATCACCTCTCTTCTGATCGAGGATGTAGGGACGGAGTCTTTGTTCATCCGCAGATCACCTCTCTTCTGATCGAGGATGTAGGGACGGAGTCTTTGTT
>JBKHFH010000042.1:0-17377 GCA_046540335.1 Thermoplasmata archaeon | reverse complement strand
ATCCCGATTCTATGTTACCTAATGGTGAAATAAAAGAGGAACTCGACGGATAGGTAATAAAAAATGAGAAGAAGAAATTTAGATATTAGGTGCAGCGAATGCGGCAAGTTAATCTTCAAGTATGTAAATCTAGATTGAAAATTTACAGCAAAGAATCGATATGAGATCAAAAAGGTAACTATTTATATCCTTACACAAATGTGTAATATGGGTGCAGAACAATATGATGGAGAATCAGGACAAAACCATCAAGATATTGTACGATGATATAGTTACAGATGATGAATTTTACCCGGATTGGGGCGTCTCTATCTACTTGGATACTGGTGATCATGAGATTCTTTTCGACGTAGGTCATGACGAGAATATTTTACTGCATAACATGAACCAATCAAATATTTCAAAAGAGGACATAGATATCATTGTTATTTCACACAGACACTGGGACCATATAGGCGGTTTATCCGCTTTTGAAGACCAGGAAGTAAAGATATATGTTCCTGAATCTTTAACTGATCGGATCATGAAAGAGTTCGACCTCCAAGGATGGGTTATATCCGTTACTGATAGAGTAGAGATCGTCGATGGGATATACTCGACCGGAGAACTGGGCAGAGCTATCAAAGAGCAGGCTCTGATAGTTGAGAATGACGACGGAGTTTACATATTGACTGGATGTGGACACCCGGGTATAGGCAAAATAATGGATGAAGCTTCTAAGATCGGTAAGATAAAAGGAATAATAGGAGGCTATCATGGATTCGATGATCTAGACTTGCTTGAAGACATACCCCTTTTAGTGCCCTGCCACTGCACTATGTTGTTGGATAAGATAGAAGAGAGATTTCCTGATTCATACAGAAGATGTGGAGTCGGAACAGTCCTCAATCTATGAACTAATCGTTTTTATCCTTAAGCGTTTTTGGACATTCTTCCATCTCGCCAGTCTCGTAATACTTTTTAAAACGTTCGAGCCAGAGAGGTTCTTCATGACTTTGAATAAAATCAACAAATTTAGTTAATCTCTCCATCGTCTCTCTTCTAACTACGTGTTCGATCTTACAGGCGTCTTCGTCTGCGAGTTCCTTATCCATGCCCAATATGATAAGAAAATCTTTAAGAACTTTATGTGCCTCGGAAAGTGCTACTGCTATTTCTTCACCTCTGTCGGTAAGAGTAACTCCACTGTATTTCTCATAATTTATATATCCTTTATCGTCTAACTTCTGGAACATCTCTGTTACTGAAGAGAGACCCACATCTAGAATCTCCGCTATATCCTTCACTTTGGCGTAACCTTTTTCTTGAATCACGTCATAGATGACCTCAAGATACTCCTCCTCTCTTTTTCCGATCATCATTTTACTCCATATTTTTGAACAGTCTAAAATCTTTTGGTAACTCAACACAAATCATTTTTCCTTTATCCAATTTTTTCCCTTTTCTGTAACCACATATGCATCCATATTGTTGGAATCTAGATCACTGCATGAAAAAGGACAGGACGAACAATCATCACAATCATAGTCGACCAAGTAATCCGTACGGACTAGTGATTTTATGATTTCATCTATGGTAGGTCTCGATATATCGAGATTATCGCTGATCTCATCGAGATTGTAACCATCTTCGATAAATTTCAATATCTTTTTTCTCACACTATCATCTCATTTTTCATCATTTTCTTCATTTGATAACACATAGTAAATAACAACCAATGTAAAAGGCAGAAGTAAGAGTGAGGGAATGTATGGAGGAGCATAACTTGAAAGAAAACCTTCCCAGGTGTTGAACCATCGGCTTCCCTCTCCAAGTATGGACTCCAGTATGATGCTGAATATCCGTGTTCCAGCTATAATCCATATCATGAGAGATGCGACTACGGCCTTAGCTTTTTGATGGATATCAGTAAATCTCTTCACGCTGAGGATGTAGAACATACCAGCAAAGAACAATATTATACCTCGCCATATCATGAAATATCCTGAGAATATCACAGGTCCAAAAAGTACGGTCTTGTTCAGGACTCCTAACCCTATTTCCAATATACCTACTAGAAAAACGACGATACCGAATACTCCAAAATAAAGACCTCCGATTTTATCTTTCACGTTTTCATACATCTCATGCCACCCCCATCATGATCCAGATCAAATGTAACAGTCCTCCCCAGATGAATAGAACAGTCGCTAGAACCAGTAAACTTCCACCCAATATCTCTAGAACTCCTCTAACACCTCTTTCACTTCCTTCTTTCATCATCATGATAAAAGTGGCAATACAGGGAAAATAAAGATTTACTAGTACCACGGAACTGATAAGCTGGTACTTGGTCATCTTAATGGCGGATAACTGCGCTACGGCTAGGTCTTTCCTCAAGAAGCCAGCTACTAGCGGCCCTACAGTTTCTTTCGGTACACCGAACCAGATGGTCAAAAGTGGACCTAATCCTTCCGCCAACCAGTCAATGACCCCACCCAGATATAATACATTGACCAAGCCCACACCGAGCAGTACAAAAGGGATAGCGGTGGTGAAGAAACCTTTAGTCCTGACCCATAATTTTTTTGAAACGTTTTCCAATGAAGGAGCTCTATAAGGGGGTATGTCTATCAAGATCTCCGGTGATCTTCCGGGTATCACCTTGTGAAGAACGAATCCAAAGAAAATGAATCCTATCAACAAGTAAAGGAGGATTATACCGGCGAACTCTGGTATGAGAGAAAATATCACGCCCAGTTGGGCTCCACACGGTATAAATATGGCGAGCAATGTTATCATCATGAAACGCTGTTTTTTGGTCTGGAGAGTTCTTGTAGCAGCCACACCCGGCACGTTGCAGCCAAGGGAAAGTATCATAGGTACGATTGCAAACCCGTGAAGTCCTATTTTATGTAATAAGGTGTCTATCAGAACAGCTAATCTAGGCATGTAACCACTATCTTCAAGGATGATAAGATAAAGATAAAAAGCGGTGATAGCAGGAAGTACAATACCAATTGCCACAAAAAGACCGGATGTCAACATGCCGAAAGCCTCGAAACTGTTCCCCGCAGCAGGATCACCGACCAGGATGAAGTAATACCACCTTCCTTTACCAGGGAAAACGCCCTGAAGCCAGGGAAGCCAGTGATTATCAAAAAGCCTTACAAAAAACCCGTCGGTAAAGAATCCTGCAAAGGCACTGAAAAAGCTCCAAAACCCATATAAAACTGCAAGAGCTATGGGGAGACCTGTTAATGGTTTGACTGTTAACTCCGCTATAGCGTCTTTAAGGGTGGTTTTTCCATCACCGTACGTTACCGTTTCTTCTGCGATTCTGTCAACCAGCTTCCATCTTTCATCTATTTCACATTCCATCAAGACGTCCCCTCAACTTTAAATTCTATATTAGAAATATCTCTCGGCTCGGCTTCTTTGATTTTTGATACGAGGTCTTTGACACCCCACCCACTCACTGCTATAGTGGGAACCACGGGAACCCCCAACAACTCTCTCAAGCGGTGCATATCTATCTCGATATCTTTATCTTTAGCTACATCCCACATGTTCAACGCAATCACCACAGGATAACCCATCTCGATTAGCTCTAAAGCTAGATAAAGTCCACGTTCGATTTTAGTTGAGTCGATAACACAGATAACGATAGAATCTTCATTATCCTTCAGCATCTTGACGGCTACTTCTTCAGCTTTGTCTTTAGGATCTAAAGAGAATGTTCCCGGTACATCTATCAATTCTACTTCTTCTCCGTCGATCTGCATATAACCTTTTGTATAATCAACCGTGGTGCCTGGATAGTTAGATTCAGTAACGTTTGCTCCGGTGAGACGATTGAATAAAACACTTTTTCCCACGTTGGGATGGCCTATGAGTAGTAGTTTCAATCCATCACCTCTACCTTTATTTTGTCGGCCATCCCGATACCCATCGAGGTGGTTGAGCCGTTCACCTCCACCACAACAGGACCATCGATTGGCTGTTTGGTCTTGAAGGTGATCTCTTTACCGACCCTGATACCCATGCCAGCGAGTTTACCCTTGAGCCCAGAGTCTATCTTTCTGATAACGGCTTTACTACCGTATTCCATATCTTTGAGCTTCTTTCTCATAGATATCACACTCTTTTCACTCTTATTTTACTAGCCATACCTCTTCCTATCGAAACCGTCGAGCTATCTACTTCGACTGTTATCGGCCCGTGATAAGAAATGATCCTGACTTTTGCTCCTCTCCGCAGACCTCTTAGAGCCAATTTCTGTCTCAGGCCTCGACCACCTTCTATATCTACCACTCTAGCTTTTTCTCCGATCTCCAACTGATGTAGTCTCGTAAAGTTGCTCCTTGCTTCAGTCTTTTCGAGACCTCCTTGCTCTCTCAGAGTAACACCTTTAGGAACACCTAATATAACCAGCTATAAAAGTTTTGTTACCCGAAACTTATTCGGATGGTAGAATTATTTAATTAGAAGATCATTTCTTCTTAATTTTCGGTTGTAGAGAAAAATGGTGAATGTAAAGTTGTAGGGAAGGAAAGATTTTTATATCTTCGTTAACCATTACTTAACAGATGTCGGAAGGTGAGCTTACCAAACGTGATCGAGAACAAATGATCACCATATTCCTTTTGGGGGGAGTCGAAGATCCAGTAGGCCCCTCCGAGTTAGCTGACAATATAGATATCAGTAGAGCTGGCGCACTGCAGAAGATGAAAAGACTGGAAAAATATGGAGTGGGGGAATACATACCCAAAAAAGGACTCAAGATCAATTCAAGAGGCGAACAGATAGTAGAAGAAGAGATATTGAGACATCATGTGGTTGAAAATTTCTTCCAGGAATCACTTGGGATGGATTTCGAAGAGGCGTGTAAAGAATCTTCGAATCTAAGCTTTGACATGAGTGAAAGGATGATCGAATTGATCTACAGTTCCTACGGCGATGAAATCAGCTGTGACTGCGGCCTTTGTTTAGACCCGCCATTCGAACCCGAAGATCTTAGAGGATGTCACTGGTGTAAGCAGTTATTTAAGGAGGGAAAAAATGATCGATAAAAGGATCGTTATCATAATAATCGGCGTCCTTGTCTTCGACGGAGCCGTCGCGGTTATGGGAACTACATTTGAGGAGGGAGATACGGAAACAGAACTTAATGTAGTGGTGACCATCCCGCCTCAGGAGGAGTTCGTCAAAAAAGTTGGAGGAGAAAAGGTGAAAGTCACTTTGATGGTCCCTCCCGGAGAAGAACCCCATTCGTACGAACCTACCACACGTCAAATGAAAGAAGTGGCGAAAGCCGATATCTACTTCATGCTGGGCTCTAGAATTTCGTTCGAAAACACCTGGATGGACAATATCAAGAGTTATAACGAAGAGATGGCTCTCGTTAACTGCAGTGAAGATGTAGAATTACGGAAGATCGGAGCTAGCATAGATCCTCATGTTTGGATGTCCCCGGCCAATGCTGTCAAGATTGTAGAAAATATAAGAGGCTCGATGATCGAAGAAGACCCGGCAAACTCCGATTTTTATGAAAGAAATGCTCAGGAATACACATCACAGTTGAAAGATATCCACTCAAATATAAGAAGCGATTTGAAGGGTAACGAAGGGGAGAAATTTCTGGTATATCACCCCTCTTTTGGCTATTTCGCTGACGAGTACAATCTGACACAGTTACCCATAGAGAAGGAGGGGAAGGAGCCGGGAACGAAAGAGGTACAAAACATAATAGATCAAGCAAAAAGAGAAAACATCTCTGTGGTCTTCGTCTCACCTCAGTTCGACAAAAGTCAGGCGGAGACTATAGCCGAAGGGATCAACGGTGAAGTGATCACTCTCAATCCTCTCGCGAAGGATTACATAGAAAATTTGAGAAAGATGGATGATAAATTGAGATCAGCATTTACCAAATCGGAGGATGTTAATCTATGATAGAGAACGCTATAGAGATAGAAGATGCTTCAGTTAAATTGGGAGATAGGACCGTGTTGAAGGATGTGAACGTGTCTTTAGAGGAAGGTACCTTCTTAGGTATAATAGGACCGAACGGAGGAGGGAAGACCACGCTTCTCAAGGTTTTATTGGGACTGATAACTCCTGAAGAGGGAAAAGTACGTATCTATGGGAAACCTCCTTCAAAGACAAGCGATGAGGTGGGATACGTCCCTCAGTACTCTAACTTCGATGTACAATTCCCCATAAGTGTCTGGGATGTAGTGTTGATGGGAAGGGTCGGTGAACTCGGTTGGAAACCTTTCTATTCGGATGAGGATAAAAAAATAGCCGAACGTTGGTTGAAAAAGGTCGACATGTTCGATTACAAAGATCGGCAGATCGCTGAGCTCTCAGGCGGTCAGCAGCAAAGAGTGCTTATAGCTAGAGCTTTAGCGACTGAACCCGACATACTTCTTTTAGATGAGCCCACCGCTAGCGTGGACGAAAAGATACAGACGAGCATATACGAACTATTGAAAGAGTTGAACGAGGATAGAAACATGACTATAATCCTGGTCTCTCACGATATCGGGGTTATTTCTTCCTATATAGACGAAGTTGCATGCCTCAACAAGTATTTCATCTATCACGGCTCAGATGAATTGACTTCCGAGATGGTAGAAGCTACCTATGAGTGTCCAGTTGATCTTATCGCTCATGGACATCCGCATCGTGTGTTTGAACACAAGATGCCGTCGGAGGAGGATTGAATATGTTTGAGATGTTAGAGTACGCTTTCATGAGAAACGCGGTCTATGCGGGTCTTTTGGCTTCGGTGATATTCGGTATAGTCGGGACTTACGTAGTGGTCAAAAAGATAGTCTTCATAAGCGGAGGAGTAGCACATGCCTCCTTCGGAGGAGTCGGGATGTCTTTCTACCTTGGAATCGAACCTCTTATAGGTGCTTTATTGTTCGCGGTAGGATCGGCGGTAGGTGTAGGATTCCTGGGCAGCAAAAAAATTCAACGGGAAGATACCGCCATAGGGATCATCTGGGCTTTGGGTATGGCGATAGGAGCCTTCTTTTACCACATAACACCAGGATATCTGCAGAGCCCCGCCAGTTTCCTGTTCGGGAACCTTTTGATGATAGGAACTCTAGATGTATATCTGCTAGCTGGTTTAGCACTTGCAATAGTGACCATTGTGGTCCTGTTCTATCACAGATTACAGGCTGTGAGTTTTGATGAGGAATTCTCGGAAGTTGTGGGGATGAAAACGAATGCGATCAATCTTCTGCTGTTGGTGATGATAGCCTTCTCCATAGTCTTCCTGATAAAATTCGTAGGGATCATCCTTGTGATCGCCATGCTGTCGATTCCCGCGTCTATTTCGAGCTCCGTTACCCACGATATGAGAAAAGTGATGGTCTATTCTGTAATATTATCATTGGTCTTCATACTGTCGGGATTGTGGCTCTCTTATCAGTGGAACACGCCCGCCGGACCCACGATAATTCTACTAGCTGGGGCGGTATTCATCCTGAACACAGTGGGAGAAAAGATCTACGGATAGGAATGAATGTCGGTCTATGCTGGATAGAAAGATTTAAGTATTTTTACTCATATGTGTAATTGAAAAGAGGTGGAGAAATATGAGATCTGGAAAAGGAAGAGGTAGTGGTTCAGGAAAAGGCTCAGGACAAGGTGGACGCGGCCGACAACCCCAGGGTAAAGGACTCGGTCCAGGAGGCACCTGTGTCTGCCCCAACTGCGGGTATGAAGGGGAGCATCAAAGAGGTCAACCGTGTTATGAAAAGGAATGTCCTGAATGTGGAGCCAAGATGACCAGGAAGTAGATAGAACGGGTTTTTTGGCGATCTAGTTCAAAAACCTTTATCTCTCTTTCCCACTGGATTCCTGAAGGACTCTATAGAATAAAGATGGTCGTGGTGATTATGAAGCAAAAAACACTCGAAGAGTACTTGAAAGTTATTTACCTCCTAGAAAAAAGAGAAGGCCACGCCAAAACGGGTCAGATCTCCTCAGAATTGGACGTGAAACCCCCTTCTGTAACAGAGATGCTGAGGAAATTGGAAGAGGAAGGTTACCTGAAATACGAGCGATACGAGGGGGCAGAATTGACCAAAGCCGGAAAAAATATAGCAGAGGATCTGATGATCTCTCATGAAACGATAGCAGATTTTCTGAATATAATAGGCGTTGGAGAAGGTCAGGCAGAACTTGATGCCTGTGAGTTAGAACATCATATCAGTGAAGAAACTCGGGTAAAACTAAAAAAATTCATAGAATTTATCAATGAGGCTCCTACAGAGCCAAAATGGATAGAACATTACCACCATTACGTAGAAACAGGTGAAAGAAAAGAATGTGAATTTCATGAGAAATAAAAGATTTCTGTAGAGTATCTAGATAAAAAGAAAATATGTAGATGAGTTTTTATTCGAACTCATCTAAAGCCTTTTTTAGTTCAGCTACGTAGGTCATGGCCGGTCCGCCGCCCATCATTATCGCTACAAAAGCTGCTTCAAGTATCTCCTCTTTAGTCGCTCCGGCCTTGAGTGCTTTCTCAGTGTGGATATCTATGCAGTACTTACATCTGGCAGTGATTCCTGTTGTCAATGCGATCAGTTCTTTAGTTTTAACATCTAGATGTTTCTCTTCTAGGACTTCATCCATGAAATCAGAAAATTCACCCATCGCATGCTCGTTGTTTTCCATCAGTGCCTTTTTAGCTCTTTTAAAATCTCTTATATTTTCTCTAACATCGGACATCTTATCACAGTTATGGTAATGAGTAAGGGTATTAAAATTTTACTCATATGTACAAAAACTTTAAATATTTATTCTCATAATGGTACTAATGTGATAAACATGCCAAGAGGAGACGGAACTGGTCCTGAAGGATTAGGTCCTGCAACAGGAAGAGGACTCGGTTACTGTACTGGTCATTCCAGCCCAGGTTTCACGAAAGGTGTCGGCCGTGGACTAGCAAGAGGCAGAGGTCGAGGTATCGGAAGAGGTCTAGCTAGAGGTTTCAGAGGTGGAAGAGGACGAGGTTTTAGAAGAGCACCTCTGAGAGCTCCATTGGAAAGATCCGTTCCGATCCGAAGAGAACCGGTGGAAACAACACAGAGAGCTTACTACGGTGAATATACAGAAGAAGATGAAATAGAAGACCTGAAGGCCTATGCAGATCAGCTAGAAGAGGAATTGGAGTTAGTAGAGGAAAGGCTGGACGAACTGACCGAGTAAAAACCTTTCTTTTTCTTTATCTTTATTTCCAAATGAATGAAAACTGTTATTATTCAGAAGCGGGATATTCAAAACGATGCCGAGACATAGAAGAGGTAAGAGAAGAGGACGCAGAAGGGGAAAAAGAAGGGTGGCAAAAGTCCCCGATCAGAGAGTATTCTCTCCCGAAACGGACGAAGAAACCCAAACGATCAGCTTGAAGGTGGAAGAAGTCGAAGCTTTGAGACTCGTCGATAGAAAAAATCTCACCCAAGAGGAAGCTGCAAGAGAGATGGGCGTCTGCAGAAAAACGCTTTGGAACGATCTGAAATCCGCGAGGAAGAAGATCGCTGAGGCTCTTACCGAAGGGAAAACGATCAGGATCGAAGGCGGTAGTTATTCCCTTAAATGAGAAAGAAGTTTTTTGAATAGAAGTGCATATTTATCTTTTTTCAAACTTCTGGAATTCGTTATCAACAGTTTTAAATACCACGATAATATTGCAGTCATAAACTATAACATATAGGTTTGATTTATGAACAAACCAGTGAACAAAGATAAAGGAAAAAAATCCAAACCGCCTTTTTTACCCAATCTTCTAAAATTAAGTGGTTACGCTCGTGATCACTGGATGAAGATCGCGGGTGTTATGGCCGCGGTTTTAGTCTCCACAGCTATGGGCCTGATCCCCCCATGGTTGATAAGATACGGTATAGACAACATGATAATGACCGGAGATATACAGAGCCTCTGGATACTTGCAGTAGCTATGATCGGTACGGCTTTACTCAAAGGCTTTTTCGATTTTGTCAAGAGTTATATCTCAGAATTCATCGCTCAGAGCATAATCCACGATATCAGGGTAAATCTGTACGAGCATCTGAACAAACTATCTTTCTCTTTCTACGATGAATCTAGAACTGGTGACCTGATGGCAAGGATAACGACCGATACTGAGACACTCCATCGCTTTCTGGGAAGAGTGAGTTCCTTCGTTTCTGAGAATATCTTGACCATCCTAGGTATTTTGATAATCATGCTGTTCTGGGATTATCGGTTGGGTTTACTCTATATTACGATCTTACCACTTATGGTCTTTGGGATGTACATGTATTCTTCAAGGGTCCGACCCATGTTTAGAAAAGTAAGGAAGACATTTGCCAAGCTTACGGAGATGGTCCAAGAGAATTTCGTTGGTATGGAGGTCATCAAACTCTTCGGAAGAGAAGACCAGCAGAAGAAAGAGTTCAACAAAAGAAATCAACAGTACGTGGATATCAACATAAAAGCCTCAAAGGTCTCCGCTCTTTGGATGCCCTACGTTCACTTTTTGGTCGGTCTTAGTACAGCTCTAGTGGTTTGGTACGGTGGTAGATTGGTTATAGAGGGTACTATATCGCTCGGAATGATGGCTGGGTTCTTGAGTTATATCGCTATGCTGACCCGCCCCGTTAGACAGACCGGCATGATGATCAATCTCAGCAGTCAAGCTGTTGCAGCGTCTGAAAGGATCTTTGACGTTCTCGATATGTCCCCTGAGGTGAAGGATTCGCTAGATGCTAAAGATCTGCCTCCGGTAGATGGAAAAGTAGAATTCAAAGATGTGAGCTTTTCATACGAAGGAGGAAAACGAGTGCTTAAAGATATAGATATCGATGTCGAGCCCGGGGAGACTATCGCTATAGTCGGTCCCACGGGAGCGGGAAAAAGCACTTTACTCCACCTCATACCTCGATTTTATGACGCGGACGAAGGAAAGATACTGATCGACGGGCACGATATCAAAGAGGTCACTCTCGACAGTCTTCGTGAGCAGGTGGGTATAGTCCTGCAGCACACTTTTCTATTCGGGGCGTCCATCAGAGAAAACATATCTTACGGTAAGCCTGATGCACCCATGGATGAGGTGATAGAGTGTGCCAAGATAGCTCAGATACACGAATTCATCGAATCACTGCCTTTGGGATATGAGACACCTATAGGAGAGAGAGGTGTAGATATATCTGGAGGACAAAAGCAGAGACTAGCAATGGCTAGAGTCTTACTGACAGACCCGGGTCTTTTGATACTCGATGAACCGACTTCTAGCGTGGATGTTGAAACTGAAGACAAGATGCAGAAAGCGATGAGCGAGGTCATCAAAGATAGGACCACTTTCGTCATAGCTCATAGGCTGTGGACTGTACAGAACGCCGATAAAATCCTTGTTCTGAAGGACGGGAGGATAGTCGAGAGAGGAAAACATGAAGAATTACTGAGAAAAAAGGATGGTTTATACAGGAAGATCTACCAGCAGGTGTTGAAGGAAGAGGAAGGTGATCCTCGATGAGAGGAGGATTTGGACGCAGGATCAGATCTGATAATGAAGAGGATTTTTCGCTGAAACAGTTGGACAAAAGGGCACTGAAATTTCTTCTCAAATATCTAAAGGAACATAAGGCTAAGATGATCTTGGCTATACTCTCGATGCTCATGATGGCTCTAGCTAGTCTAGCAGGACCTTTCCTGATAAAGATAGCTATAGACGAGTATATAATGGTAGGTGATCTTGAAGGCCTTACTATTATATTTTTCATGATGGTTGGAGCCTATGGAGCCTACTGGTTATTTTCATACTTTCAGACCTACCTATCTAACTGGATCGGCCACACTGTAGTGGGAGATATAAGAGAGGATCTGTACGAACATGTTCAGGAACTCTCCATAGATTTCTACAATGAACACAGTACAGGCGATATGATGGCCCGTGTTACTCACGATGTGAACGCCCTATCAGATATCGTTTCTACAGGATTTGTTTATCTGTTGAGTGATCTTTTCGTGATGATAGGGATAGTCATAATCATGCTGATTTTGAACGTTAGGTTAGCCTTAGTGAGTTTCATCATCATACCATTCATCTTCTTTGTGGTTTATTTCCTCGGTAAGAAGATGCGGATAGCTTACCGCGATGTTAGAGAAAGACTCGCAGAACTCAACGCCGATGTCGAACAAAATCTATCGGGGATAAGGTTGGTCCAGGCATTGAATAGAGAGAACATCAACACCGGTAAATTCAGCAAATTGAGCTGGAAGAACCTGAAGGCCAATCTTAAAGCTGCGACCTACTTCTCTCTTTTGTTTCCCATAATGACTTTGAGCAAGGTCTTCGGAGAGACTCTCGTGCTAGGTTACGGGGGCAGGGGCGTCGTCCAAGGGACCGTCAGTTTGGGGGTGCTCATAGCTTTTATGGATTATGTGCGCAGGTTTTTCGGGCCTCTAGCGGATATGAGCCAAGTCTATAACACATACCAATCCGCCGGAGCTTCTTTAGACCGAATATACGAATACATGTCTGAAGAAAGTGAGATAAAGGAAGCGGAAAAAACGAAGTCTCCTGAAAATATCGAAGGAGAAATAGAGTTCGATGATGTGAGTTTTGCCTATGATGAAGAGAAGATAATAGATGAACTGGATCTGAAAGTAGGATCCGGTGAGATATTCGCACTAGTGGGACAGACGGGTGCGGGAAAAACGACCATCGTGAACATCTTGACTCGACTCTATGACGTGGACGAGGGCCTTATCACTATAGACGGCATCGATATTAGAAACTATCCTAAAAAGCGATTAAGGGAGATCATCTCAGTTGTGCCTCAGGATGTATTTCTCTTCGACACATCCGTGAAAGAGAACATCCGCTTTGGAAGACCTGAAGCATCGGATGAAGAAGTAATCGAGGTAGCTAAGAAAGTTCACGCTCACGATTTCATCGAAGGTTTACCGGAAGGCTACGAAACGAGAGTAGGGGAAAGTGGTGTAAAATTATCTGGAGGTCAGAAACAGATGGTCTCTTTTGCGAGAGCTATGTTGGCGAATCCAAAGATATTGATACTCGATGAGGCCACTTCCAGTGTTGATGCCTATACAGAGGTGTTAATCCAGGAGGCGATGGACAAACTGCTCAAAGACCGTACGGTTCTGATGATAGCACACCGGTTCGCAACCCTGGATAAAGCAGACAGGGTAGGTTTGCTGAAAGATGGTGAACTGATAGATACAGGGACCCATGAAGATCTTATGGAAAGGAATGAAACCTACAGGAGATTATACGAAAAGCAGAAAGGAAGATGATCAGATAAATCAAGAGGGAAAGCTATAAATATTGATTGTAATACTTTAGTTATTAACTGTAATATTGGAGTTGTTATGTATGAGTGTAGAAGAGATAACCGAAAAAAAGGAAGAGCTCGTGGAAAAAGCATGGAAGAACGATAAAAAGTTCATAGAGATGACCGTTGATATAGTTCTGGACTACCTGAAAGAAAACCCAGAGGGATGTTCTTCTGGAAAGTTCTGTCCTGAAGCGTTGGTCGATCGCTGCTCAGGGATGCCTTTCGTGACCGAAGACAAGATAAAGATGGTAGTAGACATGATGTACAGGGAAGGTTATCTCGAAAGAGAGATCCCAGAAGGGACTGGAACGCCGCATTATTCTCTTAAATAATCCTTTTTATTTTCCATCATCAGGAGATAATCAAAATGTGTCCAAAGAGAAAGGAATGCTGTGATAAACCCACAGCAAAAGCTGAAAAACGTATCAGTAAGCTTCAGGGTCTAGCTAAGGCGCTGCACTGTCCCACAAGATGGGACATAATCGACATCATAGGGAACAGCACAGCAAAAACTAAAGATATCAAGAAGGGTTTGAAGGAGAGAGACTATGATATCACGCAATCCGGTCTGTACTATCATCTATCTGAACTTCGAGAAGCAGGTATAATCGAAGTGGATAAATTTTTAGAAGAGGGGCGTGGCGCGCCTGAAAAAATCTGGAAACTGTCAAAGAAAAAAATAGAGATAGAGCTGGTAGTTGAGGAGGAATAGATGGATGACTGTAGCTGTTGAGGCTAGTAACCTAAGTAAGACTTTCGGTGATGTAGAAGCAGTTAAAGACGTTAGCTTCACGGTCGAAAAGGGAGAGTTCTTCGGCTTCTTAGGTCCTAATGGAGCGGGAAAAACTACCACCATCAGGATGCTCACTGGATTGATAACTCCGGATTCTGGGAAGGCATCGATAGACGGCATCGATCCCCATAAAGATCCTATACATGCGAAGATGGAGATGGGGATTATTCCAGAATTCGGCAACATATATGTAGACTTGACCGCGAAAGAAAATCTGCACCTGGCAGGAAAATTCTACGGTATGTCGAAGAAGGAAAGAGAAGAAAGGGCCTCTGAGCTATTACGTATGTTGGAATTGGAGGGACGAGAGAACGACGCAGTAAGAAATTTTTCCAAGGGCATGAAACAGAGGGTCAATATAGGATGTGCAATCATACATGAGCCTCCCGTCCTTTTTCTAGACGAGCCCACCTCCGGTCTAGATGTGCAGAGTAAAAGACTCGTGGTCGAGATCGTGACCAAGATGAAAGAGAAAGGCAGCACGATATTTTTGACAACGCATAATATACAGGAGGCTAACGAACTCTGTGAACGTGTAGGGATCATACATAAAGGGAATTTAGTAGCGATCGATAGACCGGAAAAATTGAGGAATACATTCGATAAAACACAGTCGATCGAGGTATCTATGGAAGGAGAATTTAATGTTGATATGCTGCAAAATGATCATGTCAACAAGATAGAAAGATCAGGGGATAAATTGACCATCTTCACCGACCATCCAGATATCACAGTTAAAAGATTGGTGAAACTAACGGATGAGGAAAACTTAAAGATATTATCGTTGAGAACCCAAGGGCCAAGCCTTGAAGAAGCCTTTGTCAGATTGACGGGTGATAACGAATGAGATATTCAGAATTCTTAAGAGGTGTGATCACCACTGCTGAAAAGGATATAAAGATCTACTACAAAAAGCCTCCCGTGGTAATATTCGGTCTTTTGTTCCCGCTTTTGATGTTCCTAGCTTTCTATATCGGTAGGGAGGTGGATATAAGTTTGTTCTTCCCAGGATTTTTAGCGATGACACTATTCTTCACTTCCTCCTCAGTAGGTCCGTTGGTAACGCCATGGGAGAGACAGGCAGGTACATACGAAAGATTACTATCATATCCGGTCAACATCAAAGCGGTCTTGATGGGGGATATACTAGCAGGCTCAGTCTTCGGTATAGCCATATCAAGTGTTGTCCTTGTAAGTAGTTTATTTTTCATAAACATGCAGATCGTGAATATCGTGATGTTGTTGGCTTCGATATTATTGGGAGCTATAGCTTTCTCATCGCTTGGAGTGCTAATCTCCGCACCGGCGACCACTTCACCATCATCGATAATGATGCTCTCCAGCCTGATCAGATTTCCACTGATATTCATAAGCGGCATTTTCATACCGCTTTCAGAGATGGAAGGCATCATGAGATACATGGCTTACATATCTCCGTTGACCTATCTTGTAGATTCATTCCATTCAGGGATCGGTGGAAAGAATGTTTTACCTACAGGTGTCGGAATACTAGCACTATTGATCTTCAGTGGAGTCTTCCTTTTAATAGCTATACAGATACACAAAAGGAATATGGTGAAGGGGCTCTGAGTCAAAAAATTCAGTCTATGAATTTTCTGTATTCTGAAAGCAAAACTTCTTTGTACTCTTTTTCTTTTTTAGACGGGATATAATTGTCTTCTTTGAACTTCTCTATCAATACGTCTTCGTCGAGTTCATCGGGTGATACCCCTTCCTCTTCTAGATCTTCAAATATTTCTTCCATACCTCTGATCCCTACACCCCTTCCCTCGATATTTACACAAAAAAATAGGCAGAATGCCTCCGTCTTTCTGAGGAAGCGTGGCTTCCTCGTCATTAGAGGAATTGTATAAATTCCTCATAATTTAGGCGGAGGATGAATGCTGATTGTAGTCACCTTCACCGACCCCCTAGACTTGCCTTTAAATAGTAAAAAATAGATGTTTATATAGTCTTTGATGAAACGGTCGAATAGGTTCAATATCAGGTGGGATGACCCTCAAGAAGCTAAAGATTTAGCTTTAGGATGTTCCACGCTTTGGAATAAACTGACCTACAAAAGAAGACAGTCTTTATTTGATGATAATAGAGATTTCGACTGGTCTTCTGACGAACTTTATGATGAATTCAAAAGTTGGATCGGCAGTGCGACCGCTCAACAGATCATACGTAAAAACAACTCAGCATGGAAATCTTTCTTTTCGTTGCTTGATAAATGGAAGGAAAATAAAGAGGAGGTCGATAGACCGTCACCAGTTGGTTATTGGAAAGATAGAAATAAAGATAGAAAGGTTTTGAAAATTTTAGTAAGGAACGATTGTTATACGATAGAAGAAAATGGCACCATAAAACTGCCTTTTGGATTAAAAGGTAAGATAATCGGAAAACCTCATTGGCAAGGTAAGCAGGGTAGACTTGAAGTCATCTACGATAGGCTGGAAGATTGTTGGAGAGCCTATCAACCTGTCGAGGTAGAACCTCGACATCAACCAAGTGGGCATAAAACAGCTTATGTGGATCTTGGAGTCATATATCCCGTAACCGCCTATATCGAGGGTGAAAACACGAGTGTTGCCTATAACGGCAAACCTTTGCTTTCTAAATGGTGGATGTTTAACAAGCAGATCGAAAGTGTACAAAGTCAGTTGAAAGAGGAAAATGATAAGTATTCAAGTGAGCGATTGAAACGACTCTACAGAAAGCGTAAGAGAATCTTCAGAGATAAGATGTGTAAGATAATAAAACGCTTTGTTGAGCGGTGTTATAAAGCAAGTGTTGATACAATAATAGCCGGTGACTTGACTGAAATAAGGGATAGTGCTGAGTACAATAAAAAAGCGAACAGTATGATACACAACTACTGGTCTCACGAGTATCTCGTTGAACGTCTAAGATATACAGCAGAAAATTATGGCATTGAACTCGAATTGATAGATGAAAGAGGTACAAGCAGTAAGTGTCCAAGATGTGGTTCAGAGAAAAAAGTCCGTAAGGGCAGACTGTACAAATGCAAAGAATGTGGTGTTGAAGCACATAGAGACGCAGTTGGAGCTTTGAATATAGGGCTTGCTGAGGGACTCGATGTCTCTCCGGAAGTCATTAACATCTACTGGAATGCGAAGCATTCCATCGATTCACGGAATTTTATGTAAAATTCCGTGTAATGGCGATGACACGTCTAGAGGTGGTCTCGTAATGAAAAATTTTATTTTTTCATCAA
>JBKHFH010000041.1:0-17435 GCA_046540335.1 Thermoplasmata archaeon | reverse complement strand
TCACACGGAGACAGTTCAAATAAGATATAATCCAGGTAAGGTCAGCTATAAAGAACTCATCGACGTGTTTTGGAAAAACCATGACCCTACTCAGCACAAAAGTATTCAGTATAAGTCCATCGTTTTCTTCCACAACGAAGAGCAAGAAAAGATAGCTAAAGAGACGAAGAAAAAAAGACAAGAGAAATCTTCCGGTATGGTAAAGACGGAGGTTAGACCTTTTTCAAAATTCTATACTGCTGAGGATTACCATCAGAAATACCATCTGAGTAAGCATAAAAAACTGTACAAAGCGTACCAGAAGATCTACCCCGATATAGAAGAATTCATTAAATCGACTGCAGTAACCAAAGCCAATGCCTATGTCTCGGGTAAAGGTTCTTTAAGGTCCAAAGATGATCTTGAAGAACTTGGACTGAGCAAAGAAGGTGCAGATATGTTATTCGATAAATGGAAATCCGCTGGAGGAAGATAAATATGGAGCCCGAAATTGACGAAGATGAATATTCTTTTGAGAAGCCGTCCGATAAAGAACTGAGAGAGATGCTCTCTAAAAAAGAGTATGAAGTGACCCAAAAGAAAGGAACAGAACCTGCATTCCAGAACGAGTACTACGATAACGAAGAAGAGGGTATCTATGTCGATATAGTTTCCGGTGAAGTTCTTTTCAGTTCAAAAGATAAATTCAAGTCCGGGTCTGGGTGGCCGAGTTTTAGCAAGCCATTAGAACCCGACAATATAGTAACACAGAAGGAGAGCGGTTTAGACAGTAGAACGGAAGTGAGGAGTAAAAAAGCAGATTCGCATCTAGGCCATCTCTTCGATGACGGACCACCACCTACAGGGAAGCGATACTGCATGAATTCCGCCGCTCTAGAGTTCATACCTAAAGAAAAGATGGAAAAAGAAGGTTACGAAGAATATCTCTACCTTTTCGAAGAAGAGTGATATTCACCAGATATTAATAGGTCAGCTTATCCTTTTGAATAACTCGATGTAATCTTCCTTTTCCATATCTCTAGGATTGCTCTCATTGGATAGGTTGTTCACTGACATCTCCGCCAGAATCTCGATATCACTCTCTTTTAACCCTATCTCTTGGATAGACGGTATGTCTAACTTTTCGTTCAACTCTTTGATTCCCTCTACCGCTTTGCTAGCCGCTGTTTTCTTCGACTCGCATCTATAGTCCATCATCTCCGCCACTCTAGCGTACTTCTCGTTACAGTGATCTTTGTTGTACTCCATAACATAAGGCAGTATGATAGAATTGCAGAGACCGTGGGGTGCATCGTATACTCCTCCAAGAGACTCGGCCATACAGTGAACTGAAGCCACGTCTGAATGATTAAAAGCTATACCCGCGATCGTGCTTCCCAACAGCATCGCAGACCTCGCTTCTATATCTCTTGGATTCTCAACCGCCTCTTCGATCTTGTCCAGTATAAGCTCCATGGAACTCAAAGCAAAACTATTGGTCAGGGCAGTAGCTGTTTTCGCGGTGTAAGCCTCTATGGCGTGTGTGAAAGCATCCATGCCTGAATATGCAGTCAATGTTTCCGGTAGACTTAGGGTCAACTCAGGGTCTAGGATGCTTATATCCGGAGCGATGTAGGGACTTCTGATGCTCTTCTTGTTCTCGGACTCAGTATCTGTGATGACAGAAGAGAAAGTCACCTCGCTGCCCGTTCCCGCGGTGGTCGGTATCGAGATGAAAGGCAGGATCGCCTCCCCCACAGTTTCTTTTCCGTAATATTCGCTGATATCGTCACTCTCTCCGCTCAGCAATGCTCCTATGCCCTTGGCACAGTCTATAGGGCTCCCACCTCCTATAGCCATCATCCCGTCCGGTTCGAAATCACTAGCGATCTCAGCGCCATCTTCGACCTGATAGTCCTTTGGATTGGATTCAACCTTATCGTAGATCTCGTACTCTACATTATCTAACTCAGATCTCACCCGGTCAATTATGCCAGTCTTTTCAATTCCTTTATCTGTAACTATCAAAATTCTTTCTATATCCAGCTTGTCCAGCTTTTCAGAAAGGATGTTGATCTTTCCGGGGCCGAATTCAAGCTCAGTCGGTATCTCAAAATCAAATTTCTGCATCACGTCTTTCATTGTAGTTCCTTTAGAATATTTATAATAGACTATTTACAATTTATTCCTGTGTTTAGTAAACAAAGGAGTGATGATATATAAGGTGAAAAACTATCCTTTCTTTAGGGTAAAATGCCTAGTAACAAAATTGATGAAAATATAGAAGATGATTTAGAGAATTACATCGAAGATTTGAAAGATCTATTATCTCAGCCTTCGATCAGTACCACAGGGGAGGGTATCACTGAATGTGTAGAACTGGTTCGAGAACTGTGCAAAAAGTATGGGTTCGACGAAATAGAGAAGATCAAAACCCCCGGTAATCCCGCGATAATCGCAAGAGCATTTGCCGACATTGATGAAAAATATCAGGCGCCAACTCTTCTTATATATGGCCATTACGACGTCCAACCGGTCGATAATGAAAGATGGACCACTCCTCCTTTTCAACCGGATATCAGAGAGGGAAAAGATGGAAGGGAGCGTATCTATGCAAGAGGAGCAGGAGATAACAAAGGCCAATGGTTCGCACATCTATGTGCGGTAAAAACGATGAGAGACCTGGACGGTTTACCGATAAACATCTTGTTATTACTAGAAGGAGAAGAGGAAAAAGGAAGTCCGAATCTTAGAGAAGTCGTTAAAGAAAGAGAAGAGTTCCAGGAGGTCGAATTGGCCTATATATCGGACGGACCGATTGATGAATCTAACAGACCCCAGGTACTTTTGGGGGTTAGAGGACTTCTGTACGTGGAACTTCAGGCTAATGGAGCCGATAAAGACCTACATTCCGGGATATATGGCGGGCCTCTTCCCAACCCGGCTTGGGAATTGATCAGAATTTTGGACAGCATGAAAGATGAGAACGGGAAGATAAACATCGATGGCTTTTATGAAGATGTTTTAGATATCACGGATGAAGATAAAGAAGTTTTAAAGGAAATACCAGTAGACGAGGAAAGGATAAAAAAAGAGTTAGGCATAGATAGTTTTGCAGAGGGGCCGGGAGACTCGTACCATGAAAAATTGATCTATCATCCTACATTGAACATACCCGGTTTTACGAGTGGATATACCGGTGAAGGGGTGAAAACCATCATACCGTGCGAGGCGAAAGCAAAGATAGATATGAGATTGGTAGCGGATCAAGACCCTGACGACATATTCAAAAAATTCTCAGAGCACGTGAAGGAACGTGGATCTGAAAGTGTAAACGTCGAGATAGTATTCCACGATAGCATGAAACCGTACAGGATACCTTTAGACTCTCCTCTGGTGAAGCCCATGATGAAAGCGGTGAGAGGTGCATGGAAACAAGAACCTGTTCTTAAGCCCGCTGCAGGCGGTTCTCTTCCATCTTACGTGTTCGCCGAAGAATTGGGTATAGATTGTGTAGTAGTACCTTATGCGAACGCGGACGAAAACAATCATTCACCAGACGAAAATCTCGCGCTCGACTGTTTCGAAAAGGGGATAAAAACTACCTGCAGAGTGGCTAAATATATGTCAGAGACGTATTGAGTCATTCAATTACAGTTTCCTCTCGATCGATCTTTATACCTCTATCTTCTAATTCCTCAGAGATAAGAGATAGAGGTATATCCGTAGGCGAGAGGACTCCACTTTGTTTCAATTTTCCATCTAAGATCATCTGCACTGCGATACTAGCGGTGAATCCGACCGTTCGCTGCATCGCCGTAAAACCGGTATCGAGATCTCTTTTATCGAGTAATCGGTACACTTTACACTTTTTCTCACCGGCGTCGGCACCTTTAGCTTCTACACGTATCATCGTTAGATCTCTTTCACCTTCTTGTAGCCAGAATTCATCCTTAGATCTCAAAAGTTCAGCCAAGAATTTTATCGGAATTACCTCCCCACCATCAACCTCTATCGGTTCATCATCTAAAAGGCCACATGCTACTGCGGTCCTCCAAAAATCAGTGTGTCCTTTCCACCTGCATGTATATCGTCCGAAATTTTCCATATCATCGTTGAGATCCAGTCTCTTTCCATACTCTAGAGTGTCTCCGTTCGGATAACATTCAAGCTCTCCATCCAACTCTTCGATGTCTAAAAAATGAACGTTCCTCTCATTGAAAAGACGATCACCTGGAATATCTTTGACCTCACCCTTTTTTATGATACGGGCCGGTCGCTTATAAGTCTTCAACAGACCTTCTACCGACCAGGTGAACTTGTACTTCAGAGGATTATCCGCATCTTCCTGGACTGGAAGACCAGCACCATAGCAGTAAAGTCCATCGAGCTCGTCAAAACTTCGAACTGCTTCACGTGCAAAAACAAGATCTAGGCCTGGATCCATCCCGAATTCAGGTAGAACAGTTATCCCGTTTTCTTGTGCCGTTCGATCTAGCCGCTCTATTTCTTTCTCCCTTGCTTTCTTTTTCTCGTGATCGGTTTCCTCTGGATCATGTAGGTACATGGTGCTCACCATATCCACTCTGTTTTCTACTGCCAACTTCGCGATCGGAAAGGTAAATCCAGGAGGAAGTAGCTCTATAACCAGATCAACTCTCTTCATCAAGTCCGAAACTTTTTCCGGATCCGAGGCATCGATTTGCTTAAATTTCACCCTGTTAGAATCCAATTTTTCCACGAAGCGGTTAGAATCAGGCGATTTATCTCCAACGATTACTTCAGAGGAGCGGTCGGAATCGATCAGATCATAAAGTGCGGCTTCACCCTGCATACCTAAACCAAGAAGCAAGATCCTATCTTCAGAGATATTAAACACCCTCTTTTGGCTGGATTACACAACACATTGATATAAATTCTCTTATTAGGTCTTTGGCTTATCATGGTAAAAAATGAGGTCCACCGGACTTAGAAACTAAATACCTCTGGTCCTTTCGTACCACTTTCTTATCTCATAATCGGAGACTTCCTTTTCCTTCTTTTTCTGGCTTTTCATCCCGAGGTGATGTTCATATGCCCATTCTTTGATCATCTTGCGATAGTTCTCATCCCCTTCGAACTCTTTGACCCTCAATGTATTAGAGCGGAAACTAGCATCGAAGGCCGCTACGAATTCGGGACCGTCATATAACAAATTGCTCGTGCCCAAGTCGAACTCTTCCTTCATCTCTTCTCTGAAATAAAGGTTCAATCTGTCCTTGGTCGAGATAACCCCCTTCTCATCAAAACTCAAATCCGGTATCAGGCTCAATCCATCAGATAAAATCCAGTGGACCGAATCGTCTTCCTCTTTTAAAAAGCCCTTGGAAAGTAAACCTTCTTCGACTAGATCTGACAAAATATTCCTTATATCTTTCATGCTGTAATCGATGCCCAGATAGGATGAAAGTTTTTCTGCGGTAAAAACGCCGAAGTTTTGAAAGGCCCAGCGGATCACCTCTCTCTTCGCTTCTTCGACATTTATCTCCGCTTCCGGAGTCGTTACATAACGATCATCCTTATCTCTAGTAACAATCAAGCCTTCATACATATCATCCAATACTTCTTTAGTCTTTATTTTACTGTATGGAGATTGATGATAGATAGTTCTCTTTGGAAGGGGTTCCTTTTTCTCGATCATCTCATATATAGTTTTCATAAAAGGGGTGAGATCTACATCTTTAGCTTCCCTGTATACCGCTACATGCTCTGGTAAAGCAAACATCTTGTAGGAAGGTATCATCTTACCTCCCACGACTTTACCTCTCCTGTAGAACCAGTCGAGGGAGTAAAATTCTTCAGTCCGGGATCTAAGTTCGAAATCAGAACGGGCACCCTTCATCGCTTTTATCGCATCTTCAGGATCACTGTAGGGTTCTCCTGCGAGTTTTTGTTTTCTGAAAACATATGATCTCAGTTCCTCTTCGGTGAAAACATCTTCAACTACTTCTCCTTTGACAAGCATGTCTTGTATCATCACATAACCGTGTTCTTTGAAAAGAGAGAGCGTCTCTTCTTCTAACTCTTTTACCTGCGTATTATTGAAGTTCTGGATCCTCAATATGTCATATCCTTTCAGACCGTGATAGCCCATCATCTCATCTAGGGAATTCAGCGCTTCGGGCAGCATGGATTCATCGTCTAGGTCTAAATGCCTTATCTCGATGCATCCACTCATCTCCCATTTCTCTATGCCGCCCACCACGTCTCCTCTTTTTATGAGAGGATATACCCAGTCATCTCCATACCGCCTGTATATGTCTGCCCAAAGCGGCCTTGCGTATGGATCTTTTTTAGATAAAACTCGCAATTTATCGAATTCCCCTCCTTTCGTCTTGTGTATCTCTTCGGCCTCTTCCTGACATATATACATCTCCTGCTGCGAAGTTCCCACCTTGAGTTTCTTTATCTCTCCTTTGTGCAGGAGATCCGACACTATACTCTCGATCTCCTCTCTCTGGAAGCCAGTATAGTACCTCATGTTGGAGAAAGAAGCCGGTCCGTTAGCTTTCAAATATCGTTCGATTATCTTCTTTCTAGCCTCCGCTCCATCCATCGCTTCTACGTCGAGAGTTCTGTAACGATTGGGGGAGGACCAACTATCCCTGCCTGTATATTCCCTCACCACATACAGATTGCTGTCTAGTTTATCTATTATCTCCTTGACCCTCTCATTGTCAAGATCGCTCTTTCTCTTCAACTCTCTGATATCCTTGGCTTCTCCACTCTTTATCAGTTCGAGTATCTCCTGTTCTTCTTCGTTCAACTCTTCAGTCCGATAGGAGCCTACGAAAGCGGGGACGTCCTCTTTGAGCGCATATCTAACCCGGCCTCTCACGAACCTACCCTGGACGATATCTCCCCTCTCTCTCATCTCCTTCCATTTTTCGAGAGAGAAATCAGAGACTCGCTGATATATATCGTAGGGAGTACCCGCCTCCATAAATAACTCAAAGTACTCCTCTATAGAACCGACCTCGTCGAACTGCTTCTTCGCTTTGTAACTCTTGGTCTTATCGTCAGAAACGTACTCTCCACCGGGGAACCTGAGTTCGTGATAATCATCCTGGAGCATATACTGCTCGCCTTCTCCCATGACGAGCCTACCGGAAACGACTTCGTTCTGTTCTACGAGGTTGTTCAGAGCTTTAAGAGCTATATCCTCCGACAGATCTAAGGCATAGGCGATCTCTTCAACACTTCTTGGAGCCTCATAACGTAGGTGATCCAGGATCATCTTTTCCATAGATTCGAGACTCTTCTCTTTTTTATCTAAAAGCGCGTAAGTGAAACCGTCTTCAGTCATCTCCACTCTATTGACGAGGCGCTTCCTCTCCATATCTCTCAATATGTTCTTCACATCTTTCAGCCTGATATCTGTAGACTCGTAAAGTTCATAGGATGTCATCGGTTCGTTCTTCAACTCTTCTATGACCGGGGAACTGCCGTGGGGTTGTTCGCCCTGATCTAGTGCTTCAAGATACAGGTCAAGGTCTTGGCTATCGATGTACTTCGTTTCCCCCACCCATATGGACTCTATCTTACCGTCGTTCAAGAGTTGTTTAGACCACTCTTTTACTTCATCGAAGGGCAGGTCCGTCTGTGAGAAGACACTGGTACCTTTCTCTTTGAAAGCGTGTACGGGTTGAAGTTCCTTTATGACGTCTAATAATCCCTCTTTAGAATCGAAATCGGGCTTCTTTTCTATGAAATGTTCCTCCACCACATCTCTGTCGAATTTGAAGTTCTCTATCTCCTCCTTGGGTATCACCTGTTCCAGCACCTTCTGGTGGAATTTTCTTAAAAGGCTGCTTCTATCGTCCATCATTACTACATCGGATATACCCGCCATGAGTACTTCATGAGCGAAGGGAGAGGGGGTATCAGAATAATCAGCACATTTCACCTCGATCTCTCCGTTCTCTATCTCTTTCAACACTTTTTCTGCATTCTCAAGGTCGAGTACCTGATGGAGTATCTCATTGAAAGTCTCTTTTATTATGGGAAAATCTTCCATCTGGTGGAGCTTATCCAAGATCTCTTTCGATCTTATTTTTTGCTTCGAGACCGATATCTCCCTACCTTTGTAATTGCGGAGTATCATCAACGCGCGAGTGGCGCAGTGTCGAAAGCGCTGTTTGAATAGTTCCGTGTTCTTCACGCTTTTCTTTAAAATACCTTCGATCTCGTCGGGGGAAAGAAGTTCGGATATCTGGTCGAGAGGTATCTTTTTCTTCGTGGTTATCATGAAATTATTGTCCGTGATAGAGACGTTAGCATTGCAGTTGAACTTGTCAGATATCTTATAGGCGTAAGCTCTGGACAGAGTATCGTTCGTCTTTCTACCATAGGCTGCGTGGAAGATGATGTTGTAATTTCCGTCCTGTCCTATGTGGCCCTCCAAAACTAACTTCTTATCGGTCGGGAGCTCGTCTATCACACCCAACTGCTCCTCGAAATAGCTCAGGATGGTTCGGGCGGAACCCTCATCTATATGATATTCTTCTTTCAACCAGTCTATGACTGCCTCATCTTCCATCTTCGTGGAGAGTTTTCTCCTGAACTCTCCTATTCCGACGGAAAGATCATAACTTCTAGGCAGCATCTCGCCGGTCCAGCTAGGGACCGTCGGCTTCTTACCTGAAGCGTCCTTCACAAATACCCTTGTTCCTTTTGTATGGAGGAACTCGTAAGAATGACTGCCTAAAACGAAAACATCTCCCCTAGATAGTCTTTCAACGAATTTTTCAGATAAGTTTCCCAGTGGAACGCCCTTCTCGGAGTAGACCCGATAACTGGAGTCTGAAGGTATCGTGCCTACATTCATATAGTAAAGCATCTGAACTCCGCCCTTCTTCTCGAAGGTCCCCTCGTCCTCGTCATACCATATCTTGGGATAGACGTTCTCAAACTGAGTACCTGCCAGATATTCAAGGGTGTTCATGAAATCATCTTTGGGTAGATCTTTGTAACAGTATGCTCTCTTCACGACTTCAAAAGCTTCATCGACTTCCCAGCGGTGTTCGATACTCATACCTATGAGGGTCTGGGAGAGTACATCTAGATTATTTTCCGGGATGCTTACTCTGTCTATATCATGCTGGTAAGCCTTGCGCGTAAGAACAGTGCATTCTAGAAGGTCATCCTTATCGAACACTATCATCCGACCTTTCGACGTTTCACCGATGGTGTGGCCCGCTCTACCCACTCTCTGCAGGCCTTTAGCCACAGTTTTTGGTGAGTTTACCTGGACCACCAGATCTATGTATCCCACATCGATACCAAGTTCCAGGGAAGTAGAGGAGACCGCCGCCCTCAGATCGCCGTTCTTCAGATCGTTTTCAACCTGGATACGGGTCTCTTTGCTCAAGCTGCCGTGGTGAGCGGCCACATCTTCTATCCCTCTATCTTTCAGTTTGTAAGCTACGTTTTCAGCTCCGCTTCTAGTGTTTGTGAATATGAGAGTCGTGCGGTGTTCTTCTATCATATCCTTGAGGCGGTCATACATCCGTGAATTTACCACTTCGTAGGGGAGGAGCGTCATGTCATCTACTGGAGATATCACGGAAAGGTCCAGTCTTTTCTCCCCCATGACCTCAACTATGTTCACATCGCGAGGATCTCCGTTCTTATAACCGCCTAAGAACTTTGCCAGCTCTTCGATAGGTGCCTGGGTCGCTGATAGTCCTATCCGAGTCATCTCCCCGTTCACGTGCTCTTCCAATCTTTCGACGTTGAGTGAAAGATAGACACCTCTCTTCGAAGAAGCTATATCATGTATCTCGTCGTTTATGAAGTACTGTACATCTTTGAACTTCTCTCTGAATTTTGGAGATGAGAGGGAAAGTGCGAGACTTTCCGGAGTAGTTATGTAGATATGCGGAGGATCTTCCGTCATCTTTCGCCGCTCTTTTTGAGGTGTATCACCGGATCTGATAGCCGTCTTGATATCGGGAACTTTCACGTCCTTTTCATCCGCGAGTTGCTTGATCTCTTTTAGGGGTTCTTCCAGATTTTTATGGATGTCGTTCGCAAGAGCTTTAAGAGGCGAAACATAAACGCAGTATATTTTGTCCTCAAGTTCATCTTTTTTGTCCAATTTGAAAAGCTCATTGATTATTGAGAGGAAGGCGGTAAGGGTCTTACCGGAGCCCGTAGGTGAAGAAACGAGAACATTTTCTCTTCTATGGATGTAGGGTATAGCATAGCCTTGAGGCTCTGTTAGAGAATCAAATTTGTTGTCGAACCATTCAGCTATGAGAGGTTCCATCTGGGACAGAACCTCTCCCTTGTCTCTTTCCTCTTCAACTCTTTTTATCATACGTATCTGACTCTAAATGACTCCGCTGAATCCATGTCTACGAACGTGAGGTTTAATAAAGTTTTGGACACATCCGAATGAAAAAGTCTATAAGAGGTTTTTAGACCCTCTTATTCAAGATCAAAATGATCGGTCTTCAAGACGTTGTAAGTCGTCGAGGTGATCTCTCTCTTCCTCACGCTCATCGGTCCTGAGATAGATCTCCGAACCTATCTCGACCTTTTTTATCTTCTCTCCCACGTTGTATTCGAAGGAAGTCTCAAAGTTCTGAACGAGCGTGTAATAACTTTTGCCTTTCTCCATCTTTTTGATCACGCTGTTCCTGGTTTCTTCGTAGGGATAACCTACGCCGTATTGATCTTTTTTCTCGTGGACGAGCAGCTTTTTGATCTTTCTGTCTGACGGACCGTACATCACCGCCGATACCAAGTAGTCTATATCCTCTATCATCTGTCTCTCTGACTATCGTAAGGAGAGCTAGGGTTTATCAATCTTTTTACGGACACTTCAAAGCGCATGCTCTATCTCTTTCATCTCATCTTGGATCCTTTTTTCTACCTGTTCTTCATCACCGAAATCTATATCTGGTCTTTCCTCTTCAAAGATCTCTAAAAATTCGTGGGGGCTGTGCTTGTGGATAGCGTTCTCTATTTTGGACTTGTACATCGAGGCGAGGAAGTGATGTTCTCTAACCAGATCCGCGAGAGACCTCTCTCCTTTAGCCCATTCGTCGAACTGATGCTGATTTAGCAAGTTTATGTACCTATGCAATTTTTCTTTTTCGTCTGACATAGTGTCTCATTTTAGTTCTAAAACTATTTAATTTTTTTTGTGGTTTATTGACCCCTATCTAGCCCGTAAAAAGGGATCGGATTTTACTCCTTCTACATTTCTGGGTTAAGAAAAAACAAATTAAATAAATTATAAATCATCTAAAATGACATCTCATTTTTGTAAAAAAATCGCTCTAAAATCCGTCAGACAAAAGTCATATGATCCTCCGACTTTGGGCTATAGAAAGGGCTAAATATCAAGCGGTAGACAGAGCATTTTGAACTCAAGTCCAACATCCATAACTGATGAAAGAGTCTTTAGTCTCCTCCAAATGTAGATTTCGATCCATCAAAGGTCTGATTCAAACAAGGTCAGCTCCGCGTTATCCGTGTCCTTGGCGATCTCATTTCAATCCCTCAAAGGTCTGATTCAAACCTTGTATAGTTATCGGAGCTCCTATCCCGGGCTCATAAGCATTTCAATCCCTCAAAGGTCTGATTCAAACGAAGAAGCGGAAAACGAAACGTCCGAAGCCCGTGAAGGGATTTCAATCCCTCAAAGGTCTGATTCAAACACAAAAACTAACAGAAGATATATCTATGAATGAATCATTTCAATCCCTCAAAGGTCTGATTCAAACCATTCTATCATCTCCTTTTTATCGAGATAAACATCCTTCATTTCAATCCCTCAAAGGTCTGATTCAAACCGTAGTAGTATGATGTTGCAACGAGATAGACCATCAGCTATTTCAATCCCTCAAAGGTCTGATTCAAACCTATTATATACGGATATGGAGATATTTGCTAAAATGGATTTCAATCCCTCAAAGGTCTGATTCAAACAATAAAATGCCCCAATTGTGGCAATTTTTACCATAAAAAATTTCAATCCCTCAAAGGTCTGATTCAAACTCAGTCTCTTCGGTCTCTTCGTTTAATCCCAGTTCGCATTTCAATCCCTCAAAGGTCTGATTCAAACTTTTTATCCAAACTATATGTTATGTTACCTTCTTCATATTTCAATCCCTCAAAGGTCTGATTCAAACAGGTTTGAAGTTCCATAAGTTCCCAAAACGATTTGCATTTCAATCCCTCAAAGGTCTGATTCAAACAAGTATTCTATAAGCGAGATCTAGTAATTCGTACTACAGAATTTCAATCCCTCAAAGGTCTGATTCAAACTAACCCAACATAATCAGTATCACTTCTGTTTATGTATATTTCAATCCCTCAAAGGTCTGATTCAAACCAAGCGCAAATAAGGGCGTATGAGCATATATTTCTAACTTATTTCAACCCTTTTTTTATCCTCCTCCATACGGGTAAATCTCCTAATAGACAATGAAAATGAGAACTAATAAAATTTCCGAAAAAAAGAAGATCGTTTTCGTGTTTCCGTCTTTATGTAGTTCTTATTTAAAGAAGCACGAAAATCCTAGATGATCTTGTCCGTTTCGCCTTTAGTGGTTCCTATCTCATCTCTATCGATATACTTTTCCGTTCTAACTTTGTAGATCAGTACACTGTCCTCACCAGTATCTACGATATCTTTTAATTTAGATTTCATGCCCCTCAATTCCGCCTTGGTAACATTTCCCTGAAGAACACTATTCTGAACCCAAGTCAGATGTGTTTTTAGGAACTTTCTAACTTTGTTCACCCTGTCTACGTTCACGTCATAAACCACTACCACATACACGATATTCACCACCACATGACCAACGGCTCGTATTCTTCAGCACCGAGAAAGTGTTTAGTCAATTTATATAATTCCAAACGTATCAAACGTCTATAAGATACCTTCTTGCCCAGCCCCTTATGCTTGATCGTTCTCTCCATCCTCTTATCGTATTCTTTCAAGAACAGTTTGTTTCCCGAGTCCGAAAGCAGCATGTCTCCGATCTCACCTTCAAAATGCTTATCTTTCAACATGCCTTTATTTATCAGTTTGAATATCACTCGATCCACCAGTATCGGCTTGAATATCTCACTCACATCTAAGGAAAGCGAAAATCTCCTTTCCGAAGGTTCATGCAGGAATGAAACGGCCGGATTCAACTGCGTGTTGTATATCTCGGATAGGACAGAAGTGTACAATTTGGAATTGCCGAAGCTGATCAACGTGTTCATCTTATTACTAGGTGGCTGTCTAGTTCGCTTTTCGATCTGATACTCGAGCGGCATCATCTCGTCTATAGCTTTATAATAAGTTTCTCTTATCTTGCCCTCCACTCTCATGATGGAAGGGACCTTCTCTTGATCCTCTAAATCCGAAAGCAGCGACTTGATATTTCTAATCCACTCTTCCAACCCGACTTCGTTCTTTGCATAATAATTAAGATTCTTCAATATGTTCTTTCCAGCACCCTCAACGAACTTTTTTGCCAACGGTATCCTCTTCTCCTCGTCTAAATAATGGTCCGACTGTTTGACTACCATATCACCGGAGATCAGTGTCTCTCTAGGATAGAGAGTGCTTTTATACCAACCATAATAGTCGAAAAAATGAACTGGAATACCTTCCTTACCCAGAAACTTGATAGCGCCCGAAGTCACGGTCAATGAACCGTAAGCATAGATGCTGTAGATGTTGTTCACAGGTATAGCTCTTCTAGTATTGTCATTCGTGAAGTATATCGTGTTCTCCTTTCTCTTCAGTTTACCATCCTGAGTTATGTAATAATCGTTCTTTTTCATTATCTATCCCTCCTCTGCAAAACAAAATTCCTGATAAGCGCATTTTTTACATATCTTCTTTTCCTTCGGCTCGGGCATCTCACCTGTTATGATCTCGCCTATCTCTTCCCTCACACATTCAAGTTCTTCCTTTTTACCTTCGTCTAATTCAACTTCCTTTTTCTTGTTCAGTTCCGGATAGTGAAGTTCTCCTTTAACATCGACTCCATGATCCTGCAGATAATCCAAGTAGAAATACATCTGAAAGAGATGAGACTCCTCCATCTTGTTGCTCTTTTTCACTTCGTGCACGTATAACTGGTCGCCTTTCTCTACGAAATCGAGTTTCATCTTATTCCGAATACTTACTTCTTTTTTGACGCGTGGATAACGATCTTCATGTATCTGTTTGCCGATCTTGACGTTCTCGTGTTCTCTCTCCAGTTCTATGTTGTGGTGGAAGAGCCACAGTTTTGTTTTACATATGAAGTAATAGGCGATCTCGACTCCAGTCAGGTCTATATCAGGATCGATACATCACACCTCGAATTTTGACTAAAATCGAATATAGGTAATTATAATTTGTGTTCTATCCTCAAAAATAAACGATGATAACTCTTAGATCATCTCCTCTAATTCTACAAGTATAAGGTTTTCTTGATCCTTCAGCTCTTCTGAAAAACCTGAACGGGAGAACAGTGCAAATCTTTCATCTCTCTTATCATTCTTCCATCTGACTTTTTCAGCTTTTTCTCTCAGATGCTCGAGTTCTCGGGGACCGACTTCTTCATTCGTCCACTTACATTCTCCGAAAAGGATTCTGCTTTCTTTTTCATTCAAACCGACTATATCGATCTCGTCTTCCCTAAACCACCATCTTCCAACATCTTCATAATCGAGATCTTTTCTGACATGATTTTTACACACCTCTTCGAAGACCGGTCCCATGTACCTATCGTATTCTGATCTTACATTTTCTAATATCTTGTCCGGATCGTCTTCGATCTTACCTTGATAAGGGTAAACGAAAGAGAGCCAGAAACGGAAGTAGCTGTCGATCACCCTGTAGTGAAAATTCTTCTTTTTTGCAGGTTCCGTGATAGGATGTTCTCTTTTTATGATCTTCAATCTTTCCAGAACTTTCAGATATTTGTTAACGTTCGTTATTGATACTTTACTCTGATTTGAGATCTCGTTCGTTTTGGTTGCTCCGTCGATGATGGCCTTGATGATGTTGAAATAGACGTTAGGTTTTCTGAGTTCTTCTCTGAGAAGGATCTCAGCTTCCTCATGTAGTATATTCAATCTATTCAAAAATGTCAAAAATGTAGCTTTTACGTTCTCGTAAAATCCTTTTTCATCGTTGAACTCCTTCAGGTAGAAAGGCACGCCTCCGACCGCTCCATAGGTTCTTATCAAGTCTTCTTTAGAATAATTCGGAAGGAAATCATTTATGTTCTTTAACGGGATATCAGTGAGCTTCAGCTGACCTGTTCGCCTTCCGTAAAGAGGACTTTTGCGGTTCAAGACTTCAGATTCCATCATACCTATAGATGATCCAGTCAGTATCAGGAAGATATTTTTGTCTTGAAGTTTTTCGTCCCAGAGGTGCTGCATCTCCGAAAGTATCTCTTTGTTTTCTTCGATCCAGTATGGGAATTCATCAATTATGAATACGAACTTATTTTTTTGATCTATTTTTTCGAGCATGTCATCAAAAAGTTCATCTAGATCTCTCGGTTCAGGGATGAAAACATCGTGCTGTTCGGAGAATTCTTCTCTCATCCTTTTCAATTCGAGTGAAAAGTCCTGTCTCCTCGCTAGGAAGTAAAAATCAGGTTTGTCTTCTGCGAATCTTTTAGCCAAAGTCGTCTTTCCTATCCGCCTCCTTCCGTAAAGTATCAAGAGACCCGAGCCCTCTTTTTCGTACATCTCGTTCAATCCATCGAGTTCGGATCTCCTGTCAACGAAGTCTAGTAACATGTTACTAAGTATTGCGTTACTATATTAAGTAATTTTGGAACCGCTACGGCCGATGAAGTTCTTAAATCTTTCAAATGAGATAGAGAGACTCGGGGCGTTTACTCTAATTGATTCGAGTGATCTGTTGTTTTTGCTCTATTTCACTCGAATGAATTTTAAAGGTATTCTTCTTAGTGATGTGTATGAGCCGATGCGAGATATGCGGAAAGCCCACGACTAGCCATGAAGTGGGAGATTACTTCATATGCCATACCTGCTGGACTGAAAAACCAGAAGAAGTGGACGAAGTGAAAGAACAGGCAGAGGAAGATGAGAGTAAGTCTCCGACAGGATCATCGGATGAGACCGAAGGAGGATCGAGTCAAAAAGATACAGAAGATGTAGATATAGAGGAAATAGAAGGTCAGGAGGAAAAAGAAGAAAAAGGTCCTCAGACAGAGGAAGGTAAAGAGCTCTTGAACAAGCTGGATGAAGTCGAGTCTAAAGAGGACTTGTATCTTTTCTACGAGAGATATCAAGAGAAACTTGACAGATCGTTGGATGAAGATCCCGAAGGAAATAAATTCTGGAAGATAAAAGACGATGTGACGGAAGAACTCTGTGAAACGATGTTCGGCTTCGCCCGAAAAGAGGGATGGCCCTTCGTGCTGGAGATGATCGATAAGTACGGACCAGAGAACTCGGGTATGGTGACCAATGTGCCGATAGAGAACGTGACCGACATGATGATCATCTCAACTAGAGAGAACGAAGGCGTCGAGGAGATACCGGTAGAAGCGCTTGAATACCTGACTGGTTTTTCCGATGCGTCTGATGTTGAATGGGAAGACTCCTTCGCGTGCGGCTGGGGCTTCGATCATCCTGAATTCGATTTCAAAGATGTGTTGGAGGAAGAACTCAAAGAGGGTAACGATCTCTGGGCTTCGGCTATCCTGGAACGGGCGTTCTACGCGGATCAAGTGAAAGCAGCTCCCATACTGATCGATTTCTTAGAAAGAGATGATATATCCGATAAAGACAAGATGGCTCTAGTTCAAGCCGTCACGTTCTTTACTGACGAGAAACACTGGAAGTTGTCCAGTGATTCTCCAAGGTATTGGGACTGGAAGGAAGAACTGGATTATCGAAGTTTCGAGTGGGACGAAGATGTAGAGGATTCTTTGAAAGAAGTGATTGAAGAGGAACTAGCAGATTACATCGAGTCGAAACAATCTAAGGACATGGATGTTTTCAAGAGAACTGAGTTGAATCTGCCAGCCCAGAGATGCGACTTTTCAAAAGACTGGTCCTTCATCGATCTACAGATATGAATACATTTTAAAACATACTCAAAGGAATAGGTTAAACCGGTTTGGATTATAGAAAATTACAAAAGGATTTGCGGTACTTGATGATTCGATGTCAAAAGAGCGGCTAGAGGTGGATATCGACGAGCTGTGCGAGGCTTACGAGTTCTCCAGTTCGGAAAGATCTTACTATCTCGATCTGGAGACCGGTGAAGTCCTGCTTATCGTGCACCGCTCGGGTGTGGCGGAGCAGAACAGGAAAAACAAAGAGAAGATCGAAGAGGGTGATGAAGGGAGGTATGTTAAGGTGCCCAGTGCTGAGTCTCATGAAGGATATAGAGATATGCAGGATTTTATCTTGACAGTTGAGGATGA
>JBKHFH010000040.1:0-18245 GCA_046540335.1 Thermoplasmata archaeon | reverse complement strand
TTTCACTCGAGGTGCGAAATCTGCAGAGACCGGAGATCATGGAAGCTGCTGAATCATTCGAGACGGAAAAACAGGTCGGGAGTTCAACCATGGCTCACAAAAAGAATCCTATTCTAGCGGAAAATATATGCGGCCTAGCTAAAACGCTGAGAGGTTTCGTGACTCCGACCTATCAGAACAACATCCTATGGCACGAACGGGACCTAACCAACTCTTCCTCTGAAAGGATCACTGTTGCCCACGTTCTCGTTCTTTTAGACGATATATTGAGCAAGAGTGAAACGTTGTTCAGGAACCTTGAAGTGTTCCCGGAGAACATGAGAGATAATATAGACATGAGCGACGGCTTGGTCATGGCAGAAGCCGCTATGATACATCTGACCGATAAAGGTCTAAGCAGGCAAAAAGCTCACGAGATCATGAGGGAAGCGTCCATGGAAGCTAGAGCGGAAGAGAAACCTCTCATGGATAAGCTCATGGAAAAAGAAGATGTGATGGAGATAACCACTGAAAAAGAGCTGAAGAGAGTTTTCGATCCCGAAGAATATCTAGGTAGAGCAGCAGAGATAGTCGATGAGATAGTTGGGTAGATCAACCCTCTTCCATCTGTTTTTCTTCTGTTCCTTCGATATCCTCTTCTTCAACCGATTCTTTTTTCTCTTCAGTTTTTCCTTTCTTCTTTTTCCTTTTCCTCGGTTTCAATCTCAGCCTTCCATAAAGAAGGATCTCGATGGTCGTCGCCGCGAACAACTGTTTTTTGTATAGGTCCAATGCCTGGTCTCGCTTCAATTGAGCATTTATCTGAACTCTTACCAAAGCTCTTCTCAATTCTTTAATCTTTTCCAGATCCATTATCTTTGAAACGAGAAAGGGTAATCTTTCTGGATCCTCTATCGCTTCCGCGACCGGCAGCCACTCTTCATTGA
Source organism: Thermoplasmata archaeon (assembly GCA_046540335.1). GTDB lineage: Archaea > Thermoplasmatota > Thermoplasmata > Halarchaeoplasmatales > Halarchaeoplasmataceae > Natronoplasma. Next base: position 17,319 of record JBKHFH010000040.1, on the reverse strand, counting down.
GCGTCTCAGCTCCCTCTTCCTCCATCATGACGTCAACTAACTCTCTTGAGAATTCCTTATCCTGGATTTTTATCTTTGAGGATTCTGTGTTTTCTTTGTTCATCGGTCTAAGCAATTATGATTGCACCATTTTAGTTTTGTCATGATTTTTACCGAAGTTTTCAGACGCCCTTCTCATGATTATCTATTTTAACTCTTTCAAAATCGATCTCCTTATTTGTTAATATGCTCCATGGTTTTTACTTCCTACGTCTTCTATTTACATACTCGTCTATAGCCGATATATAGAATAAATAGACTATAAGCCACAATATATTTTATACAGATAAATTATATATGGGGTTGAGTGTTTTGAACAAATCGATGAATATGGAGAAGAAAAAGTCGATGGCGGTTATCGCTGTGCTGGCCGTTTTGATTGTAGTCTCAGCAACGATGACCGGATGTATAGGAAATGATAACGGAACAAAGGAAGTTACGGTAACTGGTTCTTCGACCGTTTTACCGATAGCCGAAAGTGCAGCGGAGGAGTTCAACGCTCAAAACGATGATATACAAGTTTCAGTGAGCGGAGGAGGATCCGGATACGGTATCGAGGCACTCAGAGAAGGAACTGCCGATATAGGCATGGCGAGTCGTGATATGTATGAAGAGGAGAAAGAAGAGATCGAAGAGGCTAGAGATGAAGAAGTGGTGGAACATACCGTTGCGAAGGACGGTCTAGCTATCGTCGTGAACGAATATCTTTATGAGAACGGTATTCAAGGTCTGAGTAAAGACGAAGTTGTAGGTATATATTCCGGGGAGATCACTAATTGGGAAGAGCTAGACGGACCTGACGAGGAAATTTTCGTTGTTGAAAGATCGGAAACTAGCGGAACTTACGGTTCATTTATGGATATGATGGGACTAGATGAGACCGTTGCCGATACGCAGGGACAGGAGAACGCGGATGTCAGAAGGACCGTGATCAACACCGATGCAGCTATAGGATACGTAGGTTTGGGTTACGTCGGAGAGGAAGCTCCAGCTGTAGCCTTCAATGGAGTAGAACCTTCTATAGAAAACGTTCAGGCGGGAGATTATGAACTGGTGAGAGATCTACACTTTTACATTGTTGGTAGTCCTGAAGACGCTGTTAAAGAATACATCGATTTCGTGCTCAGCTCAGAAGGTCAAGATATCGTGGAAGAGGAAGGATTCATCCCGGTCAATTGAGTGTGTGATAAAAGATGATCTCGAGAGATGTTAAGGACAAGATGGCGAGATACACATTTCTCGGGATCGCAATATTTTCTATTTCTATAATATTTTTGATATTCATATTTCTTTTCAACGAAGCCTACCCGGCGATAGAGACTCTAGGTACTGAACTTCTATCCGCGGAGTGGGGTACTAGACAAGAAAAGTATGGTTTACTAGCGGGTCTGTTCGGTTCAGTTTTGGTCGCGGTAGGAGCTTTGGTGGTAGCTGTGCCTTTAGGTCTCGGAGCGTCTATATATCTTTCCGAAGTGGCACCAGATCGTTTAAGAGCGGTCCTAAAACCCTCGATAGAGTTGCTAGCGGGGATTCCTAGTATAGTTTATGGTTTTGTCGGAGCTGTACTGTTGGGAAGTTTTCTGTACAGGACATTCGGCATGAACAGCCCTCATTCTTTTATCGCGGCCATGATAATTTTGGGTATCATGGCTCTGCCCATAATAGTCAGCATGTCTGATGATGCTCTCAAAGCTGTACCCGATGATGTAAAAGATGCTAGTTTAGCTCTCGGCGCGACAAAATGGCAGACGATAAGAAAAGTGACCATACCTTCCGCGATATCCGGGATAAGCAGCTCGGTGATTATGGGTATGGGTAGAGCTATAGGAGAGACCATGGCAGTTATGTTGATCGTCGGCTCTGTGATGCGGATACCTGTACCTTTCTTTGACATCTTTGAAGGCGGGAACACTTTGACCGCACTCATAGCCGTACAAATCGGCGAAGCTCACGGATTATTGATGAGCGTGCTTTTCACCGCCGGGGTCATGCTGTTCACTATCGTCGCGATAATGAGCATCATATCGGATATACTCCAGAAACGAACTACTGAAAAATTTGAGGGGAAAAGATGATCTGGAACAAGATCGGATCGAGAAAGGCGATATCTTCATTCATCTTTATGCTCTCTGCAGCCGTAAGTGTTTTCGGTTTCTGGTCCATAGCGACCCGCTTCCATATGCAGTTTTGGATGTTAGCCGTAGGTTTGCTAGTTGTTTCCATTTCCTATTATGTTCTTGGAGCCTATCATTATTTTGAATCTAGAATCAAGCGAGCGTCCTGGATCGTGTTATTCGGGTCTATATTATCGTTATTTATCATCCTATCGATGTTTATCCCAGAAATGTTAGACCTCAGACGATGGGAAGTAAGCGCGGCTATACCAAATCATTTCTTCTATTCTTTGATCCTAGTGATAACGGGACTGATGAGCAGTTATTTCAGCTTTAGGCCCTTTTACGATTACACTAAAGAAGGAGTGCAGGTGGGAGCTTATTATATCCTGCACGTTACGATGTTACTCACCGTCTTAGCATTGTTTTTGATAGTGATAACTATCGCAGTGAGAGGCGCCGGTGGGATCACTTGGGAATTTCTTACACAGGATATAATCAGTATGGGTGAAGAGGGAGGAGTCTATCCCGCTATTCTGGGAACTTTGGCACTGATAGCTCTGACCGCTGTGATAGTTCTTCCTCTCGGTGTTGGGACCGCGGTTTATCTTGTAGAATACGCTAACGAAGGTCTTCTATTGAGGGTGGTCCGAACCGCGGTTAACATTTTACAAGGAACGCCCTCCATAGTCCACGGCCTTTTTGGATACACCTTTTTCGTGATAATATTATTCGGCGGTCAGAAATCGGTTTTAGCTGGAGCTCTAACCTTAGCGGTACTTACGCTGCCGATAGTCACTCGTTCGACGGAAGAGGCCCTTAGATCAGTTCCAGACGAGATGCGGAACGCTAGTCTAGCTCTCGGTGCGACAAAATGGCAGACCATCAAAGAGATCGTCGTGCCTTCTTCGCTCCCTGGAATACTTACCGGAACCGTTCTAGGCCTAGGCAGAGCTGCAGGAGAGACCGCCCCTATAATGATGACCGCCGTTTATTTTTCCGGTGCGGGAACTCCCAGTGGATTGTTAGAACCGATCCAAGCTCTGCCTTATCATCTTTTGACTTTGTACCGATTCTTTGGATACAGAGATGTTGAATCTCAGGCATGGGCTACCGCTTTATTATTGTTGATAATTGTTCTCGGGATCAATTTGAGCGCTATAATCGTGAGAGAGAAGTTCAGAAGGAGGAATTGAATATGTTGAGTAAAGTAGTTTCAAAATTGAAGGAAAATAAATCTTATGAAACCAAGGAGATGCCCAAAAACATAAGGATGCAGGTCGAAAATCTTAATATGTGGTACGGCGACGACCACGCCTTGAAAGACATCGACCTAGAGATCAAAGAGAACAAGGTCACGGCGATAATAGGCCCTTCAGGCTGCGGCAAATCCTCTCTGTTGAGATGCCTGAACAGGATGAACGATACGATAAAATCCGCTAGGATCGAAGGAAAAGTCTGGCTGGACGGTAAAAATATCTATGACGACGGGGCCGACTGTGTGGATATCCGTAAAAAAGTGGGGATGGTTTTCCAGGAACCGAATCCGTTCCCCTTTTCCATCGAAGATAACATATTTTACGGGTGCGATGTCAACGAGATGGATGTTGACAAAGATGAAACGGTAGAAAGATGTCTGAAAGACGCGGCATTATGGGATGAAGTAAAAGATAGGTTAGATGAGAACGCAATGTCTCTATCGGGAGGACAGCAGCAGCGTCTCTGCATAGCGCGAGCTTTGGCTACAAAACCGGAAGTTCTTCTCATGGACGAGCCCGCCTCGGCACTGGATCCGATCGCTACGGCTAAAATAGAGGACCTGATAGATGAGCTGAAAAAAGATTATACCGTCGTCATCGTTACTCACAACATGCAGCAGGCAGCTCGAATAAGTGATTATACCGCATACATGTACCTGGGTGAACTCATAGAGTTCGGAGAAACGGAGCAGATATTTGAGAGGCCGGAAAAAGAGCTTACTGAAAAATACATAACTGGAAGGATGGGTTGATATATATGGTCAAAGAAGAGGCAAGGAAATCCTATACTGAAAAATTGAACGAGTTGAAGAGAGAAGTCGAAGAGATGGGCACTATATCCACTGAGGCTATATCATTGGCGATCGACAGTCTTGTAGAATTAGATGAAGAGAAGATAAAGAAAGTGGAGAGATTGGATAAAGAGATATATCGCTACGATAGAGATATCGAGGAAAAAGGATTGAATTTGATCGCTCTTCAGGCTCCGGTCGCTAGCGACCTCAGGATGATCGGAACCTGTCTGAAGATCATCACCGATCTCGACCGTATAGGTAGATACTCGAAAGATATCACTAAAGTGACTAGAAGGCTCATAGGAGAGCCTCACATGAAAAAATTGATCTCTATCCCCAATATGGCCGAGTTGACTATCGAAATGGTTGACCTCTCCGTCAAGGCTTTCATGGAAGAGGACGAAGAGTTGATCGACGAGATATACGAAAGGGAAGAGAAAGTTGATGCGTATTACGACGAGACTTTCAGGGAGGTCTTGACGTACATGATGGAGGACAGCAACAACATCACTAAAGGTACTCAGTACGTTCTGGTGATAAGATATCTGGAGAGGATAGCCGACCACGCCTGTAACATAGCGGAAAGAGTCGTTTACATGGAGACCGGTGAAAGAGTCGAGCATGAATTAGAAGATTGATCGACCTGGTTCTTTCCGATCGGGAGGAAAGGTTCTTAATCCGTCATGCCCTATTACATATATAGTGAGGAGTGATGAAGAGAAGGACAGCTTTTCGAATGTCTCGTATCTATGTCCTTATCTTGCTGATTATTTGGCTCAGTATCGTAGTCTATGGGAATCTTTCAGAGGAGAGAAAAATGAATGATGAATTCATAGATGTGGAAAAAGAGGTTTACGAGAAAGGAGAGAGGGTGAGGATAGAATTGAGGAACGATGGCTCCGCTAAATGGTCGCCGCTGTCCCAATATCTAAAGATATACCATAAAGATAGCGGCGAAAAGGTCTATGAAGGTCATCGAGATATAGCTATGCCGGCTGTACCGAAAACCCAGACGGTCTTCTGGGATCAAACGGATATTGAAGGCGAGAAAGTTGAACCCGGGGAATACAGAGCGGTGTTTTTGGAGAAGTACGAGGATGATTTCAAAATAAAATAAGGTCTATCAAGGAGCGAAATCCACTCTCGTTAGTCATCATATCCACTTAAAACGAGTGGTGTAGACAAAAATAAGATAAAAAGAGGTTTTGGAACGTTTTTATTCCTCGTTTTCTTCTTCGTCTTCAGATCTCCAGGTACCTACATTGGTCTCTTCTACAGTATCTTCGTCTATCTCGCCTTTGACTTCTTTGAGCACTTCTTTAGCATCTTTTTCCGCTTCCTCCCTGATTTCTTCTCTGTCTTTTTCTCCTTCCTCCTTGACTTTCTTTTCGATCTGGTCTATCTTTTCTTTCATCTCTGACCGGCCTGGAATTTCACCTAAGATATCATCGGCTTTACCCACTATGTCTTCTAGGGAACTTATATCCACAGGCTCTCTACTTGGCACTTCTCTAGACGCACCTAAATAGTTAGAAGCACCTTCCATCAATTTTGTGACTTCGAATGGGAACAGTATCTTCGTTGCTTCACCTTCAGACATGTTCTTAAGTGTGTCCAGCGATAGATAAGTCAGTGCTTTCTCGTCGAGTGTATTGGCGCCGAGCGATAATATGCGCAATCTCTGTCCTTCACCCTGTGCCTCCAGTATCTTTTTCATCCTAGTACCTTCAGCATTTAGTATCCTGCTCTGTCTCTTACCTTCAGCGTTCAATATCTGTGATCTTCTGTTACCTTCGGCCTCTAGAATAGCGGATCTTTTCTGGCCGTCCGCTCTTAAAATAGCGGCTCTTCTTTCTCTCTCCGCTGCGGTTTGTTCTTCCATCGCGTCTTTCACCTGTGGCACGGGATCGACCTCTCTGATCTCTACTGATTCGACTCTAACTCCCCAATCGTCGGTAGCTTCATCCAGCACCTCTCTAAGATGAGTGTTTATCCTTTCCCTATTGTATAATATCTCGTCGAGCTCCATGTCTCCTATTACCGACCTGAGAGTCGTCTGCGCCAAGTTTATCGTAGCGGCTTTGTGGTCCGTGACCTCGAAGAACGCCTTTTCGACGTCAACGACTTTGATATAGATTATAGCGTCGACGTTCGTTGGGGAATTGTCTTTTGTTATCACTTCTTGTCTGGGGACATCCAGAACCTGAGTACGAAGATCTATTTTGATCACGTTAGAGATGAACGGTGGAACCAGATTCACACCGGGTTCTAGAGTTCTCCTGAAGTTTCCGAGAACTATCCATATCCCCTCCTCGTAGGGCTGTATAATCCAGAAAGCGCTTCTTCCGGCGACCACCGCGAAGAGTATTATGATGATCACCAGGAACAATATCCATGTAGTCGCTCCACCAACAATCTGAAGTCCCATTTCTTCCAACAACATATATTTTCACATCCTCTTATTCCTCAAATCTTTCTACTACTAGTTTTACACCTTCGGCCTCTACTATCTTCACCTTCTCCCCCTCCTCTATCTTTTCGTCCGCGGTAGCACTCCACACTTTGCTCCCTCGCACTTCTATTTTACCGGAAATAGTATTTGGCTCTATTTCCTTGACAACGCGACCGGTCTGTCCTTCTAGAGATGTAGTCATCGTGGTCGTAGGTTTAGAAGGAGGTGAGATAGACTGGTAGAATTTGAGCGAAACGAACATCAGAGGGATGACGACTGCTGCTACAATTAATGGTGTCCAAAAAGTGAAAAATGCTCCCGGGAAGAAGATGAGTATGAAACCCAATGTTATCAATACACCTGCAGGTATCGCTATAAAGAATCCTGGGTCTGCAGCCTCAAAGATCGCCAACAAGATACCGATAACTATCAATATTATCCCGTAAGTCACCATATTCATTAAAACGATATTCAAGTATTTTTATTTTTTCCTTCTTGCAGAAATCTTTCCTACTAAAATAGAAAAATGCAAAAATGGATTTTTAGGAGCATTCAACTGCTCTCGATCCTCGGTGCTAAAAGATACCTTACGTTGCCGTTTCCATCGGCGAAGTCGAACTGTATCTTTATAGGATAATCTGCTCCCAGGTCTATATCCAACAGTGTGTCTTTTGAAACACATTTGACCATATCGGAAAAATAATCGAGTGCGAAAAGAGAGCGCACTTCTTCATTCGCATTGAGTTCTTCCAGATCGTCTTTACCGAGAGACATCTCAACTTCATTCTCGTCTTCCTCCGAGAATATCTCGAATCCGTCTGGACCAGCGGTTATAGATATGTGATCTGAAATGTTCTCAGAAGCTTTTACCCCGCTCAGTAGATGTTCACCTTTTATCTTCATATTTATAGGGAGGTCTAAACTTGGAACGTTGGGATCGGTCATCCCTGCAGTGTCCAGGAGAGGCATCTTCTGGGTTATGTTCCTCACGTTCATCGTAAGTCTGTTTTCTTCTTCGTCATGGACTATTTTTATTATATCACCGGACCCGGCTAACTTCAAGAACTGTTCTATCTTGTTCAAGTTCAGGCCTATCTCTGTTTCTTCCGCCTCGTAACTTTCAAAACCGCCGCTATCCAACTTCAGGTCCACCATAGCAACGTGAGCGGGATCGACAGCTTTCAGGGAAAGTCCATCCTCGTCGAGGTTTATCTTTACCTCGTCGACGATGGTTCCCACTATCTCTACCAATTCTTTTAACACATCTGACTTGATTTCAGCGTTTAACATATGAATCCCCTTGAATTTTTGATTTGCTTGTAAATAAGAGGTTGATGATATAAGGATTATGGTTTAAGAAGCGATTTTGCGGGAAATAACCGAACAATTAAAATAACTTTTTCATTTCTGTTATTTTCGATGGAAAAACTAAAGGGCCTGGATCTTGAAGGTAAAAAGGTCCTAGACGCTGGAACGGGCGCATGCGGGATGACGAAACATCTCGAAGACAGAGGTGCTGAGATCATCTCTGTTGACATAAACACAGAATACCTGAAGCAGTGTAAAGAACAGACTGAGACCGCTCAGTTTTTAAGGGCTGATCTTTCAGATCTGACTTCATTAAAATCGGAAACCTTCGATTATGTGGTCTGCAATTTCGTGATAAGCGCTCTTTCAGAAAATAAAGATATCATCATAACTTCCGTTCTCAGAGAATTCGAAAAGGTCCTAAAAGAGAATGGAACTCTGGTCATAATAGATTACTATCCTTTTGAAGAGGCAAAGTCGCCCGCACCTTTGGACCGCTCACACATCGAACTTTGGAGATTGGAAAATGCGATTTCTGAACTTATCGGAGAGGGGCATCTTGAAGAATACACTCCCGAAGTTTTAGAAGAGGAATTGAACTCGATAGGATTCCAAAATATGGGGACCTCAACACTGTTAGAACCGGTACCGTGGCCCATAGATCTATTAAGAGAGCATGAGATCGTTATCAAAGATAATATCGATAAGTTAGAATCGGACCGATTGAAGGAGTCATTGATGTGTGAATTAGAAAAGATAATGGATTCGACGGAAGACAGGAAGATCGAGTCCGGGGCTATATACGAGTTGAGAGCGGAAAAATAGCTCACTCTCTCAACTTACCAAAAGTCGTTACTCTCTCTGCCATCGCGTTGTGTTTATGGATGGATTCTTCACTCTCACTTTTCACCTCTACATGTGTGGAATCGGGAAAATCGTTGTATTTTTCTAATATCTTGTGCAAGATATCCCTGACCACGTCTTCTACGAATTGAGGGTTTTCGTGCGCTTGCATGACCACTTCTGCTTCATCCTCCCTTTTCAGGATCTCATGCGTAGGCGATGAGAGCGAATCCTCCACGATCTGGATGAGATCGTTCACTTCTACTTCCTTCCCATTTGGTACTTCAACCATCAAAGTGGTGTTGTTGCGTTGATTGTGAGTGATCACTGGTATCTCATCTAATTCGTTAGAAATGTCAGGATATGTTTTCTTGAACTTTTCTCTTACACCCTCCATAGCACAGGGACAGGTTGTCCAGCCGATCACTTCGACTCCTATGTATTTATGTATCTCGCCGTCTCTATACCCTTCTCCTTTAGCCATTATCTGGTAGTTCTCTAAACTGTCTTTTCCTTTTGGAGAAGTCCTCTCTAAGAAATAATCGGAATTGATATCGACTTCCGAATAAGACGCATACTCATGCTTTTCTAGTAAACGTTCACACATGGTCGCAGCTAGATTTTCTAGCCCCACAACAGGCTCTCTAACCGTCTTATCTACGAGTTCTCCGGTTACTTCCACGTTTCTTGACATATGGGATCCCTTTTGATCTGAAGGAAGATCAACGTACACGTCCAGAGTAGCATTCAAGGTTCTTTCTCCCCACGGTCTCTTGACCACGATCGGCTTTTTGACTCCCGTGACCCCTACTCTAGTCAGTTTAAATCTTTTATCTGCGATCCTGCTCTGTACGTCGGTCGAGTCTGTCATGTCAATAGATTCAACTTAAAATTTATAAAAACTTTGCTCTCTAGAATGACCCTCGACCCCCGTTATTTATATACACCTTTTATTCTTGATGAATACACAACGAGAAATCACGGGGTTATAATATGCCAGAAAAAGATGAAGTTATAGATAGGTTGAAACAGGTAATGGATCCGGAGACCGGCACCGATGTGTATTCGATGGGTTTGATATCAGATCTAGAAGCTGAAGAAGATAGAGTGAGCCTGACGTTCACTCCTACCAGTCCTTTTTGCCCGATGGGTGTTCAGCTCGCTGTCAATATAAAGAAAAGTCTCGCAGGTATGGACGGACTCGACGAAGAGAGTGTAGATATCACCGTTGAGGGTCATCTTAACTCTGAAGAGATAAATGAGAAATTGGCCAGCGGGGAATTATAATTGAAGATACACCCTGAATGCGTACCTTGTCTACTCAAGAGATGTATTTACGAAGCTGAACTCGTGGACGAGGAGAAGAAAAGAGAGATAATAGATACCGCCACTTCGATTTTGAACGAACGATTCGACGAAGACGCAGTTTCGGCGGAAGTCGCTACAGAAGTGCACGGTAAAGTCTATGAAATTCTGAACACTGATGATCCTTATTCAGAGATCAAGGATAAAAGTAACCGGGCCGCCGAAAAACTACTTCCCGAAGCCAAAGATATAGCTAAAAAAAGCCTCAAAAAAGCGATTTTGGTGTCTATAGCCGGCAACGTTTTAGATTTTGGATACAGAGATGATATAAGTTCGCCTGATTACCTCGTCGAGGAATTCAAAAACATAATCGGCCAGGGTCTCGCATATGATGATACTGATGAGATAGAAGATATCCTTAGGGATGGAGAAGAAGTGGTCTATTTTACCGATAACGCCGGTGAGATAGTCTTCGACAGAGTGTTGATGGAGAAATTAAAAGAATACGACGTCCACCTCACGGTGGTGGTCAAAGGCGAACCGATACTGACCGACGCCACTCTTGAAGATGCACAGCGATACGATATCGACGAGATCGCAGATCAGTTAGAAACCACGGGTGGATACGCAGTCGGCGTAAATTTTGACCTCTTACCACAAAAAGTTAAAAGTAAGATGGAAAGAGCCGACCTTATAGTAGCTAAGGGTATGGCCAATTGGGAATCCTTTTCTGAGACCGATTATTCACCTATTGCCTTCTTGACCCGGAGTAAGTGCGAGCCGGTCTCCAACACTATGGGTGTCCCTTACGACGAAAATATAGCCAAGTTATTCAAGGGAACAATATCTGTAGCCGACTAGAACTTCTGCAGCGACCGACCACGGTTTCATCAATCTGTCCGAGATAGAGAATTTTTCTTCCGCCCATTCATAGACTGGGGAATCGAAATCTCCCTTGCTGAACCCCCCTATCACTACCACGTAATCTTCAGTACGGGAGAAAACCTCCGTGGGATCGCTTTGTTTGCCCTCTGGGGTCATCACGATCTTTTTGCCGAACTGATCATCTAACGTTTCCATAAGTCCTTTGTCGAGTAACCTGATCCCTTGTGGCGTTTTTCCCCCCTTCGAAGCTTCCTTCAACAGTTTTTTGAATCTTTTTATAGAATCAGGTACGTATGCATCGGATTCGAACTGGAATATTTTCCCGTCTCTAGTATGCACTATGGTCCTGAGTTCCTTCTCTTCAGCAAGGCCTGAATCCTGTGCTAGAAGTAGAGGGATATGGACCATATCTAATCGGTTGTTAGCGCCGTTTTCAGGCTCGATATCGATCTCACAGTCTACGAGAACAAGAGTCAACATACTTTCACCTTATCTGTAAAAAAAGATATTTGCGCTCTACACATCCTTTCATCGCTGCTCTAAAGCGGTCCTGATATCCTTCCATATGATAACCATATATTGGAGTTGTAGAAGGGGTTATTAGTTTTTTCTTTTAACTCTGATTTATGATTTTTCTACAGCTTGGACGGTTCGAACGATATCCTTAGTTTCCATGACGTCGTGAACCCGTAATATCGATACGCCCTTTTCTACGGCGAGAGCCGCCACTGCTAGAGATCCGTAAAGTCTATCCTCTGCCTTCTTTCCAAGTATCCCGCCCAGAAAGCTCTTTCTTGATGCCCCCAATAATATGGGATGCCCCAAGGACCGGAACTCGTCGATTCTTCTGATGATCTCAAGGTTATGAGATAACTCCTTACCAAAACCTATACCAGGATCTAAGATTATCTTATCTTCATCGATACCGTGGTCTTTAGCGACTTGGACCCTTTGACAAAAGAAGGAATAGATGTCATCGATCACGTCTTCATAATATATCTCTCCCTGCATAGTTTTAGGTTTACCCTGCATATGCATCAGGATCACAGGCACGGCTAGCTGTGCGATCTTTTCCGGCATCCCATTCATCCTCAGTCCGAAGACGTCATTCACGATATCCGCACCTGCTCTCACAGCTTCATCGGCCACTTCGGGTTTGTAGGTATCTACTGAGATCATAGTATCTATTTCATCGTCCAGCTTTTCTATAACCGGTATCACTCTATCTATCTCTTCCTCGGCAGATACCCTTTCACTCCCAGGTCTAGTACTTTCGCCACCTACATCTATTATATCAGCGCCTTTTTGGCTCATCGAGATGCCCCTTTCGACTGCTTCTTCAATCCTCTCATACTCACCCCCGTCGTAGAATGAATCGGGGGTGACGTTCAAAACCCCCATGATATCGCATCCCTCGTGCCGCCATGGTAAAGAACCACCTTCTCTGTAGTTTTCTATAGCTCTATCGATCTCTTCCGCCAACACAGGGAGATCAAAAGGCTGCTCTTTGAGTTTCCCTTTGACCCTTTCATATTGGGCGGGTGTCCCCATCATCAAGACTCCACTGTCTTCCTCAGAAAGGTCCAAAGCTTCCCATGGAACCGCTACCTCGCCCCCAGATGAGAGAAATTCCTGTTTCAGGATATTAGCGCCCCTTGGGTCTAGATTTTTTGCAGTTATCAGAACGGTCTCCGATTTGGGAGCCATTATGTCGATTCCTTTACCAGCGACTCCCATCTCATCTAATAGATCTTTAATCTCTTCACGAGTCAGTTCACTCAATACTCTAGCTTGAAACATACAGTGGGTATGTACGTTGATTAAATATTAAAAATTTTCACTCTTCAAATATCGCTCCGCAATTATGACATTTCTCATCATCTTCACTGACATTTGCCCCGCAGACAGGACATTCGTAAACTATGATCTCTTTTTCCTCGCTAGTCACATCCTCATCCCTGCTTGAATAGTTTGAGGCCCCGATCTTTTTGATATTCTCTATCAGAGCGTCCGATTCTTCAGACTTGATCTCATAGGTTTCTCCGTCCACCATATCCAAGGTTTCTTCGACCTTACGACGTTCATCTACATCTAACTCTCTTCTCTCTAGGTTCTTCTTACATTCTGGACATTTTTCTGCCCCTTTGGGTATACTTGCATTGCACCGCGGACATACCTTTTCTACCATTCGAGGCACCTTAAAGCGGTTATTTAATGCATGTTCTATATAGTTTTTCAAAGATAAACCCCTTTGATCATCGGAAAACGACAATTTGATATAAGTTACTAAAGATGGTTTTACGGTGAGGTATATGTCTGAAGAGGTATTCAATACCCTTACGGGTCATAGATCTATCCGGGAATATGAGGATAAAGAGCTGGAAGATGAAAAGATAGAGAAGATAGTGAAAGCGGGAAGACAGGCCCCGTTCGTATCTCAGATGTACAGCGTGATCATGGAGAAAGGTGACGATATACCCTTTGGGGCACCGGTGATGTTCACGATATGCGTGGATATAAACAAGCTGGAGGTCGTTATGGAAAAGAGAGACTGGGAGATAACTACCAATGATATGACGCTCCTTTTATTCGGCATCCAAGACGCGGCCTATATGGCTCAAAATATGGTTGTAGCTTCCGAGAGTATGGGACTGGGTACCTGTTATCTCGGTTCTCCTATAAGAACAGCTGAAAATCTGAAAGAAAAATACGGTCTTCCTGACAAAGTTCTACCGGTTGTAAAGTTAGTCGTAGGGTATCCCGCTGAGGATCCGCCTACGAGACCTAGATATCCTTTGGATTTTGTTCTTTTCGAAGAGGAATATCCAGAACTTTCTGAGCAGCAAATAGAGGAAGCTGTCGATGCGATGGACGAAGGTTATCTTGAAGAGGATTATTACAGGAAACTGGACGCTAAGATATCTTTAACAGGGGAGGAAGAAGATGAATTCTCATATGGCGATTACAGTTGGACTGAACACATATCCCGGAAATGGGGTCAATGGTATCCGGATCTAGACGAACAGCTCGAGATATTGGAAGCCTGCGGTTTCGATATAAAATGCGGTGACGAATAGAGAGACTATCTATTGAATATCGGTCTCTGAACGCCCTCCTTGGAAACGTAGATCATCTCTTCGTCCTCTGATTTGAGTTCTTCCTTCGCCTGTATAAAACCGCTCATCCTTACGACCAGGAGATCGATATGGTGGAGAGCCACTGCTTCCTCGATCCTGGGGCTCCTCGGACTGCCCCATTCGTAATCCCCGTGATGAGATAAGATGATATGAGACAGTTTCAGAGCGAGATCTTCGGGAAAATCCTCCATTTCCTTGACTCTATCTCGGACCATCCTCTCACATATGACTGTATGGCCCATTAGTTGGGCCTCGGTAGTCATCTCTATCGAAGTTTTGGTTTCATATTCTTTAACCTTGCCCAAATCGTGGAGTATCGCTGAAGATAAGAGTAGATCTCTATCCAGCTCATCGTATATCCCTGCAACGTTTTCGGCGATCTGACTTTCTACAAGCGTTAGTTCTAGGAGTCCGCCGATGTAGCTGTAACTGTATCTTTTGCTGTAAGGCGCCTTCTTGAATTTTTCAACAAAACTTTCATCTCTCAAGAAGGAAGAAACCAGCCCGAAGAGGTGATCATCGTCTATCGTTCTCGCTAGCCTCAACAGTTCTGTGAACATACCCTCTATATCTCTCTCGGTGGTGGGGACATATTCTTGGGGATCGTAATCTTCACATCCCACCTTGTCTATCCCGTGGAGGTCTTCTTCGTTTATTGAAATCTGCAGTTCTCCCTTGTAAGAACTTACAGCCCCTCTGATTTCGATGACTTCTCCATTGCTGAGACTTTCATACAATTTTCTCACGAACCGTTCTTCGTGGCCTCCCCAATATACCAGCGGTATTTTACCGGTTTTATCTCCTACTATAAGCCTGAAGTACCAACCGCTGGAGTACTCTCTAGGTGGTGTTTTCTCTTTTATCGCGAATCTGTCGTTTACCTCCTTGCCCTCGATAAGCTCTTCTACATACGTTTCCTTTTCCAATATATCACGCTCTTCACAGTTAACACGTCATCCCTTTTTTCCTATATAATTCCCCTCACCCTTTTCCCCGATGAATTCTTTATCATCCACTATGAGTTCACCTTTAGATATCACATATTTTGGGAAGATAGCTTGAAAACCTTCGAAAGGTGACCAACCGCACTTATAGTGAAGTCTTTCGGAATTGATAGCGTTAGAATCCCTGAAATCGATATTTATGAGTTCCGCGTCATATCCCTCTTTTATTTTGCCCCTCTTCAGGCCGAGTCTTTTAGCTGGATTTAGAGCCAAAGTCTCGATAATGGTCTTGATGTCTATCTTACCCCTGTTCACCGAGTCCAACATCAACGGATACAGGGTTTCGACTCCCGGGATACCGGAGGGAGCGGTCTCAAAGTCTTTTTTCTCTTCTTCAAGGTGCGGAGCGTGGTCGCTTGCTAAAAAGTCTATTTCACCTTTCTCAAAAATTTCCCAAAGCTTGTAATTTTTCATTTCACTCCTCAGCGGTGGATTGACTTTGCCGAAAGGTCCCAGAAAAGCTTCTCTACTAAGCAGAAGATGATGCGGGGTGACTTCGGTGTAGAACTCACCTTCTTTGGCTTTCTTCACGCTCTTTTCTGATGTAAGGTGACAGGCGTATTTGTCCCCCCCAGGCATATCTTCAAGCTTTTCCACAGCGCTCATTTCACTTTTTATGGGCCTGGCTTCGTCATGCCCGTCTAGATCTTCTCCTTTTTCGCCGAAAAAATTTTCGTCCTCGCAGTGAAAGGCGACCTTTGCTCCGTGAGAGTAAGCTTTTTTCAGCAGTTCATCTAACTTTTCCCAGTCCAATTCGAGTTCTCCAGTAGATGCAGCCATGTAGACTTTGAAGAAATCGGTCAGTACTGTCATCTTTTCGACATCATCACTCAAGAGACCATAAAGGCCGAAATCGATCACGGATTTACTCTCGCTGATCTTTATCTTTTCCTTCAACCTGGAGTGAGTGTCAGTTGGAGGATCTGTATTTGGCATGTCCATAACGGTGGTTACCCCTCCGCAGGCCGCGCTTACCGAACCCGTATAAAAGTCCTCCTTCTCCGTCATACCGGGATCTCTAAAATGGACATGCATATCGATCCCGGCAGGTAATATAACACCGTCGAGCTTTTTGACGTCTTCAGTCGTTTTCAAGCTCTTTTTTACGAACTCGATCTTACCATCTTTCATCCCGATATAACAATTTTTGTATCCCCCATCGATGTACGCTGTACCCTTAATTATCATCGATATCCCTTCTCACTATCTCTCCATGAGGTTCTTCTTCTTTGAATATAACACCTTCAAACATTTCGATCTCACAATCACCGTCCTTCCATTCGCTCGGCCTGAGCCCGGCTTTTCTACAAGTATGACTTAAAAACTGTTCTTCGTCCCATCCCTGATCTACTGGTACCTGCGGGAGCAAAAGTCCTCTTCTTGCTCCCTTTGAAGCTATGAGTCCGTGCTTTCCGCATATCACTTTTTTTGGTAATTCGGACGGCTCGCCGTATTCGAGTTTTTCAGGAGGGGTCAAAAGGCTGACTTCCACCACGATAGAATCCAGCTCTTCCTCTCTTAAAGGTGAGAATCTAGGATCTCTAGTAGCGCTCTGGGCTCCTTTGATTATCGCATCTTTCAGGGGAAAAGTGGGTTCTGGATAACCTATGCATCCCCTGAGCTCTTCGGAGGGATACTTGTTTATAGTCACGAAGGCCCCCATCTTATCATCGAATTTTTCAGGCAGATCTTTCACCTGTATCTTTTCGTTCTTCACCGCGCACTCTATGGCCTCTCTAGCTGTTCTGACCGCGTTCTCTCCATCTTCTTTAGTGAACATATATTTTCAAATAATCGAACGTCGATATTTAATTTATGGGATTCCGCCTCATCGAACTTGGATTTGATAAACAGACCGAAGGTTTTATTAATTAAATCCACTACTATGACAGGAAGTGAAGGGAGAAAGTACGTTTGATTAAAGTTGAATAACTACCGAAATCTATTAATATATCTTTGTATAATAGTGCAGATGTACAAAAGTTGAGCGGATTGATATATCACGATAGTCACCCTCCCTCCCTATTTTTTTCTGATAGGGAGAAGAGGGCTTACATCCCTCCCCTCTCACGATAACCTCCCCCCTTCCCTCCCTCTTTAAATTTTCTTTGATTCGGTTTGTAGTATTGTGTATGATATTACTGATTTTTCCGGGGGCAAGGTTTATAACCACATTGTA
>JBKHFH010000039.1:0-18674 GCA_046540335.1 Thermoplasmata archaeon | reverse complement strand
CTTTAAAAAGATTACGAACTTTTAGTTCAAAGTTGGCTGAGCCCACTCGTTTTACTCGTGAACTCACCGGATTCGAAACACGAGGAATCAGAAGATCTACAGGAATTATAAATTCCTGTTCTCGCCGATCTTAAAAATCGGCGATTCCTCTTACTCACCGATTTCTGACGAAATAGATTCGTCCGGCTGAGCCCATTCTTTTTACAGATCATGATCTTCACCAAAATAGCGAAAAGTAAAACAATATAATAAAAGGAAAAGGGTTTTTTTTGTATCTTTAGTTCATATGTTCATTCTTCTTCAAAAGGCTCTTCTTCGATTTCTTCACCTTCTGATTCTTCGAAAAGCTCTTCGTCTTCTTCCTCAGTTTCTAGTTCGCCGAACTCTTCCTCTTCTCCCATCTCTTCTTCCATACGCTCTTTTTCGCGTATTTCAGCAAGGATTTCTTCTCTCCTGTCATCTGATGGTCTCGGCGGAATGCCTTTTCTTCCGGCATCGAAGTTGGACAGTATGTAAACTAATGCTATCAAGAGGATTATTCCTATGGGTATCATTATGAATATAGATATCCCCGTTAATCCCCAGATGAATAGGAGCAGCATAGCAACTAGTAATACTGTCACTGCATAGTATATCTGGGTTCTGACATGGTCGACATGGTCCGAACCGGTAAAGGTCGAGGCTAACACCGTAGTATCAGATATCGGAGAACAATGATCGCCGAATATCGAACCACTGAACACTATACCTATCATGGCGTAAACTACTGTCAAGTCACCGGTGATTTCCCACGCAAGTGGTATCGCGATAGGTGTGATTATCGCCATGGTTCCCCAGGAGGTTCCCGTACTGAAAGCGATAAAGGCGGCTGCAAGTATCACCACGATAGGTAGAGACACGGGTCCGATTATTCCTTCGCTTAATGAAACAACATATTCTGCAGTGCCCAATTCACTTGTTGTAGTACCGATGGTCCAGGCTAAGATTATGATGGTCACTGCATTGAGCATCACACCCAGCCCGTTCTTGAATGTGTCCATTATCTCGTCGAAATCCATTATGCCGAAACCTCTGTTGAGAAGGGCGCCCATACCGATCATTCCCATAGCACCCCAGAACAGTGATTTCATCCATTCAGCGTTTCCGAAGATATCTATTATGTTTCTGCCCGGAGCGCTTCCTGTCAGGAAGACACCTATCAAAGTAACCGCTACGAGCGTTACCAGCGGCAGTATGAAAGTTATCACCATTGGTCTAGTTTCTTTGGGATCTTTAATATAATGTTCTATCTGCTGAAGCGGTTCTCCGTCGTCTCTGATGAGTTTGCCCGTCGTCCATGATCTATGTTCTGCAGTCAACATTTCTCCATAGTCTCTTCTAGAGATCACTATTATACCTACCATGATAACAGCTAGTAGGCAGTAGAGGTTGAACGGTATGCTCTGGAGATAGGCCTGAAATCGCGGATCGGCGATATCGGTTATTCCAGCCGCCTCTAGACCGATAGCGACCATCCCCAACTGGTAAGCCATCCAATCCGAGATCGTGAAAGTCGCTACAGGTGCTGCTGTAGAGTCTAGAATGTAAGCTAGCTTTTCTTTGGACATTCGATATTTGCCGGCTATGTCTTTCATAGTTGTTCCGACAACAGCGCTGTTACCGTAGTCTGAAACGAAAAAAGCCATTCCCAGTATCCATGCCAGGAGGCCTACCTGTCTTTCACTTTTCAACTTTGCAGCAGCCCAATTCGAGATGGCTAATGTGCCTCCAGCTCTGTAAAGCAGTGCGACACCGGGTCCAAGCAGGATCATAAATCCTGCCAAATATAGATACCAAGTATCGGCTAGTGTTCCAATCATCCAATCAGTCGCGGTAGCTATACCTAGACTTTGAGAAAATATTATCGCTCCGACCCATATACCGATCGCAAGAGAAGGTATCACTTTTTTTGTCCAGATCGCCAAAACTATAGCCACAACGGGAGGGACAACGGAGAGTATCCCATACTCCATATTTTGTTCACCAAGGGTATATATATGATAGGCTATAAATAATTTTTGTAGTTTTTTTAATCTATATGGTATGCTATAATGTTCTATATATTCGTGAAATAGCATTTCCAGATCAGTTTTGATATTTTAACTGATGAGTAGCTAAATATTCAGATAATACCGAAACATTAATAGTTTTATTACGACCTCCTAGGATGTAAATCAAGGTGAAAATATTTCGGAAAATAAAAAAGATGAAGAAAAGAAGTCTACTTTGAAAGTGACTTACGAAATAGACGATGAAGTAATAAAGATGATAGAGAAAGAGATAAGTGAAAAGGAAGAGTGGTATTGGCGGGGCAATTCCAGGTGGAGGCTAAATTAATGAATATTTTGGTTTTAGGAGCTGGATACATTGGAGAGGCTATTGCTCACGATCTGAGTAAGAACTTTGAACTGACGATCGCAGATATAGATGAAGAGGATTTAAAGAAAGTAGAGAGATACGGAGATACGATAAAAGTTGACGCGAGCGATTATGAGGAAGTTAAGGAAGCGATGAAAGGATTCGATCTCGTGGTTGAGTGCTTACCAGGAAAATTTGGATATCAGACTCTAGAGGCAGCGATCGAAGCTGGAAAGGATATCGTGAGTGTCTCCTTCATGCCTGAGGATCCCTTACAACTTGATGAGAAAGCGAAAGACGCTGGAGTAACTATAATTCCTGACGCAGGTTTTGGACCGGGTCTACCCAATGTATGTTTGAGTATCATGAACGATACTTTTGATGATTTTCAGGAGGTCTTAATACATATAGCTGGATTGCCTTTAGATCCACAACCCCCTCTTTACTACAGAATAACATGGTCGCCGGAAAACTTGATAGATGAATACAAAAGAGAAGCTAGGATAGTGAAAGATGGAGAGATAACCTCCGTTGATCCCCTTAAAGAAATAAAAGATACTGAGATAAAAGATTTAGAACTTGAAGCATTCCTGAGCGATGGTCTCCGTACGCTCTTGACCACCTTAGATGTTCCCGATATAGAAGAATGGACGATGAGGTGGGAAGGCCATCTTGATAAGATAAAAACCCTAAGAGAACTAGGATTTTTCAAGGAAGAAAATCTCGAAAATACTATCGATGTAATAACACCGCACATGAAATACTACAGCAAGGATTTCTGCATAATGCAGGTCAAAGGTAAAGGAACGATAGACGGAGAAGAAAAAGAGGTCAAATATGACTTGTACGATGAAGAGAAGGATGATTTCACCTCGATGGCTAGGACCACTGGCTTCACCACAGCGATAGTGGCTAAACTCCTAGCGGAAGGTGAATTCGGCAGCGGAGTCATACCGCCAGAATGTCTCGATAGAGAGACGTGTGAAACTGTATTGTCTGAAGTCAAAGAAAGAGATATCAGTATAGAAAAAAGCCAGAGATCGCTATGATCAATAAAAACCACTTTCTACATTTTTTATAGTACTGAGATATTGTAAGGCGGATATCGAATTCTAATTTTTTCTCCTCTCTCAAAAACATGATAACTCTTTTATTCACCTCTATTCTATAATGCTCAATCTAAGTACAGCAAAACTTTTAAATATCACCGTCTATTAATTACTAAATGAAAACATTACAACAGAAGGTTGTTAAATTGGGGTGGTAAAAATGACTGATGAAGAAGAAGAGGAAGATAGAAGGTTGGCGAGAAGAAGAGATAGGAGAGGTTTCAGTCCGTTCGCAGAGATGGACAGTATATTCGAGGATCTAAACCGAACACTTGACCAGTTCTTCGGCGGACCTAGTCCTGTCAGAGAAAGAAGAAGAGGGATAAGAGCGCCCGCGATAGACATGCAGGATTTAGGAGACCGATATCAGATCGAAGCGGACATACCAGGGATAAACAAAGATGACATCGAGATAGAGCTCAGAGATGACAGTTTAGTGATAGAAGGAGAAACTTCAGAAAAGACCGAAGAAGAAGGCGAGGACTACATAAGAAGAGAAAGAGGCTATCGGTCGTTCTACAGGCAACTACCGGTTCCAGAAGGAATCGAGGAAGAAAAGATCAGTGCAGAACTAGATCATGGGGTCCTGACTATCGATCTGCCGAAAAAAGAAACTGAGAAAAAGAAAAGCAAGAAGATAGAGATCCAGTGAACAGTGAAACTTCTCAAAACCCTTTCCCCTTTAATAGAAAGTAAAAAGAAGTGAATGGAATGGAAAAAGAAGAATTCGACGATATGATACAACTCCTCCAGAACGAGACCAGGAGGAGGATCCTAGAACTGCTCAGTAAAGAGGAAAATTATCCTCTTGCGATATCTAGGTATCTTGATACGAGTCAGCAGTCTATATCGAAACATCTGGATAGACTTGAAGATAAAGGGGTAGTTATCTCGAAGAAGTGCAAGAGCGAGAGAGGCGGTCCACCGACGAAAAAGTACTCACTGAACAGAGAATTTTCGCTGAGGATCGATTTAGGCCCTCAACTGTTCGACGCTGAGATCGAAAATCTGAGAGATGAAGATATCGAGAATTATAGGAAGATAGAAGAAAAGGTCAAGGAAGGCATAATTGAAGGCGGCTATCTAGAGGGCCATAGAAACATCATACAAAATATAGAAAAAAAGATAAGGAGACTGGAGAAAGAAAGAAAATATTTACTGAAGCTGAAAGAGAAAGCCCTTTCTGAAGCTTATAAATACATACATCAAAATTTCGACAGTTATGAAGAAAGAAAGATACTGTATTATGTGTTGGATACTGGGATCACAGATCCAGCAAGGATAGCGAAACATTTCAATGTTAGAGAGGATGAGATAAAAGAAATATTGGATAGATTGAAAGAAAATACTAACATATGGTGATAAGATGAGCTATGAAAACCGTGACGATGACGAAGAAGACGAAGATAAAAGAGGCCGCAGGAGAAGAGATCCTTTCGGTGATTTTTTCGGATTTTCAGACATGTTCGGAATGTCCAATATAGATGAAGAATTTGAAAGGATGAGAAAGTTAGCCGAAAGGATGATGTCTCAGCAAAGAAGAAAAGCTTCAAAGGATCCTTTCGTTTATGGGTTCTCTATAAGACAGGGACCTGACGGAAAACCGAAGATAGACGAATTCGGCAACGCTAAAGACTACTTCTACGGTGACGAAGAGAGCGAAGATAAATCCGAGTGGACTCCCCTCACTGATGTGCAGGATACCGGCGACAAAGTGCTAGTTACAGTAGACATACCGGGTGTTCAAAAGGAGGAGATCGATCTCAACGTTAAGGAAGACATATTGATAGTCTCTGTGGAAGGTAAAAGGCGGTACAAGAAAAGGATAGAGCTACCTTCAAGAGTTGACTCACAGACCGCAGAAGCGATCTACAACAACGGTGTACTCGAGGTGGAGTTAGAAAAGATAACCGAAGAGATGGGTGAATCCATAGAGATAAAGTGACGTGAGTAAAGATGTCTGATGAAAGCCGAGAACCTGAAGGAGATCAAGGTCCTGGAGAGGAAAGTACTGAGACCGAAGAAGCACAGGAAGAACAGGGAAATGAAGCTGAAGAGGAACAGGAAAAACAACATGAAGAACACGAAGAACCAACGAGAGAGGAACTCCAGGAAGAGGTAGAAGATCTCAAAAGTTCATTGAAGAAAGTGATGGCCGATTTCGATAATTACAAAAAACGTATGATAAAGGAGAAACAGAGAATCAGACAATTGGCGAATGAGGACATTATGGTTGACTTGTTGCAGGTGCTGGACGACTTCGAGAGAGCTCTGAAGAGCGAGGACGAAATAGATGAGGACGGGGTCGAGATGATATTTGACAAGTTACTAAAAACGCTTAAAGATCACGGCTTAGAGAAGATAGATGCAGCGGGAGAAGAATTCGATCCGATGTATCACGATTGTGTTCAGTCCGTCGAGACCGACGAGGCTGAAAAGGATCATATCATCGAAGTGTTTCAGGAAGGTTACAAATTGAACGATGAAGTGATCCGACCTTCGAAAGTTAAAGTTGCGAAATGATGATTTAATAAAAATCCAAAGGTGTATAATATGTCTGAAAAAGTATTGGGAATCGATCTGGGAACGACTAATTCAGCGATGGCTATAATGGAAGGCGGAGAACCGACGATCATACCGAACTCCGAGGGTGATAGAACGACACCTTCAGTCGTCGCGTTCAAAGAAGACGGCGAGCGGCTCGTTGGAGAGATGGCCAAGAGACAGGCGGTAAAGAATCCGGAAAGGACTATCGAGTCCATCAAGAGGAAGATGGGAACCGATCACAAGGTGAAGATAGACGATGATGAATACACTCCAGAACAGATATCGGCAATGATCCTCCAGAAGTTGAAAAGAGACGCTGAAGAATATCTAGGAGAAGATATAAATCGAGCTGTCATAACCGTCCCGGCGTACTTCAACGAACCTCAGAGAGAGGCAACTAAAAACGCAGGGGAAATTGCGGGTTTCGAAGTGGAACGTGTGTTCAACGAGCCTACAGCTTCTGCTATGGCTTACAAGATGGAAGAAAAAGAGAGCGTAGAAACCATACTGGTCTACGATCTCGGCGGTGGAACCTTCGACGTATCCATCTTAGAAGTCGGTGACGGAGTCTATGAGGTTCTGGCAACTTCAGGTAATACTGACTTAGGCGGCGACGATTGGACCGAGAGGATAGTCGATCACTGCATAGAGCAGTTCAAGGAGGAAACTGGAATAGATGTCAGCGATAACAGAGAGGCTTTGCAGCGCATTTTTGAAGCTTCTGAAAAGGCTAAGAAAGAGCTATCGAGCAGACAGAAGACCGAGATAAATCTTCCCTACCTGATGGCAGATGATGACGGACCTAAACATCTAGAACTGGAGATCAATAGAGCGGAATTCCAGAATATGACTCAAGATCTGGTCGAAAAGACCAAAGAACCTGTCAATATAGCGATGGAGGATACCGGACTACAACCCCACGAGATAGACGAGGTGATAATGGTCGGCGGATCCACCAGATTACCGGCGATACAGGACTTCGTGAAGGATTTCTTCAATACTGATCCCAATATGAAGATCAATCCTGACGAATGTGTCGCTGTGGGAGCGGCTATCCAAGCCGGTGTCATATCCGGTGATGTGGAAGATGACATCGTTTTGTTAGACGTTACACCTCTTTCACTCGGTGTGGAGACGCTCGGCGGTGTTACCACGACACTCATCGATAGGAACACCACGATACCTACTGAAGAAAGCAAGGTGTTCACCACTGCAGCCGACAACCAGACAAACGTTGATATACACGTAGTTCAGGGAGAAAGAGCCATGGCCCAAGACAATCACAGCCTCGGCAGGTTCTCGCTGATGGGTATACCTCCAGCACCAAAAGGAGTACCTAAGATAGAAGTCACATTCCAGATGGACGAGAACGGTATACTGAACGTTTCCGCCGAAGACCAGGGTTCCGGAAAAGAGGAAAGTATAACTGTAGAGGCGACCAGCCAGTTGTCCGAAGAAGAAATAGAACGTATGAAGGTAGAAGCTGAAAAACACGCGGAGGAAGACAAGAAGAAGAAAGAGAGGATACGCACCAAGAACGAGGCGCAGCAGCTTGTCTACTCCACAGAGCGGACATTGGACGAGATGGGCGACCAGATAGATGAGTCGATAAAGAACGAAGTACAGGACAAGATAAACGATCTGCAGGACGCCATCGATGACGAAGATTACGAGGAGATCAAGAAGAGAAAAGAGGAACTCGAAGAGACGGTGCAGCAGATAGGCGAACAGATGTATCAAGCTCAGCAGCAGGCCGCCGGTCAAGGCGCTGCAGGTCCACAAGGAACTGCAGGAGCCGCAGGGACCGGAGCAGCAACCAGTCGCGCCTCTGGTGAAGAGAGCGATTCCGACGAAGAATACGTTGATGCGGATTACGAAGTGGTCGACGAGGATGAAGAACAGGACTAAACCCTTTTTTCTTTCTTATTTTAACTCGTCATGAAAAAGTATTTCATTGCCCTCTCTGGTAGCGAGTTCCCGGCCGTAATTAAGATGTGATGAGAATATGAATGTGACCGATGAAGATTATTACGACATCCTGGACGTAGATAAAGACGCGTCTCAAGAAGATATCAAGAAAGCTTATAGAAAAAAAGCGAAGAAGTACCATCCTGATAAGAATCCTGAGAATACCGATGAGGCTAGAGAGAAGTTCAAAAAGATCTCTGAAGCCTACGAAGTTTTGGCGGACGAAGAGAAGCGCAAACGATACGACAGATACGGTAAGCAGGGTGTAAAACAGGAGTTCAGCGGCGGCAATTTTGATATGTCAGACTTCTCTCATCGTGAAGACGTTGAAGATATATTCTCCGATCTTTTCGGTGGGAGAAGAGGGGGTAGAGGAGGTTTTGAAGACCTTTTCAGCAGTTTTTTCGGTGGTAGCCGAAGGAGCAGAGGTAGAAAGAAAAACAGAGGAAGAGATCTACAGATCCGGTTCGAAGTCGATCTAGAAGATATCAGAGATGGAACAGAAAAGACGGTAAAGCTCAATCGCCAAGCTCAGTGCGAAGAGTGCGGCGGTACGGGCAGCCGAACTGGCGGAACTAAAACTTGTCCTAAATGCGGCGGATCGGGAGAAGTGAAAAGAGCTCAGAGAAGAGGCTTCCAGCAGGTCGTTAGGATAACTGAGTGCGACCGGTGCGACGGTACCGGTGAGATAGTTGAAGATCCTTGTCCCCAGTGTAACGGGAGAGGAGTCGTCGATAAGACAGAGACTATAACTATCGATGTACCTCCAGGTGCTAGGGACGGAACTAAACTGAGAGTCAGGGGTAAAGGTGAAGCTGCACCGAGGGGAGGCCAACCCGGTGATCTTTACGCGGTCTTAAGGATAAGACCGGACGATAGGTTTGAAAGGAAAGGCGCCGACGTAGTTACTAACGCCGAGATAAGCATGACCGAGGCGGCTTTAGGTACGGCTATACAGGTCCCTACTCTAAATGGAAAGGCGGAAGTAAAAGTCCCTTCAGGAACACAGCCCGGCGATATACTGAGGATACCCGATAAGGGTCTCAGAAGACAGAGAGGCAGCGGATACGGCGATCAGTTGGTAGAGATAGATGTTAAAGTGCCCGAGGATCTGAACAGTGAGCAGGAAGAATTACTAGAAAAGTTCAAAGAGCTTGAGAAAGAAAAAAATAAAAGTTGGTTTGACAGGATAAGAGGAAAGTAAAAGTTTTTCTTTTTTCACTTCATTTGAGTTTGACCAATTTCAGATCTTTTCCTTTTTTGCAGTCTATCTTTTTCTCTACCTTTTCTATGTTGTACTTTTCTCCGAACTCGATACCCGGAGGATAGCAGAGTTTGTAGTACTTACACTCCGTTTCATTGCATTTTTTATCTTCTAAAGTTATAACAGAACCCTCTATCACAGATCTCTCGTTGGCTGTGGTCTCTATAGGTACCTGCTCCACCTCGACGACTTTTACGTCGCCGTGATGTACCTTGCACTGATGCTTTTTGTCTCTCACTCCAGTGACTTCGTACCATCTGTTCTTTTCTAAGCCACAGCAGGAGTTTTTCAACTCACAGTCCTGACATTTAGAAAGACATCCTCCAAATCTGAATTTTATTCCTTTTTTCGCTAAATTTTCACCTATCAATGTAACTGAGCTCATATATCTCACCTCGTTCAAATAACTCCAGTCTCCTTTACGGCCTCCTTCGCCGCATCTCTACTCATCTTCCTGTTCCCCAATATAGTATACCTTTCCGGTCTTATCTCAGGTGCGTGCATGAGAGCCTCTATGACTTCTTCTTCTTCTATCTCCAGCCCTCTAGCTGTTGTCGGGGCGTCCACAGCCTGAAGAGCTCTTTTGATCTCTTTCCAGTCTCCCCCATGTAGATACATCATGATTATAGATCCAACACCACACTGTTCGCCATGGAGTGCGGGTTCTTTCGCTATCTTGTCAAGAGCATGGCTGAATTTGTGTTCGCTTCCACTGGCCGGACGAGACGAGCCTGCGATGCTCATCGCCACGCTGGAACTCATCAGCGCTTTCACGACCTGCCAAGCGCTCTCCTGTAGTCCGGGTTTGATGTCGCCGACGTTTTTTATCAGTATGTCCGAGGTCATCTTGGACAGCGTCGCTGCATAGTGAGAGAAATCCTCATTTCTGAGTCTTCTAGCCAGTTCCCAGTCCTTAACCGCTGTCGCGTTAGATATTATATCCCCGCATCCAGCAGACATCAGTCTGTTGGGTCCGTCTGCGATGATCCCGGTATCTGCCACCATAGCGAGAGGCGTGTGTGCACCAACTGATGTCTTGTCCCCATTCCTTTCTATTGATGCCCGACCAGATGCGATTCCATCGTGAGACGATGCCGTAGGTATGCTCAAAAAGGGGATATCCGCCAAGTAAGAAGAGTATTTCGCCACATCTATCGATTTGCCCCCTCCGACTCCAAGAAGGAAACCAGTTTTTTTATCGATTTTTTCACCGACTCTACCCACTGTTTCCTGGTCAGCCTCGTTTATTTCCAGAAGCCCGACTTCATAATCATGATCGATCAATATCTCTGCCACTCTTTCTCCTGCTATCTTCTTCGTAATTGGATCACAGACTACTATCGCATTTTTCTTCAACTCCAACTCATCACAGGTCTCTCCCACTTTCTCTAAGGCGTCTTTCCCTATGACCACGTTTCTAGGTAATTGGATGCTCTTGAATTTGGTGAACATCTCTCTTTCGCCTGAAGAGTCATTTTCAGCCATGACTGACACTTTTTAAATACAGTTTGGTTTCTATTATATTAACTTTCCCTGTTTCCTCTTTTCAATCGAGTTCAGAATCGATCTGTTGGGCCACTTTTTTACCCGAAAGGAGCATACCTCCGAAGATCGGACCCATCCTTGGTGCTCCCATCACTGCATTGGCGCACATACCGGTTATCCACAGTCCGGGGAAGACCTCTTGTGTGTTCTCCACCACTGTCTTCTCACCTACTTCGGCCCACATAGATTTTTCTCCTATCACTCTGCCTTTTTCCGTATCTAGTTCTCCAGCTTTTTCTTCCACTACAGTACATACTTCAGCATCATGTCCGGTAGCGTCTACCGTCGCGTCAGCGCGTATTGTGATCGGATCGACGTGAAGTCCCGCCATCTCTATAGGTGATGAGTTGATAACGAAACCGTTTACTCTTTCCTCTTCATAGAGTACGTCTTCGACGGTCACCATATTGAATATCCTCGCTCCTGCGTTTGTCGCCGAAGATAAAAGATTTGCGACTGAACTTATCGAATCTGCGGTGTAGTAACCTTCTCCAGTATCTTCTACATCGACTCCGGCTTTTTTCAGTTCTTCTACAGAACTTTCTTGGACCACTACGACAGGGTAACCCATTCCTCCACCCCACATACCTCCGCCTGGAGATAATTTTCTTTCGAATATAGCCACCTGATATCCTTTCTCCGCAAGATATCTACCGGCAACAAGACCGGCGGGACCGGCTCCGGCGATAGCAACGTCGACTTCAGTGTGCTCTGAAAACTCTTCAAAATATCTATCAGTGATCCTTTGTGTAACTTTTACATCATCTATCATATTATCATTTGAAAGAGAAAATCATTGTGTTATAAATATGTTGACTTTCCTCACAGGTATAGAGTTTCTTCCTCCTCCCTTTCTTTACTGTACAAGAAGTACTCGAGAACGAAATATCCGCCATAGAAAATTATCAGAGTGACTTTGAGAGCCAATAAACCTGGAAATGTGACATCAGCTACGAAATTTTCGATATGAATAGATAGATCAAGGCTGTTATAAATCCCTATCCCGTAGGCTAAAAAACAAAAAGCTTTGCCCACTCCAGAGCCCAGCCTCAAAAATTCTCCTTTATCAAAATAGGAGGTAGCCACGGCAGAAAATGTGATCAGAGTGCCAAATACCACTACATAAGGAAAGGCCATCTGAAAGACTTTCTCCAGATCCGGATGGATACCACTTACATAATATAATGCCATTGATGCGATCACCACGAAGATCAAGAAATGGAACAAGCCTACGAGAACAGGCACGAGTATACCTTTTTCTTTCCCCGTCAAAACTCATACACCTCTCTGTAAAGATAATCGGTTTCCTCGTCCTCTATCTCCACCACGAGTTCCTCCGGTATTTCATCCCTAGTGTCCAACTCGACTTCTTTTTGAAATGTACTGTTCGAGCCAACACTGTGATTCTCAGTCGTCCTCGTGATCTCCGCACCGTTGGGATCGTAAAGGATGTATCTAGATGTAAAATCGAATCGGTTTCGATTCTCATTGGTGAAGCTGATATCCGCTGTCAATAGGTCTCCACTGTACGATATGTTGCTGATTTCAATGTCCGCCAAAGGGGCTCCCCATCGATAAGTCTCAGTCTCGACAATTGAAAAATCTGATCCTTCCAATGCGATCTCAGTTCTAGCCGTTAACGATTGAGAGTTGGTCATCAGTTCTTTGGAGTCCTCTTCTGACATATTGAAGATGAAATCTGTAGAGATATCCTTACCTAGCTCTATGATGGTTTCATATTCAGAGTATTTTTTCATGTTATCCTCTCCGAAGATAGACGTGGTTATCTCCACATCGCCGGAGAGAAAATCGTTCTCATTTGTAGATATATGAACCGGAAAAACGAAAGAAGGTCCATCCACTATTTTCCCCATCTCTGGATCATATCTTATCTCATTTACCAATCTTCTCCACAGGAAGGCATCTTCGTAAATCACGTCGAAGGTCATCAGGGCGTAAGTGTATCGAGCTTGGAATCTGATAGACAACATCAGATCGGTATCTCTGTTGATCAGTTTTTTCTTAGTGCTGTTAGAAATATCGTTTATATCTTTAGTGAACATCAGGTAAACATCTCTACTCTCACCTACTGAGATACTTTCTACTTTTTTTGTCATATTTAGAGAGAGTTCATCTTTTGTTTCGATCTCAAAATCCAATCTGATATCTTCTAAATCAAAGTAAGCCGAATTTAATATCGTGATGTTGGTATCTCCGATCAATTCTCTATTCTGGATCTCCCAGTTCACGTCGTTTGGATTTGCTTCTATCGAAACGCCTCCTCGAAGAAGAGGGATAACCGCTAGAGAGGTGATTATGATGATACTGACAGCGAACAAAATGAGAAATATCTTATATGCTGTTAGTGATGTCTTTTTTGAACTTCTCTCCATCAAACTCTGATATCTTTTTCGGTATAATTAAAAGTTCGGATAACAGGAGAGGTATATCACCAAATTTTAAATATGGAAATAGATAAGTCAAGACGGATGGATTGTAGTCGTTGTGGAGAACCGGCTGTGACACATATCAGATACAGCGGTGAATATCTCTGTAGAGGACATTTCATAGATTTCTTCGAAACCAAGGTTTTCAAGGAATTTAGAAAACAGGTTGATCTAGCTGGAGGAAAAGATATAGGTGTCGCGGTCTCGGGAGGTAAAGACAGTATAGTAGCTCTGAGGATGATGCATGAGATAATGAAAGAGAGGAGAGACAGCAGGATTTTCGGCATCACTATCGATGAAGGTATTGAAGGTTATAGACCTAAGAGCTTGGATATCGCTGAGAGGGAATACGAGAAGTTGGGTATAGATTATGAGATCAGGTCCTACGAAGAGGAATTCGGCTCTACACTCGATGAGATGATGGAGATCGATGATATCGGTATGCCGTGTTCAGTCTGTGGTGTACTCAGGAGATGGATGATGAATACAATGGCGAAAGATGAAGGACTAGATCTACTCGCCACCGGTTTGAACCTGGACGATACAGCCCAGACCATCCTGATGAATTTCTGCAGGTCCGATATGAAGAGCATGGCGAGACTCGCCCCCCACGATAATGTCAAAGAGGGACTGGTCCCCAGGATAAATCCACTGCGTAAGGTTACGGAAAAAGAGACCTATCTTTATGCTCTACTCTCCGATATGGATGTACACGAGCAGGAATGTCCTTACGCGGATACCGCCCTTAGAGGACTCTATAGAGACGTAATAGGACAGCTAGAAGATAATACGCCCGGCGCAAAGTTCTCCATATTGAGCTCCTACGAGAAGATCAAAGAGCCTGTAAGAGATAGATACGAGGGTGAGGGGGATCTAGACAAGTGTAAAGAGTGTGGTGAACCCGCTATGGGCGAAAGATGTAAAGCTTGTGAAATATTGAAGGAAATAGAAGAGAAAAGGTGATCCACATGGTAGATAAACTTATCATATTCGATCTGGACGGTACACTCTACAAGACCGAAGAGGTGAGTGTTCCCGCCCTTAAAGAAGTCTTTTCTGATTTCGGTATAGAAGTCACGGAAGAGATAATATTGAATCAATTTGGAGAGCCTACTGAGAAAATAATAGAAAATTTGGTCCCGGAGGAAAAGAGCGATCTGAAGGATCAGATAAGTGAGGCTATAGTAAAGAGCGAAAGGGAATGGATACCTGAAAGAGCTACACTTTATGAAGGTGTCAAGGACCTACTTAACAAGCTTCAAGGTCGAGGATATAATATGGCTATATGTTCCAATGGAAGGGATGATTACATAGAACAAGTACTGAAAACCACATCTATCGATAAATATTTTTCATCAGTAGAAGGATATACTCCTGGAAAAAACAAATCCGATCTGATAAGAGAGCTGATCTCTGAGTTCT
Source organism: Thermoplasmata archaeon (assembly GCA_046540335.1). Classification (GTDB taxonomy): domain Archaea; phylum Thermoplasmatota; class Thermoplasmata; order Halarchaeoplasmatales; family Halarchaeoplasmataceae; genus Natronoplasma. The sequence goes on along the minus strand of JBKHFH010000039.1, from coordinate 3,975 downwards.
CACCCGACGAGACTTTCATGGTCGGAGACAGATATCACGATATAGAGGCCGCGGAAGAAGCGGGAGTGACCAGCATAGGCGCTCTTTATGGATATGGGGATGAAGAGGCAAAAAAGGCAGATAAAATCGCAGAAAAGCCGATAGATATCCTTACAATATTACGCGATTGATCACTCAATCAGAACCGACGAAACTCAGCAGTTTTTCCATGGCTCTTCCACGATGACTTATACGATTTTTTTCTTCAGAACTCATCTCAGCATAGGTCCTTTCAGACTCTTCTGGTAGGAAGATGGGATCATATCCGAAACCCTTAGTTCCCCTCTTTTCTCTGGTGATCCTTCCTCTTGAGATCCCTTTGAACATCTTCTTTTCCTGGCCTAGAAAGCCGATCACACATTCGAACCTCGCTTCTCTTTCTTTCTTATTCTTCATCAATGATAAAATACCTTCGCAACCCAGTGTTTTCATCACATAAGAAGAATAGACTCCCGGGAAGTCGTTCAGAGGCTCAACGAAAAGTCCGCTGTCGTCTATTATCAGAGGTGAATGTTCGGAAAGTTCTTCTAGGGCAAAATCAACCACATCTTCCAGTCTATCGGTCTGAATCTCTGGATAGCCTATATTCGCCATATTTACCTCGCTATATCGATCGCCTAATTTTTCCTTATATTCCCTATATTTACCTTCGTTAGAAGTAATCACCGTTAATGAATTATCGATCATCGATATCTACCTCTGCTTTCTATCTTCTCAATCCAATCGAGTATCGCTTCATGCCGCCCGCAGGTCTTTTCATGGCCAGATAGAACTTTATCGAAAAGCTTCAGCGGTTCGTCGTGAACGCTCACGAGAGCTTCTCTCAACAGATGTAAATCCACAGCCATATATTCTGCTGAAGAATCTTGTTCGCCCAGGCTGAAATCGATGAAGCAGTGTCTGTCTTTCTCTTCATCGTAGAGGATGTTGGATGTGGTCAGATCACCATGGCTTATACCGAGATCGTGAAATTTCCCTATATATCCACCTATCTTCTCGAGGTCTGGATCTATACCCTCTTCTATACAGTCCATGACCCTCATCCCATAAAAATACTGGATCACAAGCTGGGTTCCCTTGATGTTGAGGTCATAGATTATCGGTACGGGAACTCCCACTTTTCTAGCTTCTCTGATCAGTCTACCTTCTTTCCTCACTCTCATCTCCCTGATCTTCTGATCCAACTCAGGATGCCTGTAACCTTTTTTGACCCTTTTTTTCACTATAATATCTCTATCTTTCCATCGACCTTTCCAGACTTCGGCCTCCGCACCTCTCGTGATCAATTCTTCGCGCTCTATGTCCATCGGAGTGTGAAATAGAACGAAAGGATAATAATCTTGTGATTCTTTACGTCATCTTTTCCCAGTCTTCCCCCGTTCCTCTCTTTTCAACTATCTTCACACCTTTAATTTCACGTCTTGAACCGACTATCGCGCCGATACCGGCCAGAGTCAAAAGAACCCCTACCGAAATCATCACTAAGTAGCCTTGAAGCCCCAGTATCGAAGCCCTACCTATCAATTCGATCAAAGATGAGGCAGGGGATGGATGTATTGCTAGTTTTCCGATCCAGAGCATTATGGTGAGGGAAAAAAGCCAGAAGTATACTCTTCTGAGTCTGTGTGCTATAGCGACCCATAGAGGTATCTTGAATGTAGGATGCCTCAGATCGTCGGCTAGCGTTTTCATCCATTCCCTGGTACTCACTTCTTTTTCGGGGGATAGCGTCTTTGCTAAAAAATTCTCTTCTAGTGTTTTTATACGGCTGGCCCACAGGTTATAATATCTGTATCTTCTTCCTTCTATCCAAAGAAGAGTCCCCATGAAGATCAGGACGCTGAGGAGCAGCTCGTGGCGCCTTTTAGGCATGGTGAAGGTCCAGGTGGTAAGTGCTGAAAGGATCACGATAGACCACTCTGTTGTTCTGTCCAGACGATTTCGCCAGTTGTAGGATCTTTGAACCTCTGCTCTGTACATATGGGTGACTATCTGTGTGAAATCGGCCGAATCTTGGTGTTCAACGAACTGCTCAGGGTCTGGTTCTTTCATCAAATATCACCATATAAATTGATAATCATACTTCTTTTATTTATGGGTGTGCCTCTCCGATGAGCTCACTGATGTCTTCGATCTCTTCCTCCTTCATGAGATTTTCCATCTCTCTAGATATTTTTTCAGGGGCACTTTTTCCTCTTTCATGGAAGGCGGTTCCTATCTGAAGCGCAGTAGCCCCAGCAAGGAAGTACTCTAGGGCATCTCTGCCGGTGGTAATACCCCCGCAACCTATGATGGGTATGTCAACCTCTTGATAGACTTCAAACACGCATCTCAGCCCGATCGGCTTGATCCCCTTTCCACTGTATCCTCCGATCTTGTTGCCTAATATGGGATTCTGTGTCTCGAAATTTATAGCCATGGCTCTTACGGTATTTATGCAGACAATACCGTCTGAACCGCTCTTCTCGGCCACCTTCGCCTTCCTAGCGATCTCAGTCGAAGGCGGCAGTTTTGAGAGTACGGGCATATCAACCCTGTCCTTTACCCTTTCGATCACTCCCTGCATGATCTTATCGTCGGATGCTATCGAATCGCCGTAACCTTCTGCATGCGGACAGCTGAGATTCAACTCGATCATGTCGGCTCCGTTTTCCTCCATCTCTTCAGCTAGATCTGCGAAATCTTCAGCTCCTGAGGCGAATACACTACCGACTATAGGTTCATCATAAACGGAATCGTTGAGTTGTCTCAACTCACTTTTGAACTCTTCTATACCCGGGTTCGGGAGCCCCATCGCATTCAAAAGACCGGTCTCCAGTTCCACCACGCAGGGATTTGGATGCCCTTCTCTGGGTTCCAGGCCTATGGATTTAGTCACGACACCTCCCGCCCCCTTTTTCACAACACGCTCCATTGTATCGGCGGTCTGATCCAGTATTCCCGAAGCCAGGATAAGAGGTGGATCGATATCGAAACTTAAAAGTTTCACTTGAGTTTCAACCATGTGAACTCCATGAGACTGACAGGAAATAATATTTTTCGTTATTTTATGTACGTAGGCGTAAGTTACTTAAGTAAGAGATGATATTTACCTAACGATCATATTGATATCCATCCAAACTAAGGAGGTATAGAAATGCCGGAAGATGATCTTGATTTTGACGAAATGGAAGGTTACTTGCAGAAACTCAAAGAACGTAAGGGTAACTTGGACGAAAGACAAGAGGAGCTGGAAAAAAAAGAAGAGAAACTCTCTGCAAAAGAGAAGGAACTTGCAGATAGAGAATCTGAATTGGCTGAAAAGGCCGAAGAGATAGATAGTTTAAAAGAGGAATTAGAATCGAGAAGGAAAGAACTTGAAGAAGTTAGAGATTCCCTTGATTCTGAAAGAGATGAAGTTAAGAAGATGAAGTATGAGTTTTCATCTGCTGTCGATGATATCGAAGAGCTGAAAGAAGAAGTAGTCGAGAAAAAAGAAGATCTTATCGAAAGAGAAGAGACCGTTATCCAGAGAGAGGATGACTTGGATGAGAGAGAAGAATACATCGTTAATAAGGAAGAAGAAGTTTTAGAGAAAAGAAGAGAAACGTTGAATTCTCTTTCTGAACTTGAGGCAATTTTGAAAGAAAATCTTGAAGATAACAGGGAGATAACAAAAGAAGAAAGAAAACTGTTAGAGGAAGATAAGGAATACGCTGAAGTGCGGGGCAGATTGCTGAACGCCCATAAAAACATGTTGGAAAAAGAGAGAGAACTCATAGGTGAGGAGATAGAGATACCTTCTATAGATAAAAGCATCCCAGAAAAGCAAGAGGTACCGGAAAAAGAAGAGGCAGAAACTCCTGAAATTGAACAGAAAGTAGAACCTGAAGAAGAAGTAGAAGAAGAAGTAGAAGAAGAGCCTGAGGAAGAGCTCGAAGAAGAGGTAGAAGAAGA
>JBKHFH010000038.1:0-19624 GCA_046540335.1 Thermoplasmata archaeon | reverse complement strand
TAAAAACCCTCTTCTAAAATAGATTATGAACCAAAGGTGTAGTGGGCTCAGCCGGATTCGAACCGGCGACCTTCGCCTCGTGAAGGCGACGTTCTAACCATCTAAACCATGAGCCCTTTAGCGAGAAACCTATACCTAGAGCGAACTAATAAAATTTTTTATCCAAATCATACTAACTCTCTAAAAAGCAGAGACCAATCCTTATATACGTCTCGTTTTAATCCATTGCAGGATGAAATTGAACGAATTCGATTTCGAAGTTGATATCCAGTGTCCTAGATATCCAACTGAAGACAAAGAAAAATTGATCCAATGTCTCTCAAACGTGTTTCCCAAAACCAAATGGGATATCGAGGAGAAGAGGATAGAAGGCAAAACAAAATATCTGACAAGGTTCAAGAGGATATTAGAAGATATGCGGATCCGAGATACCGCGAGAAGCTACCTTAAAGAAAGAATGGTCGGTGACAGATGTTCATTCTCATTGTCCAAGCAAGCGACGTGCAGTGAAAAGATCAATTTTTCTGAGACGGAAAAGTCCCTAGGTGAAGTTAAGGTCATCATAAGATGTGAAAACATCAGTGGTCTGATAGAAAATATCACTAAGACGGAGGAATGATGATGATCTTAGCCTCCAACCCGAAGTTATCATTAGAGCCATTCGATGAAGCTTTGAGAAAAGTGAAAAAAGAGTTCAATGGATGGGAGATACTCGCCGAAAAGTACCACGGCTGGAGATATGAAGAGGAGATAAAAGACGCTCTATCGACTTCGGACCTTGAGATCCAGGTTCACGCCCCTCTGAATGATATAAACATAGCTAGCATAAACCCAGGAATGAGAGAGTCTAGCATGAATGAAGTCAAAAAAACCATAGAGATGGCAGACTCGATCGGATCTGATATGATCACGGTCCATCCTGGTCTCTATTCACCTCTAAGCATCTACTGGGACCACGTAATAGAAAACTCGAAGAATGCCCTAAAAGAACTGAACGGATTTGCATCTGAGTATAACGTCACGCTGGCTATGGAAAATCTACCTGAGATGTGGCTCAGCATCTGCAGCACCGCAGAAGAGACCGAGGACTTTCTGGACGAATTAGATATTAAATTCTGCCTTGACATAGGTCATGCCTATACCACTGGTGAACTGGATGATTTCCTAAAGTTTTCCCCGATCAACGTCCATATTCACGACAACTTAGGAGAGGAAGACGTTCATCTTAAACTTGGAGAAGGTGAGATCGATCTTAAAAAGGTACTGAGGTCATTGGATGATTATAACGGCAACCTAGTTATTGAGGGTAGAGATATGAGCGAACTTGTAGAGAGCAAAAGTTATCTAAAAGAGCTACTCGACGAACTAGGGTAAAACATATATCTCCGCCTATTCTTAGGAGGAGGGCAGTAAATGAATTGGGTAGTGATAGGATATCTCGTCGCGATAATCTTTTGTCTGTATATGAGTGGGAGATTTTCAGGAACAGAGACCGCTCTGACCTCTTTAGATAAGATAGATATCTCAAAAATGAAACAGGAGGGAGAGAAGCATGCAGAAAAGATCGAATATCTTAAAGAACATATGGATCGGACGATAACGACTATCTTAATAGGAAACAACGTCGTGAATGTCGCTGCTCCTACCATCGTTACCGTTATGGTAAAAGATTTAGTAGGAAACTGGGCGGTCTCATTAGCTAGCGGTATATTGACATTGTTTCTGCTCATCTTCGGAGAAATTACACCTAAAGGTTTTTCCCTTAAGAATAAAAAGAAATTCAGCCGAAAGAACGCTTCCTTGATCTATTACATGTCAATTGGTCTGGGACCGCTTATCAAGGCACTGAACAATATATCGGACTTCTTCATAAACTTATTAGGGGGAGAAACTCATTTCGATGAACTACTCGTCACCGAGGGTGAAATTATCCAGTTGGCATCCATGCTGGAAGAAAAGGGGATAATCAAAGAGATAGAAAAAGACATACTCCAAAGGGTCTTTTTGTTCGGTGATCAAAAGGTAGAAGAGATAAAGGTACCTCAAGAGGAGACTTACGTGATGGATGCCAATCTTCCTATCGATGAAGCCGCTGAATTCATCAAAGAGCACGGTTTTACAAGGATACCAGTCACCAAACACGAATCGGATAAAGTGATCGGTATACTTTACAGTAAGGAGATTCTCGGTAGAGAAGAAGGCGAAGTGAAAGACCATATGAGGGAACCCTACTTTGTGAAAAACAAGGACGACGCGACCAAGATATTTCAGCGGATGAGAAAGGAGAGGATCCATCTTGCTATAGTTGAGGATGAGTATGGTGACTTCGACGGGATAATCACTTTAGAGGACATACTGGAAGAGCTAGTGGGGGAGATCTACGACGAATACGACTGATCAGGCGAAAAATCTTTTTATATAATTGAAGATTGGATGTATGAGATGCTAAGGTTTACGCTCGCGATACTGTTCATCTTCTTTCTTCCGGGATACACTTTGATCAATGCGGTCTATCCCGCTAGAGGTGAACTCGATGAAGATCTAGACCTCCTCTACAGGGCAGGTTTCAGTATGGGTTCGAGCGCCGCTATATTCGTGGTTGTCGGCTTCATTCTCGGAAACATCCCCGCGGGCGGAGGTCTTTTCATTGAGAAAAATCTGTGGTTGTCCCTTATTATTTTGACTTCGCTCTTCTTCGCCGTAGGTTGGTATCGTGGAGGATATCAGAGGTTAGCACTGATCTCACCCAAACTGTGTAGGCCGGAACGAAAAATCTCACATAAGAAAGACAGAAGTCTCGAGAAGATGAAAAATCTGCAGGAACTGGCTCATGAAAGAGGTAGATTGAAGGAAAAGGTGAAAAATGCCGGGGGAATTGAAGAAGAAAAATTGAAGGAGAAATTGGACGTGGTGGAAGAAAAATTGAAAAGAGCTGAGAGGGATAGAGAAGACGATTTTTGAGAGTGATAAAATGAAATTCGGATATAAATTGGTTATAGTGGTAAGAGATGACCTAGATATCTCCTCAGGGAAGCTAGCTGTCCAAGCTTCTCATGCTTCGGTGAGCTGTGCTTTGGAAAGCAGGAAGAAAAATAAAGATTATTTCAAGAAATGGATTAACGAGGGACAGAAAAAAGTGTTAGTGAAGTGTAAAGGGGTTGAAGAATTGAAGTCTCTAAAAGGAGAAGCTGATAGGAGAGGACTAGCGACCAAACTTGTATCCGACGCGGGTCTGACAGAAGTCAAGAGCGGCACAAGGACTTGTCTCGGGGTAGGGCCTGGACCTAACGACTTGGTGGATGAAGTGACCGGAGATCTATCTCTTTATTGAGAGGATCAGAGATGTCTAAAGATAAGATAAGAGGGATAGGTGTCGATGATGCACCCTTCGAGTTCTCTCAGAAAAAAGTCCTTGTCGTGGGAAGCGTGGTGAGAGCTCCTAATTATTTGGAAGGTGTGCTCTCAACAGAGGTGGAGGTCGATGGAGAAGACGCAACAGAAAGATTATCCGATATGATAACAAACTCTAGATTTTGCGATCAAGCTAACATACTGTTCATAGACGGGGCTGCAGTCGGGGGCTTTAACTTGGTAGACCTCGAAGAGCTGTTCGAATCTACAGAGACACCTACAGTTTCGATCTCAAGAAGGAAACCGGATTTCGAGAATATAGAGAAAGCTCTGAAAAACCACTTTGAAGATTGGGAAATCAAATTAGAAAAAATAAAAAAAGGAAGGATTTACGAAGTAAAAACAGAACACAATCCAGTCTATGTACAGAAAGAAGGTCTGGGGTTAGAGAGAGTGAAAAGTTTGATTAAAAAATTCACTGTTAGAGGGAGGCTTCCTGAACCGATCCGTATGAGTCATATGATAGCTTCAGGAGTGGTGAGAGGAGAATCTCGCGGTAAAGCGTGAAAAGTTAAAAATAATAAAGGGTGTTTGGATCGGATTCTGTTTTCAATAACTACTCTGAACTTTCATTCGATTCTTCTTCGTTTCTTTTCCACTCGTGCGTCTTCGGTTTCCTTCTACCTCCGAGATCCAATTCAAGTTTACCAATAGTCCACAGATAGGATAGCACTACCAAGACCAATATGACTATAACTACAGGTAATGACCACCAGAATCCACCAAGGAGTGATTCTTCTTCATTGATGGTTAAGGTAGTTTCAGCTGTATCTAATTGACTGCTACCATCACTAACATCTATTATCTTTATATGATAATCACCTTGATTTCCAGAGGTTGCGGTCCAATCAAGAGTGGCTTCTGATTCGCCGTCTTCTATCTTGGTTTCGTGACGTCTTGTAGGTTCCAATCCTTCAACTTCTAGAGCTATTTTGAAACTGCCCTGAGTTTGTTCATTCCCGTATTCATCCCGGACCTGAACAGTGTATTCCGCTTTCTCTCCAGCTGTTATGGTAGCATCTGAGGGCTCTTGCACCACCTTCAATACCGCCGCTTCTGCGGGTTCAACAGTCACATTTACAGTGGTAGATGAAACGCCGTTATAGGTTGCTGACACCTCATATTGACCCGCTTCCTTTTTGTCAAATATACCTTTATTATCTGTGTTTTTCCAACTAAAATCTGTATCGTCAGTACTAATTTTACTATCTCCACTGTAGGCCTCCGCGTCGAAGTCTAGAGTGCTTCCCGCAGTTATCGTCTTATCTGTAGAAGGTGTTATCTCCAAGTCGGTCACCAATTTTACTCGGAATTCTCCATCATCCCACTCATCATCATAATTGGCCAACTTTACAGAAACGGTATACGTCCCCTCTTCCTCTTCAGAATGTGTGAAACTCACTGTTTTACTCTCTCCTGCTCCAACAAAAACATCTTTACTATCCTTTCTCTTTCCGTTTACGAACAATCGAACTTCCTCATCAGTGCCATTCTCACCGTTGTTATGAACCTCTCCTTCTATGGTAACATTCTCTTTCGGTTGAACCAGTTCTTGATCGACAGCCCAGTTATTCAATGTGAAAGTATCGCTCTGCTTGGTGTTATATCCGGAACCTGAAAGTACAGGTGCGCAAAAAGCACTTATTATGAATATGAGCAACAGGGCTGAAACAAGATAGGTCTTGTTCTTCATCTCATTGCACCTGATTTTACACCTGTGTAAGACATATTAAATATTTTTGGATGGTATATGACAGGAGATTTTTTGTATTTCTTAAAAAAATTTTAACTGTTATAGGACATCCAGTTATATGATATTTTGAGAATCATCTCGGGGAAATTAAAAAATATCCCAAAAAGCAAGGTCTTAAAAGTGTCAGACAATAAAGAAAAATAAGTGTTTTTTTATGGTCACGTCGGACGGATTAGAAAAGGTCTTTCAACCCTTTCATTATTCTATTTTTCCGGGAGTACCTTTGACCACGGAGACCGTGCAATCCGCTTGCTTCAATACCCTGTTGGTAGTGCTGCCCATAAATATTTCTCTAAAACCGGACGTTCCGTGTGAGGATATATATATCACGTCATCCTCATGTGCGAATTCACATATTTTCTGGTAAGGTGTGCCCTTCAACATCTTGGTTTCCAGTTCTACACCTGATTCATCCGCGGCCTTTTTCACCTTATCGAGTGCCTTTTTCGCGGTCTTCTTCAAGCTGTCCTTGACATTTTCAGAGATGCGGATCTCTCCCATCTCGATCACATAGATAGCTGTAGCAGGGATATCCATGGTTTTGGCCAGCTTTAATCCCTCTCTGACTCCCTCCATCGCCAATTCCGAGCCGTCGGTAGGCAATATGACTCTTCGGTACATATTATCCCTATGAACGATAAGTTATTATATATTTTCGGATTTATCAACATGCATCTAGCTTGTCAGACAGTATATGCCCCATATTTCAGTAGCTGACTTTGATCTCCACACCTTCCTCGAGGGTGTTATCCACTGGACATCTGTTCTCTATCTGCTCGAGGAATTCAGGTATCTCCTCCTCAGGTATACCTTCGATATTTTTTACCTCGACCCTGATCTCCTGGAATCCAACCGGAACGTCGGGTTTACCCATGACACCTCTAGAGTCCAGATCACCTTCGACTTCCAACTGGAAATCTTTTAATTGGTATCCCATCTGATCAGCGACTATCGTACCTGTGAAATCCAGGCATCCCACTAGTGAAGCGAGTAGCACCTCTACCGGATTCGGACCTTTGTTCGTTCCTCCCAACTCCTCCGGCTCATCGATCGTTATCGAAAAGTCCCTTATTTTCGCCTCAGAACGGAAACCCTCCACTTTGCTCAACTGCGCCTTATACGTGTTCAGATTCGAGCTTTTTTCACCCATATTACCGTTAGAAGTAATAACAAAGTTAAATAATAAAAGTATTGGTTTTTGCCGAGTAGATCATTGAAAAACTATCCTTCACTCGTAAGTCCCGTACTTGACCGGTCCCCCGTGCTCGATCATCAGTTCCCCTCTAGCTATCACGTGTTCTATCTCAAGAGTGTCCTCGTTCAGAAGTAGTATGTCCGCGTCTTTTCCCTCCTCGATGCTGCCTTTTTCAAGGAATTTTAGCTGTTTCGCTATGTTAGTGGATGTGAATCTCACCGCGTTTTCTATCGAGATGTTTTCTTCCTGAACCATCCTTTTGAACACTTCTCTAAGATGAATAGGTGACGCTGATCTCATACCTATCAGTTCCCCGTCCTCGTCGAATTCGGGCAGGCTTCCTCCAGCGTCGGTGGAAAGCTTGATCCTATCCGCGGGAACGCCTCGCTCTAGGAGGTCTTTAACCGTACTGCTCGGCCTTTCCCCCGGCCCATCGGATGGTTCACCCACTGTTATATCGATATATCCTCCTTTTTTGGCGAACTCCACGGATTGTTCTAACAGCCTTTCGTTCCTGTTGACGTGAGTAGGGGCCAATTGCTCAATGGGGGTGTCCGTTTGCTCTATAGCTTCGAGTAAAGGATCAAGTCCACTTTCTTCGTCTCCTATGTGAACATTGACTATACCCGCATCTCCGGCTAACATGCCTCCAACTCTAGCATCTGAGGTTATCTTTCGAATCTCTTCAACTGCCGGATGAGAAGATCTGTGATCTGAAACAGCGATCTTTACACCTATCACCTTGTCGATCGTGATCATATCTGTGAGGACGTCCTCGGTGATAGTTGGAGAGGGTATCTGATAAGCTCCAGTATATATCCACGTACTTATCCCTTCTTCTTCTAAAGCTCTAGCTTTCATAAGTAAATCCTTGAGGGAGCGAGTCACACCATCCGCGCCTAGAAGACCCACCGCCGAAGTTATGCCCCCTCTTGTTAAGTCTGTGAGTTGGAGAGGAGGCGTTCTGTTTTTGGGACCGCCCTCTCCTCCGGCGCCGTTGAAATGGATATGATGATCGATAAACCCAGGGATAGCGATCATGGAGGAAGAGTCGATCTTCTCGATCTTCCTTATCGAGTTGAGTTTATCCTGATCTATATCATCCTTTATAGAAAGGATCTTTTCACCGCATATCAGGATATCTTTTATACCGATATTTTCTGGCTTATAGATCTCGACATCTTCCAGCAACTTCATCATATCACCTTTTTCGTCTTCGAGCCTTGAGATAGAAGAGGATAGATGAGTATATATAATCTATCCGATGATACATCTATAGAATTCAAAAAATCAGGATAACATTTTTATCATCAGCACCTTTAGAATATTTATGAACAAGAAGACAATCGTGATCATACTAGGAATAATTTTGATCATCGCGGGTATCGGCTTCATCTCAATTACCGAACCGGCCGGCGCCGAAGGAACGGAGCAGAGTTTCGGTATATCCGAAGTGAGCGAAGACGTCCACCCATATCTTCTCCAGGGCATAATATTGGTAGCTATAGGGTTAATAACGGTTTTACTGGCAATCTTTAAAATGGTTTGATCGATTAGAAAGATGTGTTTAGAGTCGAAATTTCCCCTGGATAAGGTTCGATCCCGTCATATTTAGAAATGTATCTTCTAACCGGTCCAATACAGCATATATATCTCCTGTGGCAGATGTCCCTGCTAGTTATATTTTAAATTTGTAGTTCCCATTATCGTAATGGATATCGATGCCTTCCTCTCCTACCTCTATACTCTCAGCTGTATGCGTATAAAAACTATGGAGGGGCAAACAGCATCTGACAGTTCCATCCCTTTGGATTTCGAATTGTTTAAGTCCCTTCTCCATTATTACAGACCTGTCGTTCTTTCTGACCTCAACATCTTTCTTCTTTTCTTTCAATACTCTCAGAATTTTATCTAAGTCAGAAACAGGGATCTCTTCCTTAGACTCGCTTCGCATCTCAGACCTCCCCTGTATATTTATCTGAACACGAATTAATAGTATTTTCGTTGTTTGAGTGTTATTAGAGCAAAAGAGATTTTTTAGACCGACTTAAGATGATCAATTGCCGACCCATTTCGCCTTTTTCATCCCCTCTTTAGCTTTTCTGAAGAAATAGTAGTATAGTATGGAACCCATCACATAGCACATCATGGTTATGTAGAAGGGTAGGATATACGTGTTCTTTCCGATAGCATACCCTCCACCGAGCACTCCGCCACCTCTAGATAATCTTCTAGCGAAGTAGTTCCACCCGCTGACCGTCCCTCTCTCCGATTCAGGTGTGACTTCCATCATGAAGTTATTGAAGGCGGGATGGTTCATATTCATAAGAGAAGTCCTCAAGACGTAAGCCGCCCCGACCCCGAGAGGACTCCTCAATATAGTCATCAGAGCTAGGAAAGGAACTGATAAGAGCTGGGTTATTACCACTGACCTGACTTTTCCCACTCTGCTCACGAGTATGGGAAGTAAAAAGACAGATACACCCATACTAGATCTTCCGACGGCCATGAGTACTCCTATCTGAAACCTGGTCATGCCGATGAACTGATCGAAGAAAACGTTGAAGTATTGAACGATCAATCCCGCTCCGAACCCGATGAAAACGGAATTGACCAGGAGCTTTTTCACCAGATCTGGATCTTTCAACTTTATCCAATTCTTTAAGGAGGTCAAATGTTTTTTGTCCACGTACTCTCGTTTCTCCACGATCTTCAGCAGAGGTATCACCGAAAGGGCGATGAATCCGACTGTGATCAGCATAGCCATCCGGTTCTGTATCGCAGGTAGCGTAACTCCTCCGTAGTAAAGGAAAAGAGCAGGTAATATGCCTGCAAGAGCTCTTCCACCTACACCTGCAAACATTCTTAGAGATGCGGCTGTAGAGAATAGATGCATCCTTTCCTCTTCCTCACTCTGCTCCATCATGAAAGGATATCTAGAAATCCTTCTCATCGCATTGGCCGATCCTCTGACTATGTTAGCGAATAACAGGAGAGCTTTCATCTCGACTGAAACGAGGACGAGCATCGAAACCGTGATCAAAGCGGTAGAGATGACCATGCTCCTCTTCCTGCCGATAACGTCGCAGACCTTTCCGGCTGGGATCGAACTTATGCCGGCTGCAGCGAAGTTCACAGCGAGAAGATTGCCTAAGAAGGCACCGGAGAAACCAAGCTCCAAGATATAGAGATTGAACAAGACCCGATAAATGCCGTAACCGAAAGAATAGATGATGGTGGAACTGAGTAGGAGCTTTGCATTTTGGTTGAACAATGTGAGTTTATTTAGATAAGACCTAGCCCTTTCCAACATCCTTGCGTGACCGTACAAATGGAGATTTATAAAGTTTTTTAAAGATTTGTGAAACTGGTGCAAGAGAAAGCTTTATAAAGTTCAAAACTTTACTTTAAATATATGAATCAAAAATTATATCTTTACGCTCTAGTCGTCTGGATATTGCTGGTCTTTTTGGCCATAATCAACGCCGGTATACGAGAAGGTATGTTTTCACCCACATTCGGAGATTATTGGGGTCACATCCTGAGTTCGATACTTTTGAGTGCGATAATATTTGTGGTCGCCTATCTATTTTTGAGTTACAGCTCCTTCGATTATACCAGTAAAGACCTGACGCTTATCGGGACGATATGGCTCGTTTTGACGGTCTCATTCGAATTTCTCTTCGGCCATTACGTGATGGAGCACTCTTGGGATACACTCCTAGCGGACTACAATATATTCGAGGGAAGGATATGGGTTCTCGTTCTGATAAGCACTTTTCTGTCTCCGGCGATAGCAGGTAGATTGGTTTGGAAGTGATTGATATGACAGAACTCCTATACATGAAAGACATCGAAAGCAATTATATCAAAGGATTCCAGGCCGTAGTTGATAGAAGCGGGGACGATTTCGTAGTTCTAGACAGGTCCGCTTTCTATCCAAAAGGTGGTGGACAGCCCTCCGATACCGGCAGGTTAAGCTGGGATGCGGGAGTAGCGGAAGTCGTAAATGTCGAAAAAAAAGGTGACGTTATTCATCGTTTAGAAGGCGACGTGCCGGAAGAAGGTACAGTGGTGAGCGGTGAGATAGACTGGAAAAGAAGATATAGTCTTATGAAACTGCACACAGCTCAGCATCTATTTTCAGCCGCGGTTTACGAGATATTTGAAGCATCTACCGTCGGAAATCAGATCTATGATGACTATTCGAGAGTGGACTTTGAACCTCTAGATATCTCTGAAGGAGATCTAGAGAGGATAGAAGAGGAAGTAAACGGGGTGATCGATGAAGGAATTCCAATAAGCATTTATGAGGAAAAAAGGGAAGTTTTGGAGGAAAGGCTCGAAGGAGACAGAGTGGATCTCGACCTACTACCTGAATCGATCGATGTCCTTAGAGTTGTGGATATAGACGGTTACGATATCTGTCCCTGCGCTGGAACTCACGTGAGGAATACGGAGGAGATCCAAGGAGTAAAGATAAACGGCTTGGAGAATAAAGGGAAGAACAGACAAAGGATATATTACGAGGTAGAGTAAGATAAATCAGATTTTCGATTGGATCCGCACTTATGGTCGCCTATATTTTTCTAGACTCCCATATATCATAAACTTCTTTCCTGCCTTTTTCAGTAAGACCCAGGCCTTCTAGGTCTTCAATGGAATCGAGCTCTCCATAACCCGCAAGATATCCATTGACCCTCGCGACTGCGGTGGAATTTATGATATCTCCTAAGTCGGGATAAATTTTTTGATAACCCTCGTCTAGTTCTTCATGACGTCCCAGGCGGTGACTCTGGTCAAATCTCCCGGCTAATATAAACTCACCAAACGGATGTAACTCTCTGTGCTGGCCTGTCTCAGATATCATCTCGTAAAGCTCCGTATAGGAGATCTTGTTTGGATCATAATCCACCTGTAGAACTTCTCTTCTAGTCCCTGATTCGTCCCGGACCGAGTCTTTGACTTCATGAAAACCTACCCTTGTTCGGATCACTCCATCTACTACCCCGACTCGTGCGTCCGGACCCCAAAAACACCACACCCCGAAAATGGCGGTTTCATAGTCACCAGGAGCTTCTTCATCGATTTCGGGTATTTCACCACTCACGAATCCTTGAAAACCTTCTATATCCGAGGGGCTATATGCTCCAAAGGCGACCGATACCAATAATATCGCCACTAAAGAACTCAATATGATACTTCTATACCTTATGTTCTTCTTCATGAGATATAATATTGTTATATCATCTCCTTAAAGTTTTGGTATCATCAAAGATGATCATAAAAATATAATTATAAATAAAGGTCTCGTTCAAGACTCCTTAGAGACCTGATATAGATACCTTGACTATAGACCATTCAGTGTCAAAAAGGATAGGCTCTTTTTATGGTATTCAGGATGGAGCAGCTATAGATGGAGGCATGGGATATACAACGAGTTGATCCTCTTCTAGAAACGCCTTTCCAGCGATTACTGTAAATTGTATGGACCTGGTGATCGGTACAGGTGATAAATAAGAATGAGTGATCACCACCCGCTCAGGATGACTTGATGTCGATTGTAGTTTGTAAATCGTGATTCTTCCAGGTGAACGCATGAGTTTGTCGAGATCTATCTGATCTCTAATGTCGTCTAAATACCATCCTCCATATCTGTCTTCTTCGATACGCTCTATCGCGTCTTCTTTATCAAAAGTAGGACCTATCTGCTCATCTACAAGATCAATGTGGGCAGGATATATAGTTTGACCACTTTTATAGAATCGAGTGCTGTGAATAGAAATATCTTGCAAACCATAAAAAGTCACATTGAGAAGCGGCATTGATATCAATATAAAAATCACAAGGAGTACCTGCAGATTCTTCAACTGTTTTTTATTCTCTTTTAGTATGTGATCAAATCCTTCTTTTTCCTCTCCCCAATAAGTTGTAAATACATCAATAAAATCTCTCTTTTGTTTTATCTTAAAGATCATGAAAATAATTGCTCCTGGTATAACCAGGTAATAGACGAAATAAAGCCCTATGAGGGAAAATATCTGGTCCTCCATCATTTTCCCTCCTTACTAAATTGCGACCCCACTTCTATCCTTGGGTCTAGAAGACCATAGATAATATCTGCAACATACAACCCAATTATAGACATGACTACTAGAACAAAAACTATGGCAGCGATCAATCCTTGTTCAAAAACGCTAGTCCCCGGAGTTAGAAAAGATCTTGAAGATTCAAAGAGGGCCCTTCTAAGGAGGTATCCAATGCCGGGCCATTGAAATACAACCTCAGCTATAAGAAAGCCTCCAAAAGATGTTAAAAGTGCTAGTATAGTACTAGTCATTACTGGTGGTGCAGCTGTTTTCAAAGTATGTCCATATATGACCTTTTTTTCAGGAAGTCCTTTTGCCCTAGCAGCCATTATGTAATCATCTTGCAAAATCCTAGAAACTATGTTCCTTGAAGTCCAAAGTTCACCTCCAAATTTAACCAATATTATCGTGAACAATGGCAGGGACATCTTGATCAGAATCGCTTTTGTATATCCTAGATATCCAACGTTTTTGATATGAGGAAAGATGGGATCCGGTGCTGGATACCATCCGAGGATATACGAAAAGATGACTAAAAAGATCATGCCAGCCCACCACATAGGTACAGATGAGGATGAAGCTGACAAAAGAGTGATAAATTTATCCAGTTTAGAACCGGCCTTTTGAGCGACTTTTAGCCCTGCTAATATAGCGATCATAGAATATATGGCAGTTCCAGTAGTGAACAACAATATCGTATAGGGTAAGTAAGCCATTATCACGGCGGAGATCTCTCGACCTCCACCTGTTCCATATCTCTCTGTTTGTCCAAAATCAAACGTTATCAAATCTAAAGAATTATAGAATATCCTTTTTATCCTTGGTTCATCGAGACCATGTTCTTCTCTCAATTCCTGGGTTCTTCTCTCTCGATAGTCATATGCTTTATCAGGATCGTCAAAGTCTTTCTGTTCTATTTCAGCAAGGACTTGAGCACTGATGGCCTCTTCCTGGTCCTCTTCTTCTATAGTCACATAGAACGTGGATAACATCATGGCAAATATTAAAATAGTCACAAACATATTTAAGGTTCTTATCCCGAAATACTTCCAAGAGGCTGGCATGACAATCTAGCTGAAAACAAAACCGAGATATAATTATTACGATAAAGAGGTTAAAACTTTTTCTTTATAAACTTAGAACACAACATCTATAATAGAGCGAACACATCTGTTTTTTGAAATCAGTGATAGAGATATGGATATCCAAAGAAAAAAGATCCTCGGTTTTTTTTCTGTAGTCGTCATATCGATCTTTTTGATCTGGTTGGTCTTAGGAACTGTGAACGATGGCGGGGATCTCGAAGAAACCAAGATCTTTTTGACAAATTCCGAAGGTGAAGAGATAGTGATGACCGTTGAGGTAGCAGAAACTGAAGAGGAAAGATCGCAGGGTTTGATGGATCGAGACTCGCTCTGTGAAGACTGCGGAATGCTGTTCGTCTATGAAGAGGATGTACACAATGGGTTTTGGATGAAAGACACGCAGATACCCTTATCGATAGCTTTTATTTCTAAAAATGGTACTATAATGGAGATACAGCAGATGGAACCAGAGACCACGGATACCCACAGACCCGAAGAATCCTATAGGTACGCGTTGGAAGTAAATCAAGGATTCTTTCAGGAAAACGGAATAGGTGCTGGTGATCAAATATCTATACCCGAGGAATACAGGTAGTTCTTCTCTGTTCTTTCAGTGTTCGATGATAAAGATTCCAAATGTTTATATAATCTCTGAGATGAATCACCTGTGTGATATGATGACAAAAGTCAGCATCGAAGACCTGACCGATTACACTTTTCTCTCGAATCCTAACTACTCGCCTGACGGAGAACACGTCTGTTTCGCTCACCACGAGATAGACGAGGACGAGAACGAGTACGTCTCTACTCTTTGGATATTAGAGACAGAGACGAAAGAGATGTACAAACTCACCAACAGCGGTAAAGACTCTTCTTTTGTGTGGTTGAATGATGAAGAGATCCTGTTCACTTCAGGGAGAGACATGGGTGTGAAAGAAGAGGGCAAAGACGAGGAAGACGAGGAAGAAGAAGAGAAAACGAAATTTTTCAAGATCAACATCCACGGAGGCGAAGCAGAGCACCTATTCACGGTAGATAAGCAGGTAGGCGGTCTGAAGAAGTCAGATAGCGGTATCTTCGCTCTTGTATGGGAAGGCGTCGAAGAAAAAGAAGAGAAGAAAGAAGATGACGAAGAAAAAGAGTTAGAAGAAGGCGAAGATTACCATGAGCTCGACGAGATTCCATTCTGGTCAAACGAGAGAGGTTTCAGCAATAAGAAGCGCCTGCATCTTTACGAGCTGGATATAGAAGAGGGCGACATGGACTTACTGGTCGGCGACCACAAAAACGTTACGGATTTCGATATCAACGGCGATAAGATCAGCCTGGTGATAAACGAATATGAAGATATGATGGAAGTTGAGAGCTATCTGTATGAATTCGATCTAGATAGTTGTGAACTGGAACACCTCACTGACGAAGCGCTCCGCATCGATAGAGCGCGTTATGTCGACGAAGACATCGTGTTCGAGGCTACAGACATGGAAAGGATGGGCATCAACACCAACCGTGAGTTCTATGTCTATAGGCATGAAGAAGACGATCATGAAAAGTTGACCGACATGGACCGGTCATTCGGCAACAGTCTGTTGACCGACGTGCGGTACGGCGGAGGAGAACTGGTCAGAGTCGAAGATAACGATTATTATTTCCTTATTACCGAAGGTTACAGCGTGGGCCTTCATAAGTTCAACGTTGAAGATGGAGTGGAACCTGTAGTGGAGAAAGAAGGCTCGATAGATATGTTCGATGTTCACGACGGCGATTTCGTTTACGTGGGCCTTCGCGGACAGAGGCCTCAAGAACTCTACATGTACGATGGTGAGGAGAGAAGATTGACCGATTTCAACGACATGAGATTCGAGCTGTCCGAACCGGAATATTTCGAAGTGGACTCCGAAGGACGGAAGATAGATTCATGGGTGATGAGACCTGTGGATTATGAAGAGGGCGAGGAGTATCCGACCATACTGGAGATACACGGCTGCCCCAAGTGCGTTTACAGTACGGTTCATTTCCACCAGATGCAGATCATGGTTAACGATGGTTACGCCGTGGTTTTCAGCAACCCATCGGGCAGTTCGGGCAACGGAGATGATTTCGCCGATATCACCGGTGAGTACGGAGGACGAGATTACGAAGATATAATGAACGTGATGGACAAAGCTATCGAAAAATACGATTTCATCGATGGAGACAGGTTAGGAGTGACCGGCGGCTCCTATGGAGGATTCATGACGAACTGGGTCATAGGTCAAACGGACAGGTTCGACGCTGCAGTTTCGTTCAGAAGTATAAGCAACTGGATCTCGAAATTCGCAACAACGGATATCGGATACTATTTTGTGAAAGATCAGATACAAGGGGATCCTTGGGAAGATATCGATAAGTTATGGGATCGCTCGCCGATGAAGTACGCCGATCGGGTTGATACACCGACGATGCTGATCACATCCCGAGAAGATTACAGGTGCTGGGAAGCGGAAGCGATACAGATGTTCACCTCGCTGAAGTATCACGGAGTGGAGTCCAAGCTCGTTCTCTTTGAAGGCGAGAATCACAACCTGGCAAGAGAAGGAAAGCCTAAACAGCGTATGAAAAGATTGGAGAAGATGATGGAGTGGTTCGACGAGCACTTGAAGTGACTTATCGTCTATCGCTCGTTCAATAAAGAATTCCACCCAGGGGCACCTCTTTTTCTGGGGTCACGAGGACCGGATGTCCGTCCTCGTCGGGAACACCGACCGTAAGCACTTCGGATTTAAAACCAGCGATATTGACTTCTCCCAGATCTGTGGCACAGAGCACCTGCTTTCCTTTCAACCGGTCGACGTCGTGATGATAGAGAAGTTGTGCGGCAGACTGTACTTCCCTATCGCCGAGGTCTATCCAGAGCTTGCACATATTCGGTTTTCTGGCTTCAGAGAACTCTTCAGCCTTTTTCACCTCTCCAACCTTTATAGTCACATCGAAAGGACTCTCCGTCATGGTTTTTACAAGTATTTCCAGGTAAATAATGATTTTTCGGTGCTTATCTCACCGTTTTTTTCTAGGGTTTTCTTTCGGTATATTGGTCAGTATGGACCTCTTTAAATCTACATTTTCTTCTCTAAGGTCTGCGATGAGGTCTAAATATTCTTCCCTAACCAATATCTCACCGGGCTCTAGGATAGCCATGAACTCCCCGGGATGTTCTTTCTGTATCTGTGTATAATTAGAATCGAACCACTCTTTGACCCGATCGAAATCAGATTTGGGGTCCTCAGCAATTTCCATATCCTTCCCTCTATACCATATATCAATACATCTGTATTTAAGATTTGATGAGATAATTACGGCGGAAAATGACCTATTTAAATATATATGAAAGAACAGTCTTGGAATCGATCGGTGGTGATTCCGATCCTACATCTGATTTGGGATACCTTTAGTTCAGGAGTGCTTTTTTTGCGGTATCTACCTAGTTATTTGCATGTGTGGAGATCAATCTTGATCAGCGTTCACAATGTTTAAATACTTGAATACTTGCTCAACTATTCATGGATGAGTATCATCGGGAAGATCTGGAAGAGGCCGAAGATATATTCAAGTGTCTTGGGGACAAGACCAGGGTAAAGATCCTCCTTACGATGAGAAAAAAGGAGAAATGCGTTCACGAGATCTCTGATCTGATCGACCAAGAGATATCTAACGTTTCTCATCATCTTCGAAGATTAAAGGACAAAAGGCTCGTGGACTTTAGAAAGGAAGGCCGCCACAAATACTACAGGATAGCCGACGAACACGTTCTGAATATACTTGAAGAGGGATTGGAACATGCAAGAGAGTGATGATTCGACTTCATGTGAGAGCTGCCGAATAGACGATTCTTCAGAGCCCAGAAATGTATGGCTCTCATCTAGGGCTTTAAAGAACTGGGTGGGAGGAGCCTTTTTGTTCGGAGCTCTTTTTTTGGGATATATATTTTCAGATCACAACACCGTGCTCTTTCTGATGGAAGGAGACGATCTCTACCTTTCCGACGCTTTCTTCCTGGTGAGCATCGCGATAGGCGGTAATGTCATATTGAGGAACGGTTACGATGCTCTGAAGGAACTCGACCTCAACATAGATCTGCTGATGAGTTCTGCTATACTCGGATCCGTATTCGCAAGTTTCTTGGGTAGAAGCAATATCTTTTTGGAGGGCGCGACTCTAGCATTCCTTTTCAATCTAGCTGAGTTATTGGAAGGTTACTCTGTCGAGAAGGTGAAGGGCTCGTTGAGAGATCTAATGGACATCTCACCGGACGTGGCGAGAGTGATTAGGGAGGGAGAGGAGAAGGAGATAGAAGTCGATTCCGTCGAAGTGGGCGACACAGTGGTGATCAGACCGGGTGGAAAGATACCTGTTGATGGAGAAGTGATCGAGGGCAAAAGTTCGGTGAACGAAGCACCGATAACAGGTGAGAGCATGCCTGTAGACAAGAGAGAGGGAGACGAGGTCTATGCGGGTACCATCAACCAACAGGGTTATCTGGAAATAGAAGCGAGGAAAAAATCCTCTGAAAGCACCATCTCAAATATTATAAAGATGGTGGAGAACGCCGAAAGAAAGAAGACCGAGCATGAGAAGTTCATCGAAAGGTTCTCCTCCTATTACACACCTGTTGTTGTAGCGGCTGCAGTATTCATAGTTATTTTACCCCCTCTACTTTTCGGACAGCCCTGGACGGTATGGTTCGTGAGAGGACTGACGATGTTGGTTCTCGCATGTCCCTGTGCCTTCATCATAAGTACTCCCGTTTCCGTAGTATCGGGAGTCACCAGCGGAGCTAAAAACGGTGTTCTGATAGAGAGCGGAACCAGCCTTGAAGCTATGAGTGAAGTGCATGTGGTAGCTTTCGACAAAACCGGTACCTTGACCAGAGGCGATCTTGTGGTGACCGATGTGATCCCTCTCAACGGAAGGAACGAAGAGGAAGTCGTAAGATGCGCCTGCGGGATCGAAGAGAAAAGTGATCATCCTATAGCTGATGCGATCGTTTCACATGCTGATGAAAATCACGGGTTAGAACACGAGCACGGTGTCGAACATTTCGAAGAGATCAGCGGTAAAGGTTTGAAAGCTTATCTTGGAGGGAAAAAACATTACGCGGGCAAACCTTCCCTGATAGAAGAGTTAGGGTTCGATCTGGGTCATGTACATCATTCCAGCAGAAGTGAAAAGATCATGGAAGAGGCCAAACAGATGTGTACGAATGAAAATTGTCTGAATCTGACCGCTGACACTATACCTCGCCTTCAGAACGAAGGCAAAACCGTGATCTTGGTAACTACGGAAGAAGAGATAGAGGGTATCATAGCTGTTTCCGACGAGGTGAGGCCATCTACGAAGAAGACGATAAAGGAATTGAACTCAAGAGGGATCAAAACAGTGATGTTGACCGGCGACAATGAAAATACCGCTAGGGTGATAGCGGAAGAGATAGGGATAGAAGATTACCGAGCGGAGCTCATGCCGGATGAAAAGGTAGCATATCTTGAAGAATTATCCGATGAGTACGGTTCCATCGCGATGGTCGGTGACGGGATCAACGACGCCCCAGCTTTAGCCACCGCGGATGTAGGGATCGCGATGGGAGCTGCCGGTACGGACACCGCTTTAGAGACAGCGGACATAGCTCTGATGCAGGATGACATATCCAAGCTCCCATATCTATTTAGACTGGCCAAGAAAACCGATTTTGTTATCAAAGAGAATGTTTTGGCGAGTCTCGGGATGAAGGCGGTGCTCGCCGTAGGCGTGCCTTTTGGTTTGGTCAGCATCGCTCTCGCCGTTCTGTTAGGAGATGCGGGCATGACGTTAGGAGTCACTGGAAACGCGATGAGGATCTCTAGGATACTGCCGGACTGATCTGTCGTGAAGGTTTCGAACAGGGGTCAGATTGACATACTCCTCCGCCTAAATTATGAGGAATTAAAAATTCCTCTAATGATGAGGAAGCTATGCTTCCTCAAAAAGTCGGAGGAATCTCTAAGATCGTCCCGTTGGTCTTTGATGAAAAAATAAAATTTTTCATTACGAGACCACCTCTGGACGTGTCATCGCC
>JBKHFH010000037.1:0-20373 GCA_046540335.1 Thermoplasmata archaeon | reverse complement strand
GGGTTCGAAAGCTGATCTGGAAATACCAGGTCAGACGAAAATCCCGGCGAGTCCGTTCTTTCTTAAAGGACGGGCGGTTGGAAATCTTTGATTTCCGACGAGTCCGCTATATTATCTTTGATAATTAGTGGTCAGTTGGAACGGGTTTTCGTTCTAACGAGTCCGTTTTACTGTGAAAAAGGGGTTTCTAGAATGCCTTTTGTTCAAATAGGTCCGTTCTCTCTAAAGAACGGCCGGTCGTGATTAAATTATATAACGTTATGATATTTACACCATTAAATTTTATTAAGTAAGAGTAACTAACCTTATGTGATGTCTAAAAGAAGTGAGAGGGAAAAGAAATTACTAGTCTATTTATTAGGTTTCATGGGTTTCTGGGTCATGGGTGATAATTATGCCGCTTCACCTATACTCGTTGATATAGCCGTAGAATTTTCTGTCGACATCGGAACTGCCGCTATGACAGTAACGGCTTACATGTTACCTTTCGGTCTTTTCACCATCGCATTTGGGCCTTTGGCGGACAGGTTCGGTAAGGTGAGGGTGATAACTACGGCTGCATTAGGAACAGCTATATTCAGCAGTCTCGCAGCAGCAGCCTTTGATATATATTCTCTTGCAGCATTACGGGCGGTCAACGGTGTCTTCGCCGCGGCTATCTTGCCGGTTACCATCTCATTGATAGGAGATGTATACGAAGAACCGAAATCAAAGATGAATTCTATCGGCACTGTGATGGGTATGTATTTTCTTGGAGCAGCGGCCGCCACGGCGATAGGCGGGGGACTTTCATTTATAGGAAGCTGGAGGATTGTTTATCTCACCTACGGGATAGCTGAATTGATCCTAGTCGTGTTACTTTACAAAATCCTCACTTTCGAAAAAGGTACTGTGGACAAGCTCAGCTTTCGAGAGGCTTACGGTGATGCTGTCTCACATCCAGAATTACTAAGAACTGTTGCTCTACTTTTCCTCGTGGGATTCGCCGTATTTGGAAGTTTCACTTATCTGGGAGAATATCTGGTAGAAAAGACAGGCTACGATCTTTTAACAGTAGGATTCATACTGACGCTTTTCGGTCTCGCCGCTTTCACTGGTGGAAGAAGGGTTGGGACTCTAAAGAAGAAGATCGGACCGAAGATACTGTTCATAGCAGGAGTTCTTGGCCTTGTATCCCTTTTGACAGTGAGCTTTTGGCTTGGGATCTACTTTGTACTCCCGGCTCTCTTCGGTTTTGGCCTATCCTTCGTGATATTACAGGTCACGATCATAACCACAGCTCAGCAGTACCTGCCTAAGAAAAGAGGAACGGTTATGTCCCTCGCCTCGTTCAACATGTTCATCGGCGGTGCTGTAGGTATCTTCATCAACAGAACTATCTTGGCCCGTTTCGATTATCAGGGATTATTCATGATAGCGGGTATCGCTATCTTCATCGTTGGAACACTGTCTTTCCTGATGATCGGGCTTTTCTCAAAAGAGGGCTGCTCCGCTATGGACTGTTTGGTCCGTTTATACAGAAAATTTGAGATCGACTGATCACGATCCATTCAGTTATCGGAATTTCATATGCCGCTATCTCAATAAACTATAATACGAAGGAAAAGTTCATGACTCATATATCATAGATGGAGTCAGAAATATGAGTGAAATATTTTTACATGCGGACGGTGCCTATCGAGGGAAAGACGGAGGTATAGCCTCGTATGGGTATCTGGTGAAAGAAGACTCTGAAACTATCAGAGAAGATTACAATCTCCTTCTTGACGAAAGAGTGACCAATAATTACGCCGAATACATGGCGGTGATAAAAGGTCTAGAATGGATAAGAGATTCTGATCTAGAATTTGAAAAGATGACGATAAGATCGGACTCTCAATTGGTGGTCAAGCAGGTGAATGGAGAATGGTCTGTCAATTCAGATAACCTTATAGACCTATATAAAGAGGTGAAAGATCTCATCGGATACTTTGAAGAAAGGTCTAAAGTCGTAGAAGTTAAGCACGTAGGCCGAGAAAATAATGTCGAGGCCGATGAACTTTCACAGCAGGCTTTAGAAGATCATCTTTTAGCCAAGAAACTGAAGGGTGAAGAAAAAAAGATCTGTCCAGAATGTGGAGAAGAGATGGTTGTTAGAGAGGGAGAATATGGAAAATTCTGGGGTTGCACGGGATATCCCAAATGTGAGCACACGGAGAGATATGAAGATGATTGACTCCCATTAATCTTTAATACTTTAAAATCAATATATAAATATGAAAAAGAGAAGGGTGGGCATCGGGATTTTAACTGGAGCGCTTCTTGGAGTACTTTGCATTGTAGGTGTCGGAACGAGAATTGGATTTGAAGGTAACGAGATGTTCTTGTTCGCGATGTGGTACAACAGGGTAGTGATGGGACTTTTGATAGGCCTAGCTTATGACGTCAAGATCATAAATTCAGATAAGAATTTCATACTCCGCGGATTGATCTTAGGTCTCGTGGTGACCTTAGCCATCACTCTTACGAGCGATTTCAGGGATTGGCCGAGTTTCTTCGCAGGCCTTGCGTACGGACCCATCATCGACTGGGCAGCGACAAGGTATGGGGAGTAAAGGAACATCCAATCCATTCGTTCATATGATAGCATTCTAGCATTCGAAAAATAATATGAACCTTTCACTCTGGCAAGCTATTATCATCCAGCAAGATTCGACGAAGAGGTCGATGAGAGCGGGACTTATCACTTTGTAGTTTATGATGAAGAAGAGATCGGTGGTAAATATGGACCAGCAGCCGGTTACCAAGAAACGTGGGGACAATTCGAATGGATATTGCTGCCTTTTGACTTGATCGACATCCATATATGGGAAGGGCAGTCTCTGTTAAAAGCTCTGGGAAAACACGTCCGATTTTAAGGATCCTGAAAAATGGGATAGGGTCAAAGTGATATTTTATGGCTTTGTAGGTGTTTTCATTTAGGCTGGTATGATAATAGGGTTGGATCGCTATGATTTCAGGACTTCTGCCTTCAAGAGAAGCTTAAAAAAATACTTTCATCAATCAGATTTAAATCTTCTTTTGTTTTCGTAAGGACGGATAAATCGACTATAATCCTTATCCGGAATGTCTTCAAATTCTTTTCCATCGACCACCCTAGTTTCAAACTTTTCGCAGCCGAATTCTTCACATTGAGAACAATTATCGATTCCTTTATCGATCACACATGCCCTTATCGGACAATCCTCTTCGATAAGATGTGGTTTTTCTTTATCAGGGGTCAAACATCCGTCGCAGGATATCTTTTCAGGAGGTATACGGAATCCAAAGTATTCGAACCAACCGTCGCTGATGACCTGTTTGTCTTCTCTGCCATCTATGTTTTGTTTATAGGCTAAACAAAGGTCACATCTATATCCACATCTTGTAATCCTCGGGCTGTCTTTGAGTTCGGTCATATTATGATCTATATCTGTCCTCTATATAAACAGTTCTGAAGGGATTATAAAGATCATCAAGCCTTTTCTCCGTAGGCGATCCAGAGAAGTTCAAGATCGTTCTCTCCCTCTTCTTTTTTGATGACGTGCTCCGTTTTAGGAGGTACGTGTACCGACATATTTTTTTCCAGTTCGATCTCTTCCCCGTCAACGAAGGCTTTTCCGCTTCCACCTATAACTGTGAAGACCTGATCCCAAAGATCCTCTTCGTTTTCGTTTATCTGTTCTCCTTTCTGGATGGTATAATAAGTAGATCTTATACCGTCTCCATAAGCTATAGGTACAGCGTTGCCTCCGTGGACTTTTCTAGAATGCTTTCTCCCAAGTTCAGTGACGGTTGGATAATCTTTACTGAAAAAATGGGTCAGAAAATGATACATCATCTGTAAGGTTTCGTCGTTCAATTGTTCACCTTCAGGCATTCGGAAATCCAGAGGTGCCGATTCCGACATCGTAGATCTTCCAACGGCGGTCATCCCGTTCCATTCTCCTGAATTCAATTTTTCGAAGGTCTCTTCGGACATCATCAGACTTAGATCCCATCTGTTCTCAGTATCAAAATCTTCTACTTTTACATTATCCTCCTCTAATTTGATCAAAAAATGATTATCTTCACCGATCACTAGATGTATTTTCCCTTCTATATGGGATGGTTTCATTTTCTGATAATAACTAGCCATCGTAGTAAGAGATCCATACATGGTTTCGAAACTACTTTAATTCATATATACTTATGCTCTCAATTAAACCTGAAGATATAATATAAAAAAGAAAAAAAATAATTTACTCAAAATCGATTAGAGGTTTTATTATACCGTCTTCCTTGGTCTTCATCAATCTGAACGCCTCTTCTATCTCCTCGAATTTGAATTCATGAGTGGTCATATGTGTCGGGTCCACTTTTCCTCTGTCCAGTAACCTGAGTAATCTGTTCAATCTCACTCGACCACCCGGACATAGTTTGTTATTGATAGTTATCTCGGACATACCGACACCCCATTCAAGTCTAGGTATCTCTAAGAATTCTCCTTCTCCGTGATATCCTATGTTAGATACCGTCCCCCCAGCTTTTGTGACTTTGATACACTGTTTGAATGTCTCGTTCATCCCGAGCGCTTCTATGGCTGAATCCACGCCCATCTCATCTGTAAGTTCCATTATCTTTTCGAGCGGATCCCCTTCTGTAAAATCAACTATCTCATCTGCTCCGTATTTCCTCGCGAGTTCTTTTCTCTTATCGATCGATTCCACGGCGATGATGGTTCCAGCACCTTGAAGTTCTGCTCCTTTCGTCGCCATCAAGCCAACTGGACCTTGTGCGAAGACCGCTACCGTCCCGCCGATCGGTATATTGGCGATTTCAGCTCCGGCGAAACCCGTAGACATCATGTCGGCTATGTATACAGCTTCTTCATCTTTGACGCCTTCAGGTATATGAGCCATATTGGCGTCTGCTTCGTTCACGTGAAAATAATCTGCGAAAACTCCGTCTTTTACATTCGCGAACTTCCATCCCCCTAAAGGTTCGTTAGTCTGAGAGGAATGCCCTCTTTGAGATGCATCGGAGCCCCATTCCGGGGTTATAGCTCCTACCGCCACCTTATCACCGGGTTTGAATCTCTTCACTTCCTCACCTACTTCCTCTACTATGCCAACCGCTTCATGACCTAGAGTCAGGTCTTCTTTTTCTCCTATCGCTCCCTTAACTGTATGAACATCGGAAGTACAGACCAATCCTTTAGTCGGCTTTATGATAGCGTCGTTCGGACCTGCGGTCGGCTTCTCTTTCTCGATAACATCTACTTTTCCCACTTCTTTCATAACGAAAGCTTTCATTATTACACCCTCAAAAATTGATTCCGATAAAAGATTAAATATTTTTCCCTCTGTTTTATCTAAAAAAAAACACTGTTTTGATAGACCAAAATCACCCGTTGACTTTATATATACAAGATAAATTCACCAGGTAGGAAGATAACATGTCGGGATATTGGAAAAAACTCCTTGAGATAGACCTTACAAATGGTGATATAGAAGAAAAAGAATTGTCTGATGACTTTTTGAGGAAGTACATAGGTGGTGCTGGATTTACCACCAAGATAATTTTTGATGAACTTGAACCTGATATAGATCCTCTGGATCCAGAGAATGTTCTAGCTGTTGCTCCTGGAACCCTTGTAGGTCCAACGATACCTACAGCTTCTAAAACGACCTTCGGGTTCAAAGCTCCACAAACCGGTGGATATGGAAAGAGCGTGGTGGGTGCTAAGATGGGAGACCAACTCAAGAAAGCGGGATACGATGCACTTGTTATCAAAGGAAAAGCTGAAAAACCGAGTATGATAGTTATAAAAAACGATGAAGTCTCTATAGAGGAGGCCGATCACCTCTGGGGTCTTGATACTAGAGAGACGGATGAAAAGATAAAGGAAGAACATGAAGATTTCGCTACCGCTGTTATAGGCCCTGCAGGGGAGAACCTCTCAAAGATATCGGAAATAGAATGTCAAGACCGCCAGGCCGGAAAGGGCGGCGGTGGAGCTGTCATGGGTTCTAAGAATCTGAAAGCTATAGCTGTGAAAGGTTCCAAAGATCTACCTGTTAGCGATCAGGAAAAACTCGACGAACTGAACAGCAAATGGAGGAAGATAACTACAGGACAGGGTGAGACCGCGGATGAAAGTTTCGACCCCCAGGATCAGATGGATTACGGTACCGGAGAAGCTATGGCTGCCAAGAATCAGGTCTATGGTTGTTTCCCTACGAAGAATTGGCAAGCTGGTTATTTCAAAAGAGCTTACGACAACTTGGAAGACCCGGATGACAGGATAGAGTTGAATCCCAGATATTGGACAGCAGTCTACAGAGATGGTCGGAGACCGTGTCCGTACTGCACGAAACCGTGCAGTCAGTACTTCAAGGCCGAAGATACTCCCTATGGTGATATAGCTGTGGACGGTCCCGAGTATGAAACACAGTATTCACTAGGAGGTGCCTGTGAAGTAGACGATATCGAAGCCGTGGCGAAAGCGAACGAGATCTGCGACACTTTAGGGCTCGACACGATCTCCGCTGGACTTACGATCTCTTGGGCTATGGAAGCTAACGAAAAGGGCATGATAGATCCCGAGTTAGACCTGGAATTCGGTAACGAAGAAGCGATGTTGGAAGCACTGAAAAAGATGGCTACCAAAGAAGGAGAACTGGGTGAGTTACTTGGAGACGGAGTCTACGAAGCAGCCATGAAAGTCGGTCAGGGTTCTGAGAAATTCGCCATCCATGTCAAGGGAATGCCCCCGGCGGGTTTCGAAGTCAGAGGTATCAAAGGCATGGCTCTAGCTTTCGCTGTCGCTCCAAGAGGGGCGGATCATCTTACTTCCTGCCTCTACGCTTTGGAGATGGCGGGAGATTATTGGGACTTTGAAGATTACGACCGAACAAAATTGACGGGCAAGGCTTTTGCACTCAAGTCGATGGAAGATCTTATGACATTGTACGATATGACCGGCATGTGCAAGTTCTCAAGAGGTCTGATGGTGGACAAAGGTCAGCTTGAACTGCTGAACGCGGTGACCGACTTGGATATGAGCCTCTCGGAGTTCCTGAAAGCCGGAGAGAGAGTTTACAACCTCTCTAAAGCGTTCAATATAAGGAACGGATTCGGTAGGAAAGATGATAAGTTACCAGATAGGGTCTTCGATGACGAAGTCCTATACGGTCCGACAGAGGGAGAGACCCTTTCAAGGAGAGAATTTGAAGAAGAACTGGACAGGTATTACGACGTAAGAGGTTGGGATGAAGATGGCACTCCCTCCAAGAATACGTTGAAACGGTTGGACCTTCCTGCGGTCGCTGAAGAACTCGGTTCGGTAAAAGAGAGAAAATAGATCGGAGGTCGTCTAAGAGATATCCAAAGTGTAACAACCTTTTTCTTTTTTCTATTGTTATCAACACTTTTCCTCTGCATTATATTTGAAGGTCAGTTCTCCAACCGCATCTCTTAAAGCACTTCCTATCAGAAATGCTATTGATCTGTTTTCCGTTGATGTAGAAAAACCTATACGATCTTCTTTTCGAAAACCTCTAACACCTTATCTATATCTTCACTAGAGATTTCTCGATGTGTGACGAATCTCATCAGTTCCTCGCCTAGAGCTAATGTAAGCACGTTTTCCTCTTCCAATTTAGCTCTCAGTTCTTCCGCGTTCATTTCAAATTGAGATGTGTCCAGTATCACTATATTGGTCTTATATTTCTCTGGATCTATATCGACACCAATCCTATTTAGACCATCAGTCAGTTTTCTCGCGTTCGCATGATCCACTTCGAGCCTATTAACCATCTTTTCGAGAGATATTATCCCTGGAGCTGCTATGACACCAGCCTGTCTCATACCGCCGCCGAGTCTTTTCCTGTTCTTTCTCGCTCTCTCGATGAATTCTTCCGTGCCAACCACCATCGAACCTACAGGGGCGCTGAGACCCTTGGAAAGGCAGAACTGGACAGAATCTACCGGTTCGACCAGATCCTTCACATCTTCATCTAAAGCAACAGCGGCGTTGAATATCCTCGCACCGTCTAGATGTACGTTAAGGTCATTATCGTGGGCTATATCACAGATCTTTTTTACATAGCCTGAATCTACAGGTATGCCGCCGGCGACGTTGTGAGTGTTCTCTATACACAGTAATGATGTTTCAGGATGGTGTATGTTCTCCTCCCTAACCGCGTCAGCTATATCAATGGGTTCCATGTAACCTTCACTATCATCTAAAGTTTGAGCTGAAAGACCTGCGAGAGATGAATAACCGCCGACTTCATATCTGAAGATATGGCAGTCTCTCCCCATTATTATCTCCTGTCCGGGTTGGGTATGAGTCAAAAGAGAGGTGATATTCCCCTGAGTTCCAGAGGTAACGAAAAGTCCTGCTTCTTTACCCAACTTCTCAGCGGCTATTCTTTCGAGCCCCTTAACAGTCGGGTCTTCTCCTATAACGTCGTCTCCGACTTCGGCTTCTTTCATCGCCTCTCTCATCTCTTGCGTGGGTTTCGTGACCGTATCGCTCCGTAAATCGATGGTTTCAGATTCCATGGTTCGAGAGTTATTTGAATATATTTAGAGATTGGGTCGATCCACCAATATTCAAAGCTTGGTTAGATAATTTTCTATCTCCCAACTTGTTACCTGTTTGCGGTATTCGGCCCACTCTTTCTTTTTATTGTGAAGATAATGCTCGAATATATGTTCGCCAAGGATCTCTCTCATAAAATCGCTCTGTTCCATAAGTGATAGCGCGTGGCCAAGATTGGATGGTAACTCTTCTATCTTTTTTTCTTTCCGTTCTTCATCGGATAGAGAGAATATATCTTTCTCTATCGGCTCCGGTGGTTCGATCTCTTCATCTATACCTCTCAACCCAGCACCTAACAGCGTCGCGAACTGGAGATACGGATTACCTGCAGGATCGGGATTTCTTATCTCGATTCTTGTAGCTATGCCTCTTCCAGCTGGGACTCTCGCTAGGACGCTCCTGTTGAGGTGGGCCCAAGATACGTAGACGGGCGCTTCGTAACCCGGGATCAGTCTTTTGTAGGAATTCACCCAGGAGTTCTGTATAGGACACATCTCTTTGGCAAATCTCAACAATCCTCCAATGTAATGTCTGCAGGTCTGGTTCAGTCCTTCTGGATCCTCATTGTCGTAGAAGTGATTTCCCTCCTCGCTCAAAAGACTTTGATGTATGTGCATCCCGGTCCCGTTCACATCGGCTATCGGTTTAGGCATAAAAGTGGCATGCAAACCGTTAAGTTTTGCAACGGTTTTTATAGTGTACTTTAGAGTCATGATCTGATCCGCGATGGTCAAGGCGTCGTCGTATCTCAGGTCTATCTCGTGCTGCCCTCTAGCGACTTCATGGTGAGAAGCTTCAGCGGGAAATCCCATCTCTCTAAAATACAGGTTGCATTCTTTTCTTACCCGATCGGCTCTATCTAGAGGCATCAGATCGAAATATCCCCCTTCATCGTCGGGAATCAACGTAGGTTCTCCGTCTTCATCGGTCTTGAAGAGGAAAAATTCGTACTCGGGACCAACATTGAATTCGAAACCTTTCTCTCGTGCTTTTTTCAACTGTTTCTGAAGTATGTATCTAGGGTCACCCTTGAATCTATTCTCATTTGAGTCATATATGTCACAGATGAGTCTACCCGTCTTTATGTCTTCTTCTATCCAGGGAAACACAAGAAAGGTCTCAAGGTCTGGATATGCTCTGAGATCCGACTCCTCGATGGTCGCGTATCCCATTATAGAAGAACCGTCGAATAGTACTCCTTCCTCTATAGCTCTTTCCAGTTGATAAGAGGGGATGGTGACAGATTTCACAGTTCCAAGGATGTCCATGAACTGCATCTCAACGAATTCTATACCTTCTTCTTTTACAAAATTTAAAAGCTCATCCTTCTCCATATCGTATAATCGAAATTGATTATTTAAATTGTCTGGTAAATTAGCGAAGCGTAAAAGCTTTGAGTCTCACTGAATCGAATGTTTCTTAGCAAAAAATATTTTAGTGTCTAAAATATTTTCACCTGGACTATGGGTAAAACTAGTAAATACAGATCTCTCGATCTGAAATCAAAAGTCTCAGGGACGAGAGCAAATTCTTTTTTCAGGGTTTTAGCTTATATCATCGACGCGATCATAATCCGATATATCTTTCAGGGCGTCGTTTTTCTTCTAGAGATCAGAGGCATGATATCTGATACTTTGATGGAGAAGATCGTTATTTATCTCGGCTATGGCCTTGCGCCCTTTCGCGGTGGTGGAATTGTCTTAGAACATTTTATCTTCATAAACTCTCTTCAAGATCTGAAGATCCATATTTCATATAGTGCATTGTTTTTGGCCTATTTCATCGCTCTAGAATCAGGAAAACTCGGAGGACAGACTATAGGCAAGAAGATCTTTGGGCTTCAGGCGGTAGATCTTTCCGGATCCAAAATATCCGTCAAAGATTCTGTTTTAAGGAACTCGACGAAGTATCTTCTTAGGGTCCCGATTTTAAATTTGATGATGGGTGTTTTGGAAGCTATCCTTTTATTCTTCTATTCCACCAGGAGCGGGGATATGATAGCTGATACGGAAGTTATCTCGATATCAGGAAAGGGGATAATAGATAAACTCAAAGGTAGTTGACGACGAACTTTTATGACTCCTCATCCGTCCTGATATTCCCTAGAGAAAACAGTTTGATTACTAAAAATGTGATGAAAAAGACGGAAGTGGAGAGTCCGATCATCAGTAAGGTCTCAGTCAATGAATCCATGACCATATCTAGATAACTATAGAGTGCTATGAAAGACGCCAAAAGGGATAGAAGAGCCCCTATCAAGATTGAAGTGATGATCTCGTCCAAGGAAGATAATCTAAACTCTGATAGCTTATCAGAACGGGTTATATCGCTTACTAACAAGGCACTCCTTGCATAGAACCAGATTCCTAAAAGAAGGAAGAAAAATATCATGATCACTAGGAAGTTATACACAGAAAAAGATATACCTGAATTAGCGAACAGGTAAGAGATGATAGTTAAAAATATGCCCGTATCAAAGACGATTAGTTTTTTCGAAAGATAGCCTATCACCGATATGAGTCCAAATATCAGCGGAAAACTCCGGTAAACAGTGGGCGGTGAAAAAAGACTCATAGTTATCGCTGCTAACAAGATCAATAAAGAAATAGACCATATCTCCATTTTTATCCTCGTCTGTGTCTGTATCGTAACACCTCCTCCAATGTCGGCTCAAGCGGCTCAGTTGGGTCCCAATCTACTACCGTAGTGCCGTGGTCCCAAAGTTTTTCCAATAATCTTTCTCTCTCCGCACTATACAATCTTTCAGCTGTTTCTTCATACTCCTCATCTTCCATCACTTCTTTTTCGATCTTCAACGGATCAGGAGATATCAATACGACATCGTACTCCTTCATACAGAGATCTATCAGTGTTGAACTGTAGCTGGGGACCGTAAAAGGCGAGATCAAGATGATCATACTCTTTCTAGGGAAGAACTCCTCTAAGAGCCATTTGATGCCTTCAAGTCCCCATGTACCTCCTTTTTCAAATTTTGTCAGATTCGACATTATCTTGTGGTAATGATCTCGACCGGTTCCTGGATAGACCCAGTTCATGTATTCCCCCGAGACGATAAGACCGACTCTATGCCGTGATGAGAGTAGGACTTCTGCCAAGCTCGCAGCGACACCGATGGATGCCCTCATAGTGTTGTTCTCCATGGTTCCTACTATCCCCTCCTCATAACCATCTACGATCAATATAACATCGCCGGACCTCTCACCTTCATATTCATTGGTAAGCGGCTCGAAGTATTTGGCGGTAGATTTCCAGTTTATATCTCTTAATTCATCGCCTGGCTGATATTCTCGGATAGCAAAAAATTCACTTCCAACACCTATGCTTTTTGATTTCACTTCACCAAGCCAGTGCTTAGTATAGTTCGGATCGAGGTCCACTTTATGCATATCTTCAGTTCTAGGCAATACGCGGAGTTCCATTTCTTCATCTATCTCCATTTCGTTCGAGAAAAGGTTCAAGGCGTCTCTATATCTTACTCTGACGGGACCGAGTTCAAAATTTCCATTTATGGGACATGATATCTTGTAATTCAATTCTCTTTCTTCACCTTCATCCAATGCCAAGACCTGATGGTTAGACCCTTCAACAACTTCAAGTAAACCCGGGATGACATCATGTATCTCTAAAAAACGGATCTCAACCCCTTTATTTTTGATGTTTAGAGTTACCTCGAGTTCGTCATCTACATAAACATCTTTGCCTTCATCAGCAGATCCTCTTTCTATATCTATCTTGAATTCTTTCGGAGGCAGGGACCTCACCGCTACTACTAGGATAGATAGAGAGAAGATGGTAGCAGTAAAATATACCCAACTACCGAATAGATTGCCAAGTATAACTCCGGCGACAACGAAGGCGACAAGATATACGAATGGTCTTTGTTTTCTGATGTTCATATATCTTCACCGATATGCATCTTATCCATACTATTACCATCCATTGATCCTCTCTAACAATGTAGAAATCCACTGTTCGTAGTCCTCTCCTCTTAATCTCTCCGTATAGGACTGCTCCTCTTCTCCGGTTTTAGATAATATAAAATCGGATATGACCTCGTCATCTACCACCTCTCGAAATTTTTCCTCATCTTTCAAAAGCTCTCTTATCTCTTCCTGGATGAGATTCCTATCATCCATCAGTTTATCTAGAAAGAGATCTTTTATCTTTTTTTCCAGATATCCCTGACTCACCTCCATCCCTCTGAAAGCTCTTTTGACAAGATCTGAATCTTTTCTGAGTTTTAGATTAACCACCTCATCGAACTCCCGTTCTCTTTTCCAAATATCCGTGTTTCTTGTTTCATCTATCGACCAGTAGATCAAATTAAAACCGATCACTAACAGGATCAAGATGGCCAAGGTCAATCGAATCATCCCACCTAATAGGATGATGCCTACAATCGCCCCGATCACGATAAGAGACATCAGGATGTAGTAGAGCAGGTTTCCCTCATTCATTGCTGTTTCATCTCGGGTTTCTACGTCAAATGTCGGTTCAGTACGGGGTGTATATCCGGACATGATATTCACTCCAATTCCTTTCTAAGGTCGTTCAGAGCCTTCACGGCCCTGTTCCTCTCCTTCTCTCCCAGTGAATAGTCGCTGTACTTAGCAAGTTCGAAAACTTTCCTTATCTCCGAAATTTTTGAAGGGGATACATCTAGTGTTCTTATCGCCTGTCTTTCGAACTCTCTAGAAGTCATGAATTCAAAGTTTTTAGCTCCTTTCTCTTCAAGTATCCAACACATCTGTTGATAGCAGCGTAAGATAGTAGAATAGATGTCTTTTCCTTCACGAAGTTCTTTAACGGCGCTATCGACTGTAGAGGTGAGTTGATCCTCCAGTTTTTTTTCATCCTCTTCACTTTCAGGGAAAGATCTGATAGTAGGGATCATTCTTTGTACGACTAAAAAAACAAGGATACCTCCGACCAAGATGATCAACAGTAGATTCCCAAAACCCCCAAAAGCAGTTTTCATATAACCACCAGGGTCGTCCCATGGGAGAGAAAACCCCTCTCCATTACCAGTTATCTCTTCATATATTATCTCGCCACCACCTCCTAAAAGCGTCAAGATCAAAAGAAAAACGCCTATGATGGCGATGGCCGCAAGGTAAGAAAACATCGTCTCACCTTTTAATCCCTGCCAGATCGCTATAGCTGATATAAGGATCATCAAAAGTATCAGGAATAAAGGCCAGCTAAAACCAACTAATATGATAATAAAGATGCATATCATCACACCAGGCCAAAAAAACACCACAGCCAAAGATGCTGGTGTTCTCGACTTGAGAAAGAAGACGGCCGTTCCGATCATCATGAAGGAGATCAACACAGCGGTCAAGTCGACATCAGTTAGAAAAGGTTCCGTATATGTCTTAGAGAAGGTAGGAGATAGATTCATCACGACCCCTAAGCTCCAAGATGCTAAAAGAAAGAGTATAAGCAGTAGGCCGGTCATAGTCTTTCTATCGAGGTCCAGGGGATCCTCCTCCACCAAAATTTGATCGGAACTAGTGATCTTTTAACTATAAAGTCGGTTATTAATTTTTTTCTAAAGGAGTTCCTTCAGGATCTCTTAAAGATCCTTACGATTTTCAGCTATAGCTAAAAGAGATGTCAATATTCTTATATTATGATATATGTAAGAGGAAAAGAGTGAAGTGATATGGAAGAAGATCAGATATTTTCTATCCACGCCGACGCATGCAAGATGTTCTCGCACCAGGCCAGGTTGAAGATCATCTATCATCTGAGAGAAGGGGAAAAGTCGGTCACGGAACTGGCTGAAGCGACCGGTCTTAACCAGCCAAACGTATCCCAGCATCTCGCAAAGATGCGGGAAAAGAATTTCGTGAAGACCCGGAAAGAAGGACCGAAAATATATTATTCCATAGCTAACGAAAAGATATTCGAAGCCTTCGATCTGATGCGGGAGATAATAAAAGAGCAGATGACAGATCCAGAAGAATTGTGAATAGAGACCTTTACTTTTCTACGGCTTTTTTTACTGCTGCTTCAGCATGTATCCTGGTGGTATTGAAGAGAGGAACACTCACATCGTCTTCTTTGATATATAGAGGGATCTCAGTACAGCCCAATATGATACCCTCTGCACCTCTGTTTATCAGGTCGTCGATCATGTCCAAAAGTTTGTTTTTTGAAGTCTCCTTTACTTTCCCCTGGCACAACTCGTTATATATAATATCGTGTACTTGTTCTCTGTTTTCTTCGTCAGGTATCATAACTTCTATATCGTGTTTTTCCTTCATCCTCTCCCGGTAAAAATCCCCTTCCATAACGTATCTCGTGCCGATCAAACCCACAGTATCCATACCTTCTTTTTTGATGGCTTCGGCTGTCGCGTCACCGATATGTAAAACTGTTAAACCCACTCTATCCTCTACAGCATCGGCCATCTTATTCATGGTGTTAGCACAGATGAGCAGAAAATCAGCACCCATATCTTTAACTCCCTTCCCTGCTTTCACCATCATATCCTCCAGTTTTTTCCATTCCCCTTCTTCCTGATATCTCACTATATCGTTAAAGTCGAAAGAATATATCGCTAGTTCGGCCGAATGATCCTCTCCCAGCTCTCCTTTCATCTCTTCGTTTATTATACGATAGTACTCGAGCGTGGACTCCCAGCTCATCCCTCCTAAAAGGCCTATTATCTTCATGATATCAAGATAACCTATGCCCTAAAAGATAATTAAAAGTTGAGATCGTATTGTAGAATACATTCAAAAATATTAATACGTATTCTTTCTTCGGGTTTGATGTGATAGATTGGACATAGATGAGATCCTCGATGCGAGGACGGTGGCATTGAGTGCTGTTTTCGCCGCCGGTGTTGCGGTTGCCACGATGGCGATAGCTATCCCGTTCGGGCAGGGTTACCTCAATTTCGGCGAAGTAGTAATCTTCACCGCCGCATTCCTGTTCGGTGGGGTGGTCGGCGGCTTATCTGGAGGTATAGGAGCCGCGGCAGCCGATGTTATCTTAGGTTTCGCCTATTATGCTCCGATAACTTTAGTGGTAAAAGGTTTAGAAGGTTTTGTAGTCGGTGAGTTGAGTGGAAAAAGTTTGAAGAGCAAGCTACTTGGCGTGATTTTGGGCGCGCCAATAATGATCTTGGGCTATACAATAGCTAGAGCTTACTTTGAAGGTATCCCCGCTGCCCTGTTCATCGAGTTGCCTATCGACTTGGTCCAAGCAGGCGTTGGAGCAGCTATAGGATTACCATTGGCCGAGGCACTGGAAGGATTCATACCCCAGCTATATTATGATTGAAATCGATTCTTTATCTATAAAGGACAGGAAAGGAAATCGACTCCTCGATGAAATGGAGTTCTACATAGATTCTGAAGATCTGACGATAATATGTGGTCAACCTGGCTCCGGAAAGACTCTTTTGATGAAAGCTATGAAGGGGATCATCAGCGAGGATCTTAAATTAGAGGGAAAAATACGGAAAAAAGGAGATATAGGTCTGATCTTTCAGGAACCTAGGAAGCAGATGGTGAGAAGAAATGTCAAGATGGAAGCCGCCTTTGACCTTGAGAACAAAGCTCTTTCTAGAGAAATGATCGAAGCTCGGATCGAAAAGTACTCTGATTTTTTGGGCGCGAAAGACCTCCTCCACAAAGATATAGATGAGCTGTCCCACGGCGAATTGACCAAGGTCGCCATCCTATCTACCCTCGTTAGAGAACCGGATATACTACTTCTTGATGAGCCCATTTCGACCTTAGATCATGATAACAGAATGATGCTGCTTAATATCATCAGGGGTTTAAGGAAGCGGGATACGAAGGTATTGATAGCCGAACACGATATTAGAGACCTTGTTGAAATCACCGATAAAATCATACTGTTGAAAGATGGAAGTGTTTTATCGATTGGAGAGCCGGAGGAGATGAAGCTTTCTCTATATAAAGAGGGCGTTAAGATCCCCTTTGAATGGAAGTTAGATATCTTGACCGAGGAGGAACATTATGAAGATAAAGATTGACTCTCTCTGCTTCAGTTACCCGAACAGCGATGTTAAAGCTATTCGAGATCTAGATCTTTCGTTGGAGAGCGATAAAATTTACGCGGTGATGGGTAAGAACGGCTCAGGAAAAACGACTCTGTTGAAACTTATCGTTGGTCTCTTAAAACCTGATTCAGGTGATATCAGCTTCGAAGGTTTCGGAAGAGATGTTGAGATAGGATACTCCCCTGAAGATCCTGAATTGGGTTTTTTCGAGAGGACCGTTAAAGAAGAGGTCGAGTTCTATCCAGAAAATCTTGGATTGGATCACGAGAGGATAGCTGAAGATACTCTAAAAAAAATGGGTATATCTCATCTTAACGAGAAAGTGCCTACGATCCTTTCATCGGGACAGCAGCGTCTGGTCTCTATCGCATCTGTTCTTTCTGGAAACCCTGAGCTCCTCATACTAGACGAACCCACACACAGTCTTCACAGGAAGGGAGAGGAGATGATCGGGGAGATATTTGACAAATTAGATATGACTATACTATTTTCCACACACTCATCCGATTTTGCGCTTGAATTCGCCGATCAAGCTATAGTGATGGACAACGGAAAATTATTGGACAAAGGCCATGTCGAAAGAGTGCTCACGGATGAAGAAATATTGGAAAAAGCGGGCATAAGGACTCCGGGACCAGTTAGATGGGCGAGAGAAAATTCTCTAAAGAGTGTACCTTCAAATGTTAAGGAAGCGATATGTTTGATGAGGGAGGGATCTTTTGAATAAAAAATTCCTTGAAAATTTAGACCCGAGATCTAAGATTTTCTTTTCGATCGTGGTTGTCTTATTAGCGATCATCGTACCGGTCTTAGAATATCTCCTAGCTCTCATCATCATAACTGTCCTGCTAATCATTTTGAGCAGAAAGTTGAAGAAGTGGCTTTCTTACTTATCAGTGTTCAAGATATTGATTCCTCTACTGTTTTTCCTCAACCTCTTCTTTTATGCAAATGGAAAAACATACTTCAGTCTGGATCTTTCAGTTATCAAACTCTCTGTTACTCGAGGAGGAGTGATTGCTTCTATCATCATCCTTTTGAGGCTCTTCTCGATCGCTGGAGCCGCTGCACTGTTCGTGGTATCTACTGAAGCAGTCGAAATGGAAACAGCTCTATCAGAATTGAAATTCCCATGGAAACTAGCCTTCTTGTTCTCTTTGACCTTGAAGTTGATACCAGAGATGAAAACAAGATATAGAAAGATCGAGGAAGCTCAGCTATCTAGAGGAGTGAAAATGACCGGAGGACCGATTGAGCGAACTAAAAAGAAAGTGCCGATGCTCATACCCTTCATAGCCTCGATCACCAGGTACGGTTACGAGTTGGGTGAAGCCCTTGAAGCTCGGGATTTTAACGATGTGAAGGAGAGGACGAGTCTATTGGAATTGAAGCACGGATTCGGTGACCTTCTGTTATATTTACTCTCGATATGTGTCATTTCTCTTTATATTTACCTGTATTTTCTTTGATCTTCTCCGTTATAGGATTTTTTGTGTGTCCGATATTTAAATCTCCTTTCTAAAAAATTGTATCTTCTCAGTACAGCCCGATAATTTTTATGATTCATGCGTAGAACATCAATTCATATACCTTTACGATTATCACGCCTATAGGGGATATAGTGATGGACGCAAATAGAGCAGGGATAGATACTTCGGAATTGAAAAAGAACGCTAGTAAAGATGAACTCAAAGAAGCGTACCAGACGGTAAATAAAGGTGACAACTACAAGATAGGAGCTGGAGCTAGGATAATAGACAAACCCGAAAATATGACTTTTTTCTTGGAAGTAGTACTATCTCTTTGTGAGAAAGAACATGAACTCGATCTTAAGGAGCTGCGATCAAAACTAGAGGTTTTAGAGTCATTCGATAGTCTTGGCTACAAGTTGAAATGTGAAAACGATAAAACAGTGATCTGCGAGAAAAATATCCTAGAGAGTGAAATCAAAAGAGAATATGAAAACTTAGAGAGGATTTTCTCAAATCTTCGATGACGATGAATTCATCTTATTGAATAGAGGATCAAATGATGGGAAAAACGATAGAAGTTAAAGATTTAGTTTAAAAATATGAGAAAATCAAAGCGGTCGATGGGGTCTCTTTTGATTTAGGCTATTCAATAGCGATCGTTTGATCACCGGATCGGTAAAAAAGAAGGTCTTTTACAAAAACTCTAGATAGTTCGTG
The DNA here is from genome assembly GCA_046540335.1 of Thermoplasmata archaeon. GTDB lineage: Archaea > Thermoplasmatota > Thermoplasmata > Halarchaeoplasmatales > Halarchaeoplasmataceae > Natronoplasma. The sequence goes on along the minus strand of JBKHFH010000037.1, from coordinate 1,511 downwards.
ATCACAATCAAAAAACCTAAATTTCTTTTCATATTTTCAATTTTGATGGATGAAACAGATTTCCGATTATGCCTTCTGTTAAGAGAAAATTCTAGACTGCCCTATAGAGAGTTAGCTGATAAAGTAAATCTTTCTGTTAACGCGGTCCACAGTAGAGTCGGAAACATGATAGAAAACGGTATAATAGGAGGTTTTTATACCAAAATCGGAGAAGGAACACTAAGAGATAGTTTGAAGATATTGGTCCACGGTGAATCTAAATTTGAAAAGTTAGATAGCGTTATTGAAGAACTTTCAGAGGATAAATACACATCAAAATTGGTCTCGACAAGCGATGAATATCTTTATGTTTATGGCGTCTTACCAGACATCTCAGAGATGAGCGATTACGTTGAATACATTCCTGAAAAGACAGGTATTGAAGGACCCGAGGTCTTCCTGCCGTCTTTTCGTAATCATCCTCCGAGAAACGATTTCAAAATGAAACGGACGGATTACGAGATAATATCGTCACTCCGAGAGGATTCTAGAAAGTCTCTTTCTAAGATAGCTGATGACCTCATCATATCAACAAAGACCGTCAGAAGAAGAATCGATAAGATGGAGGAGATTGGAGCTATAGATTATACTATCAGATGGTATCCGATATACTCTGATGATTTCATCGGACTCGTTCATGGTGAAATATCGAGCGAAAACAGAAATTATAAACTCTCTACTATCAAGAACGAACATTTCCCAAATATTTTCGAAGTAAGGAAGGCTAGCAATCATCCATATAAAGTGTTAGTCAAATCATGGGCTACCACACTAGACGAAATGCAAAAGATTAAGGAAGAATTACATGGAACAGAATACTTCGATTTCTTTAAGACTAGGATATTCTATGATATAAAATACTTCGACACCTGGAAAGAAGACCTTTTAGAGAAAAAAGCGAAGGGATAGGAGTTAAAACTGGATCGCTCTCCTCTCTAAGTTTTGTTAACAGAATCGAAAAGTCCCATTTTTAAATGTTAGTGATGAAGAAAAGGACACACATCGAACCAGATTAAGCTCATTTCCTATAATATTTAGAACACGATTATATATATTTGTAACTCTTTCATGTTATCTATGGGGTGGGAGGGACCCCATATCGGGGTTCATCAAGAGAGGAAAAAATATGGCAATAGTTGAAAAGATCAAAGAAGCATGGTATTGGTGGTTAATGATTACAATAATCCTTTTTGTCTCTTTGAACATTCTAGTTAATCTCATCTTTCCTAGTCTATCGAGATTGATCGGACCACTCGGTGAAGATCAGTGGATCTGGAAGTTTGAGTACGGCGGTACGAACATCTATTTACCCTGGCTCGGTATCATCATACTACTAGTAATTATCACCTCAGTAAGTTTTATGACGAAGTATTTCAAAGGAAGAGGGGATAAAGTATATAGCAATAAAGGATATAATGGTTCATCAAGAGAGGAAAAAATATGGCAATAGTTGAAAAGATCAAAGAAGCATG